>NZ_CP075715.1:4518525-4868525 GCF_024584805.1 Streptomyces sp. FIT100 | reverse complement strand
GGGCGCTGGTCCTGGGACTGGGTGCCGGTATCGGCTTCGGGGTGCCCGAAGTGGCGGTGCGGCTGCTGGACTCGGTGGACTTCACGAGCCCGGCGCTGTACGCGCTGCTGCTCGGCGGCGCGGCGGCGTTCCTGCTGCTGACGTCGGCCTTCGCGCACGGCTCGGTGACCACGGCCACGGCGGGCCTGGTGCTGGCGGAGACCCTGCTGCCGTCGGCGGTCGGCGTGGTGTGGCTCGGCGACCGCACGCGGGAGGGGCTGGGCTGGCTGGCGATCACGGGTTTCGCGGTCTCGGTGGGAGGGGCGCTGGTGCTGGCGCGCTTCGGCGAGCTCCCGTCCGAGCAGGACGCGGGGGTCCGGTCCTAGGGAGTGTCTTCAATAGCCTCGTCCGCAGCCTCGTCCGCCCGAAGGGCGGGCCCGGCGGCGTCTGGTGCGTGCGATCGCAAGGCGGAGGAGGAAGTCCTTGCGGTGGGGCACCTCCCGTGCCCGAAGGGCCACGGGGGTGGCCCACCTCCCAGGCGCGAGCTCTGGGAGCGCGTGCCAGACACCGCCGGGCAGACGCGACTGTGAAGACACGACCCAGCGCCTGTCGTCGAAGTGGCGTCGTCCGCCCGCGGGGCAGACGGGACTTCGACGCCAGGGCCCGGGCGAGGACGGCCCCTACGGCAGGACCCGGCACAGCGCGTCCAGCGCGCCCGACCAGGCGCTGTCCGGCGGGGTGCCGTAGCCGACGACGAGGGCGTCGCGCGTGGCGGGGGCGGCAGGGTGCCGGAAGCGGGCGAGGCCCTCCAGGGCCAGGCCCTGCCAGGCCGCGGCCTGGACGACCGATGCCTCCGTGCCCGGCGGGAGTTCGAGGACCGCGTGCATGCCGGCCGCGATGCCGCTGACGCGGATTCCGGGGCGCGTTCGGCGAGGGCCGCGACGAGCTGGTCGCGGCGGCGCCGGTAGCGCAGCCGCATGGCGCGCACTTGGCGGTCGTACGCGCCCGAGGTGATGAACTCCGCGAGCGTCAGCTGGTCCGGCGTGCCCGAGGCCCAGTCCGACTCGCCCTTCGCGGCCGCGACCTCCTCGGCCAGGCCCGCCGGGAGCACCATCCAGCCCACGCGCAGGCCCGGGGCCAGGGCCTTGCTCGCCGTGCCGAGATAGACGACGCGGTCGGGGTCGAGGCCCTGGAGCGCGCCGACGGGCTGGCGGTCGTAGCGGAACTCCCCGTCGTAGTCGTCCTCCAGGATCAGCCCGTCCGTGCGCCGCGCCCAGTCGACGGCGGCGGCCCGCCGGTCCGGCTGGAGCGCGACCCCCATGGGGAACTGGTGCGCGGGTGTGAGCAGCACCGCGCCGACGCCCTTCAGCGCCGGCCCGGCCAGCTCCTCGGTCCGGGTGCCGCGCTCGTCGAAGGGCAGCGCGGGCAGCCGCATCCCCGCCTCCGTCAGGCGCCGCCGGTGCAGATCGAGTCCGTACGACTCCGCCGCGACCTCCCGCACCCGCCGGCTGCGCAGCACCGTCGCAAGCAGCATCAGCCCGTGGACGAATCCGGAGCAGACGACGATCCTGCCGGGCTCCGCGTAGACCCCGCGCGCCCGCGCCAGGTAGCCGGCGAGCGCGGTGCGCAGTTCGATGCGCCCGCGGGTGTCGCCGTAGCCGAAGGCTTCGTGCGGGGCAGCGGTCAGGGCGCGGCGCGCGGCCTTGAGCCATTGCGCGCGCGGGAAGGACGCGAGGTCCGGTGAGCCGGCCACCAGGCTGTACGCGGGCCGGCTCCGCGCGGGGCTCGGCCGCGGCGCGGCGGCCGGGGCGGGCCGGCGGGCGCCGGGCGTCGCACGGCGGGCGACGCGGGTGCCCGAGCCCTGGCGGGCGGTGAGCCAGCCCTCGGCGACGAGCTCGGCGTAGGCGTCGGCGACGGTGTTGCGGGCGATGCCCAGGTCGGCGGCGAGGGAGCGGGACGAGGGCAGCCGGGTGCCGGGCGTGAGCCGCCCGCTGCGTACGGCCTCCCGCAGGGCGTCCATCAGCCCGGTGCGCAGCCCCGTACCGCGCAGCTCGACATGGAGGTCGGCACCGAAAGTGGCCCAGTCATCCGTCATGGAAGTGGACCATACCGATGCGCCATCTGCTCCCTAGGCTTGCTTCCATGACGAACGAGACGAATCACGAGCACACCCCGCGCATGGAGTGGTCCACGCACGCCCCCGAGGTCTACAAGGCGATGGTCAGGCTGGACGCGGCCGCCCGCCGGGGCGTCGACCCCACGCTGCTGGAGCTGGTGAAGATCCGCGCATCGCAGCTCAACCACTGCGCCTTCTGCCTCGACATGCACACCAAGGACGCGCTTGCGGCGGGCGAGTCGGTCGACCGGATCATCCAGCTCAGCGCGTGGGAGGAGTCGCGGCACTTCTACACGGCCAGGGAGATCGCGGCGATCGAGCTGACGGAGGCGGTGACCGTGCTGACGAACGGTTTCGTCCCGGACGAGGTGTACGAGCGGGCCGCTAAGCAGTTCGACGAGGCGGAGCTGGCGCAGCTCATCGCCGCGATCACGGTCATCAACGCATGGAACAGGTTCGCCGTGACCACCCGTATGGTCCCGGGCCACTACACGCCGGGCCAGTACACGAACCACTGACGAGCCCGGCGCTCGCGAGACGCCCGGCGTCGGAGGGGCTCCTGCGGAGCCCCTCCGACGCCGACGGCTGAGGCGTCACTTCTTGGGGAGCCACGCCTTCCAGGTCGCCTCGTTCGCCTTCACCCACTTCTTCGCCGCCGCCTCCGGCGACAGCTTCTGGTCCGCGATCATCAGTGCGACCTCGTTCTGCTGATCGGTGGTCCACGTGAAGTTCTTCAGGAACTCCGCCGCTTCGCCTCCGTTCTTGGCGAAGTCCGCGTTGAAGAACTTCTGCAGCGGCGTGTTCGGGTAGGCGCACGCGACCTTCTTCGGGTCGGCGTCGCAGCCCTCCTTGTACTCGGGCAGCTTGACCTCGACCATGTCGATCTGGGCGTTCAGCCACTGCGGGGTCCACCAGTACGTCAGGAAGGGCTTCTTCTCCTTCGCGTACTTCTTGATCGCCGTGATCTGGGCGGCCTCGGAACCCGCGTAGTTCGTCTTCAGGTCCAGCTTCAGATTGGCGATGATCGCGTCGTCGTTGGTGACGTAGTCGGGCGAGCCCTCCAGCAGTTCGCCCTTGTCCCCGCTCTCCGCGGTCCGGAACTCCTTGGCGTACTTGTCGAGGTTCTTCCAGTCGGTGACATCGGGGTGCTCGTCCGCGAAGTACTTCGGCACGAACCAGCCGATGTGCCCGGTCACGCCGAGATCGCCGCCCTTGACGACGGTCTTCTTCGTCTCGACGTACTGCTTCTCCTCCTTCGGGTGGCCCCAGTCCTCCAGGATCGCGTCGGTGTCGCCCTTGGACAGCGCGTCCCAGGCCAGCACCTCGCCCATCTGCTGGGTCTTGACGGTGTAGCCGAGCTCCTGTTCGAGGATCTCCTTGGCCACGGCCACGTTGGCCTGGGCGCCGACCCAGGAGGGGACGGTCAGCTTCACGGTCTTCTCGCCGCCGACGTCGGTGCTCTTGCCGGTGTCGGCGGCGCCGCAGGCGGTCAGCGCGAGCAGGCCGAGGGCGCAGCTGCCCGCGGCAAGGGTGGGGACGGTACGCAACGTACGCATGGTGCTCCTGTCGGGAGGATGGGTGGGGGGGTCAGCGGTGCTTGGGGGAGGCGGCCGGCCGCTGGGTGATCCGGTCCAGGACGAGCCCGAGGCAGACGATCGCGATACCGGCCGTCATGCCGATGCCCATCTCGCCGCGGGAGAGGCCCTTGACGACGTCGTAGCCGAGCGCTCCGCCGCCGACGAGGCCGCCGACGACGACCACGGCCAGGACGAGCACGACGCCCTGGTTGACGGCGAGTTGCAGTGCCGGGCGGGCCAGCGGGAGCTGCACCTGGAGCAGTTGCTGCCGGGTGGACGCGCCGAGCGAGCGGGACGCCTCAAGGGCGGCGGAGTCGACCTCGCGCAGCCCCTGGGTGGTGATGCGTACGACGGCGGGCAGTGCGTAGACGACGGCCGCGACGATCGCCGCCGTACGGGTGGCGCCGAAGAGCGCCACGACCGGGATCAGATACACGAACTGCGGCATCGTCTGCATCGCGTCCAGCAGCGGCCTCAGCCACCGCTCCAGCCGTCCGGCACGCGCGCACAGCACACCGGCGAGGAAGCCCACCACGAGCGTGACCACCAGCGCCGCGAGCACCTGGGAGAGCGTGTCCAGGGACTTCGCCCAGACGCCGAGCACCCCGATCGCGGCCATCGCGGCGGTCGCCGTGAGCGCGGCGGTCCACCGCCCCACCAGCCACGCGGTGGCGGCGACGAGCAGCAGCACCGACCACCACGGCAGCCAGATCAGCGTGTCCCGCAGCGGGTTGAGGATCCAGAGCGTGAACTCCCGTGCCCAGACCTCCGTGAAGGTCAGGTTCTCGGTGATCCACTCCTGTGCCTTGTTGACGGGGGTGGAGATGTCGTACGTCCACGCGTCCGGCCAGGCGGTGGTGCGCACGGCCGCCGCGGCGGCGACCGCCGCCGCGACCAGCGCCCAGGCGGGGCCGCCGTGCAGCAGCCGGTTCCCGGACGGTGTGCGCGCGCCGATACGGTCGCCCGCTGCCGCCGTCGTACGGTCCAGCCAGATCGCGATCAGCACGATCGGCAGGCCGGCGGCGAACGCCTTGCCCACGTCCGTCGTCGACAGCGCCGAGTACACTTCCTCGCCGAGACCGCCGGCGCCGACGAGCGCGGCGATGACGACCATCGACAGCGCCATCATGATCGTCTGGTTGAGACCGAGCAGCATCTGCCTGCGGGCGAGCGGCAGCCGGGCCGTCCAGAGCCGCTGCCTGCCGCTCGCACCGAGCGAGGTGACCGCCTCCAGCACGGCGGGGTCGGCGCGGCGCAGGCCGAGCGCGGTGAGGCGGGCCATGGGCGGCGCCGCGTAGATCACCGTGCAGAAGAGCGCGGCGGGCGTGCCGGTGCCGAAGACCAGCACGAACGGCAGCAGATACGCGAACGCCGGCAGCACCTGCATCGTGTCGAGCACCGGCCGCAGCGCCCGGTCGACACGGTCGGAGACTCCGGCGAGGAGCCCGATCAGCGCGCCCAGCACCGCCGCGACGGCGACCGAGACCACCATCAGCGCGATGGTGAGCAGCGTCGCGTCCCACATCCCGAGCAGCCCGCAGGCCCCGAGCGCGCCCAGCGCCGTCAGCGCGACCCTCGATCCGCGCAGCCCGAGCCCGGCGGCGCGCCACGCGCCGAGCACACCGGCGGCGACGACGCCGAGCCAGCCGAGCGCGTCGAGCAGTCGGTAGACCGCGTCGACCGCGTCGGTGGCCGTGTTGGAGAGGTGGAGGAGGAAGTAGAGGAAGAGCGGGTGGGTGTCGCGGTTGTCGATCACCCAGGCGTTGGCGTCGTCGAGCGGCCCCGCGATGTCGACGGTGAGCGCGGCGGGCCAACCGCCTCCGCCGAGCAGGGCGACGCCGAGCGCGACGGCCACGGCGAGGGCCACGGCGCCCGCCGCCCCGCCCGCCAGGGCCCTGCGACGGCGCCACAGCGGCCGGGACGCCGCCGAACCGGCCGCGGTGGTCGTCGTGTTCGTCTTGGACAGGCTGTCCACGGCGGCGCTCATCGGCACCACCCCCGAGCCGGGGCGGTGAGTGTCCGAGGCGGGGATCCCCCGAAGGGGCCGGCTGGGGAGAAGGCCCTCACGCCGCCACCCCCTCGGCCGGCAGCCCTGCCACCACGGCCAGCAGCGCGGTCTGGTCCACGACCCCCAGGCACCGCCCCTGGTCCATCACGCGCGCCGGGGCACCCGCGCGGGCGACCGCCTCGATGGCCGACGCGACCGTGGCGTCGGGGGCGACCGCCGGGCCGGACGCCGCCTCGGCCGCGTCGGCCGCCGGGCGCATCGCCGTGCGGACGGTCATGACCTGCTCGCGGGGCACGTCGCGGACGAAGTCCCTTACGTAGGCGTCGGCGGGCGAGCCGACGATCTCCTCGGGCGTGCCGAGCTGCACGATCCGCCCGTCCCGCATCAGGGCGATGCGGTCGCCGAGGCGCAGCGCCTCGTTCAGGTCGTGGGTGATGAAGACCATCGTGCGGCCCTCCTCGCGGTGCAGCCGGACGACCTCGTCCTGCATGTCACGCCGGATGAGCGGGTCCAGCGCGCTGAACGGCTCGTCGAAGAGCAGCACTTCGGGGTCGACGGCAAGCGCCCGGGCCAGTCCCACACGCTGCTGCTGACCGCCGGAGAGCTGACCGGGCCTGCGGTGTTCGAGGCCGTCGAGGCCGACCTTCGCGACGACCTCGGCGGCCTTGGCGCGGCGCTGCGCGCGCCCCATGCCCTGGATCTCCAGGCCGTAGGCGACGTTGTCGAGGACCGACCGGTGCGGCAGCAGTCCGAAGTGCTGGAAGACCATCGCGGCGCGGTGCCGGCGCAGCTCGCGCAGCCGGGCCTTGTCCATCGACAGCACGTCCTCGCCGTCGATCGCGATCGATCCTGACGTCGGTTCGATCAGCCGGGTCAGGCAGCGGACGAGCGTCGACTTGCCGGAACCGGACAGGCCCATGACGACGAAGACCTCGCCGCGGCGGACGTCGAAGCTGACGTCCTGGACCGCTCCGGTGCAGCCGGTGCGTGCGCGCAGTTCGGCGGGGCTGAGGGCGGCCAGCTCGGGGGTGTCGGGCACCCGTCCGGCGCGTGGTCCGAAGACCTTCCACAGCTCGCGTACCGCGAATACGGGCGGCTGCTTGTCCATCGCCTCTGTCATCGGCTCGGTCATCGGCCCTGTCATCGGCCCTGTCATCGGCCCTGTCATCGGCTCTGTCATCAGCTCTCACTCCCCGTTGTTTTCGTCAGCAGTTCGGCACATTTCTCGCCGACCATCAGGACGCCGATCATCGGGTTCACGGCGGGCATCGTCGGAAAGACGGACGCGTCGGCGACGCGGATGCCGTCGAGCCCCCGTACGGTCAGATCGGGGGCGACGACGGCGAGTCCGTCGGTCGCGGCCCCCATCCGGCAGGTGCCGGCGGGGTGGTAGACCGTGTGCGCGACCTTGCGGGCGTACTCGCTCAGCTCCTCGTCGCCCGTCACCTCGGGCCCCGGGCACACCTCCCGCTTGAGCCAGTCGGCGAGCGGCGCGGCCTTCGCGATCTCGCGGGCGAGGCGGATGCCGTCGACGAGCGTGCGGCCGTCGTGGTCGTCCTCGTCGGTGAAGTAGCGGAAGTCGAGGGCCGGCTTGGTCTCGGGGTCGGCGCTGGTGAGGTAGAGCCGGCCGCGGCTGCGCGGCTTGGGGATGTTCGGGGTCATCGACACCCCGTGCGGCGGGCGTTCGTAGCCGAGCCGCTCCGGGTTGTCGGTGAAGGGGATCTGGTAGAAGTGGAACATCAGATCGGGTCCGCGCGTGTCCGGGTCGCGGCGGACGAAGAGCCCGGCGTCGGAGTCCATCGCCGAGTTCTCGGGGATCGGTCCGTGGGTCTCCCAGACGATCACCGACTCGGGGTGGTCGAGGAGGTTCTCGCCGACGCCCGGCAGATCGTGGACCACGGGGATGCCGAGGGCTTCGAGGTCCTCCTTCGGGCCGATGCCGGAGTGCAGCAGCAGCCGCGGGGTGTCGACGGCGCCCGCGCAGACGACGACCTCGCGCCGCGCCCGTACGAGCCGCTCCTCGCCGTCCTTCGTCCGCACCCGGACGCCGGTCGCCCGGGTGCCGTCCAGGTCGAGCCGGTACGCCCAGGTCTCCAGCATCAGCGTGAGGTTCGGCCGCTCGTCCATGACCGGGTGGAGATAGGCGACCGACGCCGACGAACGCTTGTTGTTCTCCGGGTGGTAGGCGAGGTCGAAGAAGCCGACGCCCTCGTGGAAGGGCCCCTTGTTGAAGCCCTCGACGCGCGGGACGCCGAGCGCGGCCTGGGCGGCGTCGACGAAGTCGCGGGCGATGGCGTTGCGGTCGGCCTCGTCGACCGGCACGACGTTGTTGAGCAGCCGGTCGAAGTACGGGTCCATGGCGGCGGCGTCCCAGCCGTCCGCCCCCGCCTCGGCCCACTCGTCCCAGTCGGACGGCAGCGGCTTGAAGGCGATGAGGGTGTTGTGCGAGGAACAGCCGCCGAGGACGCGGGCGCGGCTGTGCCGGATGTGCGAGTTGCCGCGGGGCTGTTCGGTGGTGGGGTAGTCGTAGTCGAGCTCGCCGCCGAGCAGCCCCATCCAGCGGCGCAGCGTGAGGACGTCGTCGCGGCCGACATCGCTCGGTCCGCCCTCGATGACGGCGACGGTGGTGTCCGGGTCCTCGGTCAGGCGGGAGGCGATCACCGATCCGGCGGTGCCGCCCCCGACGACGACATAGTCGTACTCGTAGATGTGCTGCTCGGTCATGGTGCGGTGCTCTCCTGCTCCCCGTTTTCTGACGTTCCCGGCCGGTCCCGGTGGTCCTCCGCCGGTCCCGGCCGCCTTCCGCTGTTCCCGTTGCCCGGCTCTCAGCCGCCCGCGAACCAGCGCACGGGGCGCGGGGCGAGGTTCTGGTAGACGTGCTTGGTCTCGCGGTACTCGGCGAGCCCGGTGGGGCCGAGCTCCCGGCCGATGCCGGACTTGCCGAAGCCGCCCCACTCCGCCTGCGGCAGATAGGGGTGGTAGTCGTTGATCCACACGGTTCCGTGCCGCAGCCGGCCGGCGACGCGCCGGGCCCGCCCGGGGTCGCCGCTCCAGACACCGCCCGCGAGGCCGTACTCGGTGTCGTTGGCGAGGGCGACGGCCTCGTCCTCGGTGCGGAAGGTCTCCACGGTCAGCACCGGCCCGAAGACCTCCTCGCGGACGACGCGCATGGCCCGGTGGCACCGGTCGAGGACGGTGGGCCGGTAGAAGTACCCCTCGTACCCGGGCCCTTCGGGCCGCGTCCCGCCGGCCCGCAGCACCGCGCCGTCGGCGAGCGCGGAGGCGACGTACTCCTCCGTCTTCGCCAGCTGCTGCGCCGATACGAGGGGTCCGCACTCGGCGTCCTTGTCGGTGCCGTGGCCGAGGCGGATCCGGTCGGCGCGGCGGGCGAGTTCGGCGACGAAGCGGTCGCGGAGGGACTCCTCGACGATGAGGCGGGAGCCTGCGGAGCAGACCTGGCCGCTGTGGATGAACGCGGCGTTCAGCGCCTGGTCGACGGCGGTGTCGAAGCCGGCGTCGTCCGTGCAGGCGTCCGCGAAGACGACGTTGGGGTTCTTGCCGCCGAGCTCCAGGGCGACCTTCTTGACGCTGTCGGCGGCGGCGCGCATGACCTTCGTACCGCTGACCAGGCCGCCGGTGAAGGAGACGAGGTCGACGTCGGGGTGCTCGGCGAGGCGCGCGCCGACGGTGGAGCCGGGGCCGGTGACGAGGTTGGCGACCCCGTCGGGCAGTCCGGCCTCGGTCAGCAGCCGGATGAGTGCGACGGTGGTGAGCGGTGTGAGCTCGCTCGGCTTGACGACGAAGGTGTTGCCCGCGGCGAGGGCCGGCGCGATCTTCCAACTGGCCTGGAGGAGCGGGTAGTTCCAGGGGGTGATCAGGGCGCAGACCCCGACCGGTTCGTGGACGACGACGCTGTGGACGTCCGGCGACCCGGCGTCCACGACGCGCCCGCTCTCGTTCATGACGAGGTCGGCGAAGTAGGCGAAGGCGTCGGCGACGCAGTCGACGTCGACGCGGCCCTCCTCCAGCGTCTTGCCCGCGTCCCGGCTCTCCAGCAGCCCGAGCTCCTCGCGGTCCCGCCGCAGCAGCGCGGCGACGCGCCGCAGCAGGGCGGCCCGTTCGGCCACCGGCGTACGAGGCCATTCCCCCTGGCCCCGGTCGAAGGCGGCGCGCGCTGCGGCGATCGCGGCGTCGGTGTCCTCGGCCCCGCCTTCCGCCACGACCGCGAAGGGCGTGGCGGAGGCGGGGTCGAGGATCTCGCGCGTGGCGCCGGAGGCGGCTTCGCGCCACTCTCCGCCCACGTGGATGGTCTGTTGTGCCGACACGTCGCGTTTGGCCTTCCGTTCCCGTTTTGCCTCTCACCAGCGACGGCTGGTGAGCGGGACGCCTGCCCGGGAGGGTGGAAAGCATGCGCGGCGACCGACTCGAAGTGGCCGGGGTCACTCCCCCGCAAGATCGCGGGCGGCAACGGGAACCCCCGTGGACCTGGCGGCGCGGCCGGACTTCGCGGCGCGTGCCGCCGCCGTGTCCCGTGCCGTGGGAGCCGAGGTGACTGGTCGATGTGGACGCGCGGCGCTCGGACCGACCCACGGTACGGGCCGGCCGCCCCGTGTGGCGCGAGCGAGGGCCCCGCGACCCGGTGTCACGGCTCCGCGAAGGGGGGATCAGTCGCGGAGCCCGACCCCGCGATCGCCTCTTGACTTCGGGCAAAACGGGAGGAAACTATTCCTTACACCGGAAAACCGGAGAGAGCCGCACCCCTCGATGGAGACGTCCATCGCCAGGCGTGACCCTTCCCTCGGCTCTGGCTAGGCCCCCGGCAGAAAGCGCGAGAACCGGAATCGCGGCGACGACCGAGATACGGGGATCGACGCGGACTACCGGGGACTGTTTTGTGTCCGGCGGCTTCACGGCCGCCCCGCTCACTTATCCGGCTTCTTCCCCCTGGCGACGACGAACGCCGTGAGCCGGGCCGTGCCGGGACGGAACCCCGCCCAGCCTCCCGGGAGGCTGAGCACCGCGAGGGCGGACGTCGGGAACTTCTCCGTCATCCGGGCGAGCGCGTCACCGTCGTCCTCGCCCGTGAGCCCGCCCGCCAGGTCCTCGATGCCCGGGTTGTGGCCGACCAGCAGGGCCGTGCCCACCTCGACGGGCAGCTCCCGCAGAACACCCGCCAGCTCCGCCGGGTCCGCGCCGTACACGCGCTCGTCGTAGCGGACGGGCACCCGGGTGCCCAGCTCGGCGGCGGCGAGTTCCCAGGTCTCACGGGCGCGGCGGGCGGTCGAGCAGACGACGAGGTCGGGCACGTACCCGTGCTCGCGCAGCAGCCGGCCGGCGGCCGGGGCATCGCGCCGACCGCGCGGCGCGAGGGGGCGGTCGTGGTCCGCGACGTCCGGCCACGCGGACTTGGCGTGCCGCAGCAGGACGAGGCGGGTGGCGGCTCGGTGCTCCCTCATGCGCCCCAGGCTCGCAGAGAGCGCTGTGGGGCGCTACGCAACCGCGCAGCGCCCCACGAACCGGCTTCCGGGTGGCGTCCCTTCCGGGTGCCGCCCGTTTCCGGGTACCGCCCGTTTCCGGGTACCGCCCGTTTCCGGGCGGCTCGGATCAGATGAGGCCGAGACCGCGAACGGCGTCGCGCTCCTCCTCCAGCTCCTTCACCGACGCGTCGATGCGGGTGCGGGAGAACTCGTTGATGTCCAGGCCCTGGACGATCTCGTACGTGCCGTCCTTGCAGGTGACCGGGAAGGAGGAGATCAGACCCTCCGGGACGCCGTAGGAGCCGTCCGACGGGATGCCCATGGAGGTCCAGTCGCCCTCGGCCGTGCCGTTGACCCAGGTGTGGACGTGGTCGATGGCGGCGTTGGCGGCGGAGGCGGCCGAGGAGGCGCCACGGGCCTCGATGATCGCCGCGCCGCGCTTGGCGACGGTCGGGATGAAGGTGTCGGCCAGCCACGCCTGGTCGTTGACGACCTCCGCGGCGTTCTTGCCGGCGATCTCCGCGTGGAAGATGTCCGGGTACTGGGTCGCGGAGTGGTTGCCCCAGATGGTCAGGCGCTTGATGTCGGAGACGGCGGCACCGGTCCTGGCGGCGAGCTGCGAGATCGCGCGGTTGTGGTCGAGGCGGGTCATCGCGGTGAAGCGCTCGGCCGGTACGTCCGGGGCGGCGGCCTGCGCGATGAGCGCGTTGGTGTTGGCCGGGTTGCCGACGACGAGGACCTTGATGTCGTCCGCGGCGTGGTCGTTGATCGCCTTGCCCTGCGGCTTGAAGATGCCGCCGTTGGCGGAGAGCAGGTCGCCGCGCTCCATGCCCTTCGTCCGCGGACGAGCGCCGACCAGCAGCGCGACGTTGGCGCCCTCGAAGGCGACGTTCGGGTCGTCGGTGATGTCGATGCCCTGGAGCAGCGGGAAGGCGCAGTCGTCGAGCTCCATGGCGGTGCCCTCGGCGGCCTTCAGGCCCTGCGGGATCTCCAGAAGGCGGAGCTTGACCGGCACGTCCGCGCCGAGCAGGTGGCCCGAGGCGATGCGGAAGAGCAGCGCGTAGCCGATCTGGCCGGCCGCGCCGGTGACGGTGACATTCACGGGAGTGCGGGTCATGGCGATCTCCGTAAGACAGCTGGCGGTGGGGGTCCCTGCCCCTGGTGCGGAATATCTCGACGTGGAGAGATATCCAGCCGTCAGGCTATCCGACCCCGGGACCCGCGCACCGCCAGGGCCTGCCGTTCGGATCGGGCCGGATCGGCGAGCGGCCCGCCGCGGAGCGGCTGATGTCACAGCGGTGCGTGCGACAGCGGTGCGTGCGTTCGCAGGGCGGAGGCGAACGAGGAAGCCGACGCGGTGGGGGCACCTTCCGTGCCCGCAGGGCTACGGGGAAGTGCGTGCCAGGGCGCGCGGCCCTCGCCCCTTGTGGTGCGACTCACTGGCGCCCGCCGCCCACCACCCTCGGCCCTGCCGGACGGCACCGCCCTGCGCGGTCCGGCGCCGTCCGGCGGGGCCGGTCACCGCTCCGTCGTGCAGCCCTTCGTGCCCGTCGTGAGCGTCGCGCACGCCTGCGCCTCCGACTCCGACGCCACCGCGACCATCGGCGTGTACGCGTCCCTGTCCGCCTTGTCTGCCTTATCCGCGTTGTCGGCGTTGTCGGCGTTGTCGGCGTTCACCAGACCGTTCCGGGTCGCCCCGCCCGCGGTGATGGAGACCTTGTCGCCGGGCGCGGCCTGGGTGATACGGGCCCACGCGGCCGCGCACGTCCTGCTGTAGCGCACCTCGACGAGGGCCGTACCGACCGTGGTCTTCGACACGGTCGCGGCGAACTCGCCGCCGCAGCCCATGGTCTCGGGGTCCTGGCCGGTGCAGTCGGCGCCGGAGCACTTCACCCCTGCGGGCAGCTGCGGATCGCTGACGGTGGGCGACGCGGCCGGCGACTCGGCGACGCTCCTGCCCGGGTCCTCGCCGCTGCCCCCGCCACCGAGGTCCGTCAGGAGCACAGCCGCCGCGACCACGATCAGAGCGCCGACGACGCCCCCGAGGAAGACGGTCGCCCTACGCCTCCCGCGACCCCGCTCGTCGCCCCGGTCGGCGCCTCGGCCGGACGCGGCGCGGTGCCCCGGTGGTGCGGGATACGAGGGCGGCGGCGGGGCCGAGCTGCCGCCGCGCTGTGTGGGCACGTACGGCGGACGGCCCGGTCCGGTGCTCTCCGGACCGGCGCCCGGTCGGGCCGGGGGAGCAGTCGTCCGCGGCCCCCCGCCCTGGGGGGCGGTGTGCGGCCCGGTCTCCCCCAGCGCCGCCCGCGCCTGCGAGATCCGGATGGCCTCCATCGTCATGTCATGGCGCATCTCGGAGCGGCTCCAGGCGCGCTCGGCGAGCTCCCACATGGTGAGGAGATGGAGCGGGTTCGTCCCGGTCACCTCGGCGAGTGCGACGATCGCGCCCTTGGGCGCGAGCAGCCGCCCGTTCAGATAGCGCTCCCACGACGTCTTGCTGTAGCCGGTGCGGTCGGAGACGGCGGCGACGCTCAGTCCGCTGCGGTCGACGAGCCGGCGCAACTGACCGGCGAACTCCCTGACCTGAGGGTCGAGTTCTTCCGGTAGCGCCTTCCAACGAGGCATTGCCTCCCCCTTGTCCCCCCGAACGTGCCTGATGCGCCCTTCTCCCCCGGCGCCCTGGGGTGTGGGGGGACGCCCCGAGGCGCCCCGCCACTCCCCCTCGGTCACGGACTGCCCGGAGGAATGCGCAGGGCCAGGATGGCAGTTCCCGGGTCCGGGGCGCACGGGGGCACTTCGGGAGTTGTTCCTTACTCCGGGTTACCCCGCGCGCGCCTCCCGAGCGCCTCCCGAGCGCCTCCCGAGCGGTCCCCGTCGCGGGTCGCGCGCCCGGTTGCGCATCCGTTGCCCGGCCATCACACGGTGGCGGAACGGTCACTTCCGTGCCACAGGCACCTGGCGGCTCTTGAACACGTTTGGCGCGTCCATGACGCTGTTGCACGTGACGGGGCCCGTCCTCCCACGGGGGAGAGGACGGGCCCCGCACTGTCCGATCAACGGTCGGCCGACTGTCCGGATCAGCGGTCGGCCGCCGGGTCCTGATCCGGACGACACCCCTCAGCGTACGGTGAAGCGGACCGCGTCCTCCAGGAACGGGATCTCCAGCCAGGGCCGGGGCTGCGCCATCAGGGCGAGCAGCACGATCACGGTGCCGAGCAGCCCGTACGTGACCATGTCGGTGAAGCGCGAGCGCACCGCGAGCATGCCCACCGAGGGCAGGACGCGGCGGAACGCCGCGCCGGCGAGCAGTGCGGCACCCACCAGGATCGTGCCGACGCGGAACGCCTGGGCGAACGGGTCCACCGCGACGATCAGCAGTCCGAGCACCGCCAGCCCGATCACGGTGAGCAGCGGCCACTGGCGGGCGGGCGCCGGGGCGTCCCCGGGCGCCGCCCTGCCGCCGCCTTCCGGGCGGGCGGTGTCACGGGTGACGGCGGGCGGCCGCCGTGAGGGTCCGCCGGGCCGGGAGCCGGTCCCGGCCCCGGACGCGGCACCGGGCGCGGGTGCGGAGCCGGGCGCGGGTGCGTCCTTGGGTGCGGCCCCGTTGAGCGAGCCGTTCGCCGTACGGTCGGGCACAGGTCCGCCCTTCGGCGCTGCCGGTGCGGCCCCGTTGAGCGGGCCGGTGGCGCCGGGGCGGGCCGGCGCCTGCCCGTTGGCGTTCCCGGCGCCGTTCGCCGCGCGCGGCTTCGCCCCGTTCGCCGCGGGGTTCGTGCCCTCGGTGTCGGCGGGGTCGTGGTCCGGGGCGCCGGTCCCCGGTGCGGGCTCGCCCATGTCCGGTCAGCCCGCGGCCGCGGCCGCGGCGCGCTCGGCCGCCTCGACGACGTTGACCAGCAGCTGCGCCCGGGTCATGGGGCCGACGCCGCCGGGGTTCGGGGCGACCCAGCCGGCCACCTCCGCGACCCCGGGGTGCACATCCCCGACGATCTTTCCGTTCTCGTCCCGGCTGACGCCGACGTCGAGCACGGCCGCGCCCGGCTTGACGTCCTCCGGCTTGACGAGGTGCGGAACTCCCGCCGCGGCGACGATGATGTCCGCCTGTCGCAGCTGCGCCGAGAGGTCGCGCGTACCGGTGTGGCACTGCGTCACCGTCGCGTTCTCGGACTTGCGGGTCAGCAGCAGCGGCATCGGCCGGCCGATCGTGACCCCGCGGCCCACGACCACCACGTGCGCGCCGTTGATCTCCACACCGTGGCGGCGCAGCAGCGTGATGATGCCCGCCGGAGTGCACGGCAGCGGCGCCTTCTCGTTGAGCACCAGCCGACCGAGGTTCGTCGGGTGCAGCCCGTCCGCGTCCTTGGCCGGGTCCATCAGTTCGAGGACCCGGTTGGTGTCGATGCCCTTGGGGAGCGGCAGCTGGACGATGTAACCCGTGCACTCCGGGTCCTCGTTGAGCTCCCGTACGACCGCCTCGATCTCTTCCTGAGTGGCGGTGGCGGGCAGTTCGCGCTGGATGGACGCGATACCCACCTGGGCGCAGTCGCGGTGCTTTCCGGCCACGTACTTCTGGCTGCCGACGTCATCGCCGACCAGTACCGTTCCGAGGCCGGGCGTCACGCCCGCGGCCTTGAGCGCCGCCACACGGGCGGTCAGATCGGACTTGATCGCGGCTGCGGTGGCCTTGCCATCGAGAATCTGGGCGGTCATGCCCCCATCCTCGCGGATGACCCCGCTCCTGTTCCAATTCGGGGACTCCGGCGGCAACACGAGGTTGCACTTGCACAACACATACGGTTATCGACTGGACAAAAAAGCGATGCTAAGACCACGATGATCCGCGCAGTGCCGCGGGCAGTGTCGGGGGGCAAACCGCTGGTTTTCATGACGTTCCTCCGGTCAGGACCGCGTCGTCCCCGCAAACCAACGGAGGAAAGCCGCCATGAGCTTCGGCGACCCGAACAACCCCTACGGGCAGCAGCCCCAGCAGCCCCCGCAGGGAGGCCAGCCCGGCTACGGCTACCCGCAGGCCCCGCAGGGCATCCCCCAGCAGCAGGGTTACGGCTACCCGCAGCAGCAGCCCGGGCAGTACCCGCAGGCACCGCAGTACCCGCAGGCTCCGCCCGCCCAGGGTTACGGGCAGCCCGGCTACGGCGCCCCCGGCTACGGCGGTCCCGGCTACGGGATGCCGGAACTCGCCCACTGGGGCCTGCGGTTCGGCGGCTTCCTGCTGGACGGGCTCATCATCCTCCTTCCGTACTACCTGCTCGCGGGCATCGGCGTGGCCGTGAGCGACCCGTCGAGCGGCAGCGGAGCCGGCGGGGTGCTGGCCATCATCGGCTTCCTCTACCTGATCGGCATGGGCCTGTACCAGGTCTACCTGGAGGGCAAGACCGGCCAGACGTTCGGCAAGAAGATCGTCAAGATCCGGCTCCTGAAGGAGTCCGACGGCTCCACGCTCGGCTTCGGCATGGCCTTCGTGCGCAGGCTCGCGCACATCCTCGACAGCCTGGCCTGCTACCTCGGCTGGCTGTGGCCGATCTGGGACAGCAAGAAGCAGACCTTCGCCGACAAGGTGTGCAGCACGGTGGTCGTGCGCGGCTGACGCGGTACGACGACCGCGACCGACACGGCGGCGGGCTCCGACGGACATCGTCGGAGCCCGCCGCCGTGTTCGGTTGGCTTCGGAGGGGTTCGAGGACTCAGTGGAAGAAGTGCCGGGTCCCCGTGAAGTACATCGTCACGCCCGCCTTCTCCGCAGCCTCGACCACCTGCTCGTCGCGGACCGAACCGCCCGGCTGCACCACGGCCTTGACGCCCGCGGCGGTCAGGATCTCCAGACCGTCGGGGAAGGGGAAGAACGCGTCGGACGCGGCGTACGCGCCCCGCGCCCGCTCCTCGCCGGCCCGCTCGACCGCGAGCTTCGCGGAGTCGACGCGGTTGACCTGGCCCATGCCGACGCCGACCGAAGCGCCGTCCTTGGCGAGCAGGATCGCGTTCGACTTGACGGCCCGGCAGGCCCGCCAGGCGAAGGACAGCTCGGCCAGTTCGTCCGCGCCCAGGGCCTCGCCCGTGGCCAGCGTCCAGTTGGCCGGGTCGTCGCCCTCGGCCTGGAACACGTCGGTGATCTGGGCGAGGCCGCCGCCGTCGATCGGCTTGAACTCCGCGGCCGCCTCGGGCGCCGCGGGGCAGCGCAGCACGCGGATGTTCTTCTTGCGCGCAAGGACCTCGACGGCACCGTCCTCGTAGTCCGGGGCGACGATGACCTCGGTGAAGATCTCGGCGACCTGCTCGGCCATCGCCACGGACACCGGGCGGTTCACGGCGATCACACCGCCGAAGGCCGACAGCGGGTCGCAGGCGTGCGCCTTGCGGTGCGCCTCGGCGACGTCGGCGCCGATCGCGATGCCGCACGGGTTGGCGTGCTTGATGATCGCGACACACGGCTCGGTGTGGTCGTACGCGGCACGGCGGGCGGCGTCCGTGTCCGTGTAGTTGTTGTACGACATCTCCTTGCCGTGCAGCTGCTCGGCGTTGGCCAGACCGCCGCAGCCACCCGTGTAGAGGGCGGCGGGCTGGTGCGGGTTCTCGCCGTAGCGCAGCACGTTCTTGCGGGTGTACGTCACACCGAGGAACTCGGGGAATGACCCCGCGGCGGAGCCGCTGTCGGATGCAGTGTCGCCCGCGTAGTCCGCGGCGAACCAGGCGGCGACCGCCACGTCGTACTCCGCGGTGTGGCGGAACGCCTCGGCGGCGAGGCGCTTGCGCGCGGCCAGGTCGAAGCCGCCGGAGGCGACGGCGGTCAGCACGTCCCCGTACTGCTCGGGGCTGGTGACGACGGCCACGGACGGGTGGTTCTTGGCGGCGGCGCGGACCATCGAAGGACCGCCGATGTCGATCTGCTCGACGCACTCGTCCGGAGTGGCGCCGGAGGCGACGGTCTCCTGGAACGGGTAGAGGTTCACGACCACGAGGTCGAACGGCTCGACGCCGAGCTCCGCGAGCTGCTCGCGGTGGGTGTCGAGGCGCAGGTCGGCGAGGATCCCCGCATGCACGCGCGGGTGCAGGGTCTTGACGCGGCCGTCCAGGCACTCGGGGAAGCCGGTGAGCTCCTCGACCTTGGTGACCGGGACCCCGGCGGCGGCGATCCGCCCGGCGGTGGAGCCGGTGGACACGAGCTCCACGCCCGCCTCGTGCAGGCCGCGCGCCAGGTCTTCCAGGCCGGTCTTGTCGTAGACGCTGACCAGCGCACGCCGGATGGGCCGCTTCATGGTTTCGGCGGTCACGGGATAACTACCTTTCGTCCCTCAATGCGGTAGCCGTTACGGGCCAGACGCCCCACGACATCGACGAGCAGCTGACGCTCGACTTCCTTGATGCGCTCGTGCAGAGCGGCTTCATCGTCCTCGTCCCGTACGTCGACCGCGCTCTGCGCGATGATCGGGCCGGTGTCGACGCCGTCGTCGACGAAGTGGACGGTGCATCCGGTGACCTTCGCGCCGTACGCGAGCGCGTCACGTACTCCGTGGGCACCGGGAAAACTGGGCAGCAGGGCGGGGTGGGTGTTCACGAACCGGCCGCCGAAGCGGTCGAGGAAGGTCTTGCCGACGATCTTCATGAAACCGGCGGAGACGACGAGGTCCGGCTCGTGGGCGGCGGTGGCGTCGGCCAGGGCCCGGTCCCACTCCTCGCGGGTCGCGTAGTCCTTCACCTTGCAGACGAAGGTGGGGAGCCCCGCGCTGCGGGCGCGGTCGAGGCCGGCGATGCCGTCGCGGTCGGCGCCGACCGCGACGATCTCGGCGCCGAAGCCGCCGGGATCGTCGTGGATGGCGTCGAGCAGCGCCTGGAGGTTGGTGCCGGATCCGGAGACCAGGACGACGAGGCGGGCGGCAGCCACTGGGGGACTCTTTTCGCGTTGCGGGCACTCGGGGTGCGTCTTTGTGTGGTCGTACGAACGAAACGAGACCGGCGATGGGGGAACTCTACGAAGCCGTCGACCGTCAGCAACGATACCGGCACACCGAGCGGCCCCCACGGGACGGGGGCTTGGCCGGGAGGTAGCGTCTGGGGGCAGGGCCCGTCCCCAGACGGAGTACCCGCGCTCAGAGGTACAAGAGGGGAAGACGTTCACCACATGCCGGACCGACGCCGCCGCACGGCTCTCCGCCTCCCGCTCGCCAGCGAGCGGGGCTCCCTGCTGCTGCGGGATCGCCAGTCCACGGAGCCCACCCCGCCCTCGGATCCCAGGGAGTCGCGCGAGCTCCGGGAGAACCCCTTCGCACCGCCGCCGGAGGGCGCTCCGGACCGGCCGTGGCAGCCGCGGCACGGCGCGGGGGGCGACGGGCCCGGGCGTGACGGATCGGGACGCGACGGATCGGGGCGTGACGGATCGGTGCGCGACTCCGACACCGAGGGCCGTCAGGGCGAAGGCGAACGTCCGGCCTGGGGCAGCCAGTGGAGCAGCCGCCAGCCGGGCCGCTCCTCGGGCGGCTTCGGCGGGCGCTCCGGCGGCCAGGGCGGCGGCGGAGGTCAGGGCAGCGGAGGTCAGGGCGGTGGCGGCCAGGGCGGGCCCGAGAGCGGCGGCGGCCCGGGCACGGGACTGCGCTGGGATCCGACGGACCCCGTCCAGCGCCGCGCGCGGTACGCACTGCTCGCGGGCATGTGGGCGTTCTTCTTCGCCGTCTTCGACCTCACGGAGATCGCGCTGCTGCTGGGTGCGCTGGCGCTGTACTGGGGCGGCAGCGCGCTGCGCGCCAAGGCCCGGCCGTCGGCCGGCGGCACGGGCACGGGTGCCGGCACCGGTGCCCCGGCCGCCACTCCTCCGGCCCAGCCCGTCGGCGGCAAGCCGCAGGTCACGGCGGCGGTCAGCGGCCTGGTCATGGCGACGCTCGCGCTCGCGATCGTGGCGATGACCTTCACCTTGCAGATCGTCTACCGCGACTTCTACACCTGCCGCGAGGACGCCCTCACCAAGACGGGCCAACTCGCCTGCAACGAACTCCTCCCGGATCCCCTCCGCAAGCTGATCGGCGTCCAGGAATAGCCGTCCAGGACCACTAATGCCGGCCGTCGGCGCCTACTGCGCCGACGGCCTCGTCAGTCTTTTCGGTCTTGTCGGCCTTGTCGGCCTCCGGGGCCGGGGCCGGGGCCGGGGCCGGGGCCGGGGCCGGGGCCGGAGGTGCGGCGTCGTCCCGGTCGGGTTCGGCAGGGATGTCGTCGGGCTCATCCGGCTCGTCCGGCTCGGCGACGAGCCAGGCCTCGGACACTTCCTCCGGAGCCGCAGCTTCCGGCACTTCGCCTTCCTCCGGCACCTCGGCTTCCTCCAGCGCCTCGGCTTCCTCCGGCACGTCGGGTTCCGACGGTTCCGACGGTTCCGACGGTTCCGACGCCTCAGGTTCCAGCGCCTCGGGCTCTGGAGGCGTCTTCGGATCCGGCGCCGCGGGAGGCGTCTTCGCGGGCACCTCCAGCGGCGTGTCCAGGGCCGTATCCGGGGGCGTATCCGAGGGCGTGGCCCGGCCCGCCCCCACCCACGGCAACGCCGGAATCGCCGCCACCAGCCCCGCCCACACCCGCTTCAGCGCCGCCCACCGGGTCTCCCGCGCCGCAGCCCGGTCCGGCTGGACGCCCTGCGCACCCCCCCGAAGGCCCCTCAGCCACCAGGCGTGCAGCACCAGCGCCCCCGGCACGCCCACCACGGCGACCCAGACCAGCGCCGCCACCCCCGTCAGCCACCACACCGGCCCGAACGATGCCAGCGGCCCCGTACCCAGCGCACCCCCCGCCGCCCCCGCGAGCACCGCCATCAGCGCCGCGCACAGCACCGCCCCGAGCAAGGCGGCCAGCGCCGTCTCGCGGCGTGTCCACGCGGCCGCCGCCCGGCGCGGGCCCGAGCCGGCGCCCGCGCGGGCCGTGATCCAGGCGACCACCCCGCCCGCGACCACCGGCATCGCCGCGCACGCCCAGGTCAGCCGCGTACCCGGACCGCTCTCCGCCGGTACCGCGGCCAGGAGCGGAAAGTGCGGCAGCACCGGCTCCCCCACGACCGCGAAGGGGGTCGCCGTCGCGCCCGTACCGAGCACGACGCCGGGTCCGAGCCCGTACGACGCCCCCCATACGGCCGCATTCGGCATCAGCGCCAGCGCCAGCAGGAGCACGGCGAAGCGCCCCGGCCAGTCGACCGCCAGCCGCAGGACCGATTCCTGCGCCGCGCCCAGGTGCCCCGCGAGTGACACCGCGAACAGCAGCGCGCCGCCGCCGAGGAGCACCGCGCCCGCCACGCTGGCCGCCCGGATCGCGACGGCGACGCGGGAGCGCGCGAGCGCGACCCGCACGCCTTCCGGCAGCCATCGCGGCAACGGCCCGTACGGCCTGCCGCACGCCGTCCACGCCCCGGCCGCCGCCGAAAGCGTGACCAGTACGGGCAGGTGCAGCATCGCGCTGAGCGGCTCGGCGGCGAGCGGCCCACCGGACGAGTAGACCGCCGCGCCCATCGCCACCAGCAGATATCCGCAGGTCACCCCGAAGACGACGACGCCCGCCGACGCCCGCGGGCCGACCTCGGACTCCAGCGCGTCGCGTGCGGCGCGGTGCGCCAGCCAGACGGGCAGCGCCACCAGCAGCAGCGGTACGAGACCGACCGGCGCGGGCGTGCCCGAGAGCGTCTCGGCCCTGACCACCTCCGTGCCGTGCGCGAGGAGCCACAGTCCCGCCGCCACGTGCAGCGCGCCGCCGAGGCCGCTGTCCGGGTAGGGCGAACTGATCCACATCAGCATGACGAGCGCGGCGAGCGTGCCGAGCCCGAGTCCGGCGGCGATCACCCCTCGCAGGGCGGCCGCCGTCGCCACGGCGGCGGGCGGCCGGGCGCCGTGCACCGCCACGTGGGTCGGGCCGTGATCGGTCATCTGGGTCACGCGGCCATGCTGCCAACGACACGCGCTTTATCCATGTAACAGGCGAATGGCCGTTGTGTCGCTCAAGATACGTTTATGCGCTTTTCGCCCTGGTGCAGACCCCTCACCCAGGGGAGCCCTTCATGACGGGGAGGCCCTTCATGACGCAGACACCGAGCACCACGGACTCGTCCACGAACGCGGCCACTCCGTTGCCCTCCCCGAAAGAGCGGCGCAGGCTGCGGGAGGCCAAAGCGCTCAGCGAGGAGCAAGTGGCCAAGGCCGTCGGGGTCACCCGGGCGACGATCAGATCCTGGGAGACGGGCCGCACCAACCCGCGCGGGCGGAAGCGCGAGGCGTACGCGAAGCTCCTCGCCACGTACGAGGCGGAGCTCGCGGCCGAGGCCCAAGGGGCCGAGCCGGCCGCCGAGATCGACGGAACCGAGCTGGCCGAGCGGGCCGAGCGGGCCGACACGGCCCCGCAGCCACCGGAGCCTCCACAGGCGTACGAACCCGAGGCTGAGACCGACGCCGACGCCGAGCCCGACGCCGAGGCCGAGGAGCCGCACGAGCCCGCGGTCCACCCGTCCGCACCAGTCCGCCCCGACGCGGCATCCCCGCCACCGCCCCCGGTCCCGGTCCCGGCGCTCACCCCCGAGCAGGCGTTCGACGAGCTGTACAGCCACGCCGCCTCGGGCCTCGTACGCCAGGTGCATCTGCTGACCGGCCGCAGAGAGTTCTCGCTGGAGGCCGTCGAGCACGCTTTCCACATCGCCTGGGAGAGCTGGCCCGAGGTCGCTGTCGACCGCGACCCGGCCGGCTGGGTGCGCGCGATGGCGTACGAGTACGCCATGTCCCCCTGGCACCGGCTCCGCCGCTCGCACCGCCGCCCCGAACCCACCGATCCGGGCGCGACGGCGGCCACCGACCCGGACGGCCCGACGCTGCGCGGGACGCTGCTGGACCTGCCGCCCATGTACCGCCGCACGCTGCTCCTCTACGACGGGCTCGGCCTCGACCTGCCCGAGACGGCGGCCGAGACCGAGGCGAGCACCCCCGCCGCCGCCAGCCGCCTGATGCACGCCCGCGCCGCCGTGGCCGAGCTGATGCCCGAACTGGCCGAGCCGGAGCAGTTGCAGGAGCGGCTGGGCGATCTGCTCGTCAACGCGCCGCTACCGGAGCTCGCCTCCGCCCGTGCCGTACGGGCCGGCAGCGAGCGCCGCACCCGGTTCTGGACGCGCGCCGCGATCGGGCTCACCGCCGCGGTCCTCGGGGCGGCAGCTGTCGCGATGGCCACCTCGCAGAGTCACTACGAGCCGCGGCAGGCACCCGGCGAGCCGGTCGGCGGCGTGGCGCCGCGCTTCGGCCCCCCGGCCTTCACCAGGCAGGACGTCGAGCTGCGCACCATGCTGGAGCACCATCCGCGAAAGGGTCCCGAGCGCCTGCTGCCCTCCGCCCGATGAAACGGCGACGGCGAGGAACCGCAGAACGGCAGGAAGACGGCACGAGGAACGGCAGGAAGAACGGCAGGGGCCCGCACCCCGGTCTCCCGGGATGCGGGCCCCTGCCGTGTCTGTCAGCGTCTGTCAGCGCATTCAGCCGGCGAGGATCTCGCGCGCCAGCTTCGCCGTCTCGGTCGGCGTCTTGCCGACCTTCACGCCGGCGGCCTCCAGGGCCTCCTTCTTGGCCTGCGCCGTGCCGGAGGAGCCGGAGACGATGGCGCCCGCGTGGCCCATGGTCTTGCCCTCGGGCGCGGTGAAGCCGGCGACGTAGCCGACGACCGGCTTGGTGACCTTGGCCTTGATGAAGTCGGCCGCACGCTCCTCGGCGTCGCCGCCGATCTCGCCGATCATCACGATCAGGTCGGTGTCCGGGTCGGCCTCGAAGGCCTCCAGGGCGTCGATGTGGGTGGTGCCGATGATCGGGTCACCGCCGATGCCGACGCAGGAGGAGAAGCCGATGTCGCGCAGCTCGTACATCATCTGGTAGGTCAGCGTGCCGGACTTGGACACGAGACCGATGCGGCCGGGCTTGGTGATGTCGGCCGGGATGATGCCGGCGTTCGACTGGCCGGGGGTGATCAGACCCGGGCAGTTCGGGCCGATGATCCGGGTCTTGTTGCCCTTGGCGCCCGCGTGCGCCCAGAACTGCGCGGTGTCGTGGACCGCGACGCCCTCGGTGATGACGACCGCGAGGCCGATCTCGGCGTCGATCGCCTCGATGACCGCGTCCTTGGTGAACTTCTCCGGGACGAAGATGACCGTGACGTCGGCGCCGGTCTGCTCGATGGCCTCCTTGACCGACCCGAAGACGGGGATCTCGGTGCCGTCGAAGTCGACCGTCGTGCCCGCCTTGCGCGGGTTCACGCCACCGACGATGTTCGTGCCGGAAGCGAGCATGCGCTTGGTGTGCTTCTGGCCCTCGGAGCCGGTCATGCCCTGGACGATGACCTTGGATTCCTTGGTGAGGAAAATAGCCATGGTGAGTCTGTGACCTCGTCCCTTGTTACTTGGCAGCAGCCAGCTCGGCGGCCTTGTCGGCCGCGCCGTCCATGGTGTCCACACGCTGCACGAGCGGGTGGTTGCGGTCGTCCAGGATCTGCCGACCCAGCTCCGCGTTGTTGCCGTCGAGGCGCACGACCAGAGGCTTCGTCACGGCCTCGCCCTTGGACTCGAGGAGCTCCAGGGCCTGCACGATGCCGTTGGCGACCGCGTCGCACGCGGTGATGCCGCCGAAGACGTTGACGAAGACGGACTTGACGTCCGGGTCGCCGAGGATGATCTCCAGGCCGTTCGCCATGACCTCGGCGGAGGCGCCACCGCCGATGTCGAGGAAGTTGGCGGGCTTGACGCCGGCGTGGTTCTCACCTGCGTAGGCGACGACGTCGAGGGTCGACATGACCAGACCCGCGCCGTTGCCGATGATGCCGACCTCGCCGTCGAGCTTGACGTAGTTGAGGCCCTTGGCCTTGGCCGCAGCCTCGAGCGGGTTGGCTGCGTCCTTGTCCTCGAGCGCCGCGTGCTCCGGCTGGCGGAACTCGGCGTTGGCGTCGAGCGACACCTTGCCGTCGAGCGCGAGGACGCTGCCGTCGGCGACCTTGGCGAGCGGGTTGACCTCGACGAGGAGCGCGTCCTCGGCGACGAAGGTCTTCCAGAGGGTCTGCAGCACCTCGGCGACCTGCTCGGCCACGTCGGCCGGGAACTTCGCGGCCTCGACGATCTCGCGGGCCTTCTCGGCGGTGACGCCCTCGTTGGCGTCGACCGGGATCTTGGCGAGGGCCTCGGGCTTGGTGGCCGCGACCTCCTCGATGTCCATGCCGCCCTCGACGGAGGCCATGGCCAGGAAGGTGCGGTTGGTGCGGTCGAGGAGGTACGAGACGTAGTACTCCTCGGCGATCTCCGGCGCGAGCTCGGCCAGCATCACCTTGTGGACCGTGTGGCCCTTGATGTCCATGCCGAGAATCTGGCCGGCCTTCTCGACGGCGTCGGCCGGGTCGGAGGCGACCTTGACACCGCCGGCCTTGCCGCGGCCGCCGACCTTGACCTGCGCCTTGACGACGGACTTGCCGCCGAGACGCTCGGTCACCTCGCGCGCCGCCTCAGGCGTGTCGATGACTTCACCGGCCAGCACCGGTACACCGTGCTTGGCGAAGAGGTCCCTCGCCTGGTACTCGAACAGGTCCACGCGCGTCCGTCCCTTTTCAGTGATTCGCGGTTCGTTGTCTGCGTGGGCAGTGCCGCGGAGGGCAACGTGACTGCGCTGTCACTAGGGAGGCGTACACGGTGGCCGGGCACGCGGCATGTCCGTCTCGCAGGTTATCCCCGTGGGCCGTGGGTCCCTAAATCGCAGATCACACAGGAGCGGTGATACCGGTCACAGATCGCGCGCACGGCGGAACCGTGCGGTTACGGGACGGCCACGAGGCGGGCACGGCGGGAGTACGGCGCGGGTACGCCGGTGGGGGACCCCGGAGGTGCGACGCCGAAGGACCCCCGGCGTGCGCCGGGCCACGCGGGGAGCGCGCTCACGGGCGGCCCCCACCCCAATGGGGACCGCCCGTGAGCATGCGTGCGGCTGGGACCCGCCGGTCACCGCCGCAGTGGTCGGGTGCTGGGCCAGAACCCTGGGTCGGCACCCTGGCCAGAACCCTGGGTCGGCACCCTGTCCAGAACCCTGGGTCGGCACCCTGTCCAGAGCCCTGGGTCAGATGCCCTGCGTCAGATGCCCTGGGTGAGGTGCCCGCCCAGGCCGTCGACGTAGCTCGGAGTGACCGCGTACGCCACGTCCTGGACACCGGAGACGGCGTTCCCCGCGACCGGGGACTCCGTGACCGTGCCCGTCAGGTCCTGCGCGAACGGCCGCACCTCGGAGACGACACCTCCGGTGAACGGCCGCACGTCCGCGACGACACCGTGCGCGAGCGTGCCGGCGCTGCCGCCGACCCCGTACACGACCGGCTCGACGTGGTCGACGACGGTGTCGACCAGCGGCCGGACCGAGCCGGCGACGCCGCCCGCGAAGGGCCCGACCTCGGCGACCACGCCGTCGGCGAACGGAGGGACGCCGCCCACGACGCCGCCCGCGAAGGGCGCCACGTCGCCGACGACACCGGTGGCGAGGCCGCCGGCGTCACCGACGGCCTGGCCCGCGACCGGGACGGCACCGGCGACTGCCCGGCCGACGACCGGCGGCAGCACGTCCTGAGCCGTCTCGTCGACGATCGGGGCCATGTGGCCGGGGGTCTGCTCCACGAGTTCGGGAGCGAAGTCGCAGAGCGGGCCAAAGAGGTAGTCGATCTCGCCGGTGGCCTGGGCGGCGGTGTGCTCGGCGGCGCCCGTGACCCCGCCGATCGTGGCCTCGGCGTGCCGGTGGGCCTGATCGGCGACGGGCCGGGCCTGCTCGTGGGTGACGTCCTCGACGATGTGCTGGGCCGTGGTCTGCGCGGTGTCCTGAGCGGTGACCCGGCCGGTGGTCGCGGTCGTCTGCGCGGTGACGTGCGCAGCGTCCTCGACCGCGTCGAGAGCCTTGTCGAGGGCCGTGTCGACGGGCTTGTCGGGAGTGGAGAGGGAGAGCGAGGGAAGCTCGTCGGCGCTGGCGGCGGCGGTACCGATGGCCCACATCCCGGCGGCACCGGCGGCGACGGCTATGGAACGACGGATGTTCTTGTTCATGTTCGGGTGATTCCTTTGAATTCCGAGGGTTCGGGCAGACCTGCTCCGCCCCCGCGCGGCAGGTCTCAGGCGAGGGAACGGCCTGCCCTATCCGGGGAATTCGAGAATGTCGCGGTGGCGCTCGCGCACCGCGGTGCCGGTGACCGGCTGCCGGGGTCCGGGCAGGAGCCCGTGCTCCACGGCGTCCTGGGACAACGCCCCCTGCAGCTCGCCGCGGTGCGTGTGTCCGTCACCGGCGGTCTGCGCCACGGCGCAGCCGCCAGGCGCGGCGGGCGCACGGCCGGGCGGCGCGAGCGGGAGCCCTCCGCCGAGCGCCGGACCGACGCGCGTGCGGTGCACCGCCACCGCGGAGCCCGCATACGTGCTGTCGTACGCCTGCGTCCCCGCGGACCCGGCTGCGCGCGGGTCGTCACCGTGGCCGGCGGCCGGGGCGGTGGCGGTCTGTGGCAGGTCCTGTCCGGGGGTTGCCGCCGGTCCCGGTGCAGGATCCGCCGGGGAAGAGGGAACGGGCACGGGTATTCCGGCACCGGGCCGCTCGGGCAGGGACGGCGCGGGCAACGGGCCTTCGGGCAGGGCCTGTTCGACGCCGCGGCCCACGCCCTGGACCGCGCCCTCGACCGCCTGCTCGACAGGCTCGACGACGCTGTGCACGACGGGCTCGACCACGTGCTTCGCGACGGCGCCACCGGCCGACTCGGCCGACTCGACCGGCCTGGAGGGGTCGGGGCCCGCGGAGTGCTCGGAGAGCCGGGAAGCGTGCCCGGCGGCCCTTGAGGCTGTGGGCTCGGCGGACTCGGCGGTCCGGCCGGTGTCGGGCACTCGCTCCACCGCAGCCGCACCCGGTCGCTCCGCTGCCTGCGCCTGACCGCCGAGGACGAACCCCAGCACCATCAACCCGCCGACGAACAGCAGCATCTGCGCCGCGCGCACCGCATACCGCCCGGCCGCCCCGCGCGCGAGGCGCACGGCGGCTGCGGGACGAACAGCGGTGAAAGTCAAAGCGGGACGAGCCCTCCCAGTCGCGGAACACGCCCCTCCGGGGGCACGGGGGACGATGCTCGCACGAACCTCCCCGGTTCGTGCAAGCCCCTTGTTACTGATGGGTCACCATGTCCGGTATGCCCAGCGGCCGGACGGCCGGGACCCCTCCGCCGGCCCCGCGCCTCACCCCTCCGCCGGCACCGGCAGCGGCCGCTTCTCGATCGCCGCCGCCATGATCTCCGGGAAGAGGTCGGGGGTGCACGCGAACGCCGGTGCGCCCAGGGCCGCCAGCGCCGCCGCGTGCTCGCGGTCGTACGCCGGCGCGCCCTCGTCGGAGAGCGCGAGGAGCGCGACGAACTGCACGCCCGACGCCTTCATCGCCGCGACGCGTTTGAGCATCTCGTCGCGTATACCGCCTTCGTAGAGGTCGCTGATCAGCACGACGACGGTGTCGGCGGGCCGGGTGATCTGCGACTGGCAGTAGGCGATCGCCCGGTTGATGTCCGTACCGCCGCCGAGCTGGGTGCCGAACAGGACGTCCACGGGGTCGTCCAGCTGGTCCGTCAGGTCCACGACCGCCGTGTCGAAGACGACGAGGCGGGTCGCGATCGACCGCATGGAGGCGAGCACCGCGCCGAAGACCGACGCGTACACCACCGACGCCGCCATCGAGCCCGACTGGTCGATGCACAGGACGACGTCCTTCTTCACCGTCTGCGCGGCGCGGCCGTAGCCGATCAACCGCTCGGGCACGATCGTGCGGTACTCCGGGAGGTAGTTCTTCAGGTTCGCACGGATCGTGCGGTCCCAGTCGATGTCGTGGTGGCGCGGGCGGCTGATCCGGGCGCTGCGGTCCAGCGCCCCGGTGAGCGTGGCACGGGTGCGGGTGGCCAGGCGCCTCTCCAGGTCCTCGACGACCTTCCGGACGACGGCCCGTGCGGTCTCCTTCGTCGTCTCGGGCATCGCCTTGTTGAGCGAGAGCAGCGTGCCGACGAGATGGACGTCCGCCTCGACGGCCTCGAGCATCTCCGGCTCCAGCAGCAGGGTGCTGAGGCCGAGCCGGTCGATCGCGTCCCGCTGCATGACCTGGACGACGGAGCTCGGGAAGTACCTCCGGATGTCGCCGAGCCAGCGCGCCACGCTCGGCGCGGAGCCTTCGAGCCCGGCCGAACGCTTCCCGTACGTCCGCTCCTGACCGCTCCCCGTGCCGTAGAGCGCGCCGAGCGCGCCGTCCATCGCCGCGTCCGTGCCGGTCAGGGCGCACCCCGTACCTCCCCCAGAGCCTTCGGCCTGGGGGGACCTCCAGGCTTCCCCGCCGAGCACGAGCCGCCAGCGCCGCAGCCGCTCGTCGGCGGCGTCCGCCACGGGACCCGCCACGGAGCCCGCCGTCGTCAGCGCCGTCGTCGTCTGCGCCGTCGTCGCCTGCGCCGTCGTCGTCCGCGCCGTCGTCATTCGTGGTCCCCCTCCAGGATCAGCCTCAGCACGGGCAACACCGCGTCGGCCCGCTCCTCGTCGAGTCCGGCACCGAATCCGGGCGCACCGGCCTCTCCCTCCGGCACTCCCCCGCCCGTTGCCACCGGGCCGCGCCGCACCAGCTCCCCCAACGTCCGCCGCACACCCGGCTCGTACGCGGAGAACGTGCGCCGCAGCAGCGGCAGCACGTCCGTGAGCGCCTCCGCGGGCACGGACGTCAGCCAGGCGTCGACGAGGCCGAGCAAACGCTCGTCGTGGACCAGGAGCATGCCGCCTCCCGACGCGCCACCGACGAAACCCTCGATCCAGGCGGCGGCGTCGGCGGGCGGGGTGCCGGGCGAGAGCGCGAGGCTCACGAGCCGCGCGGCCTCGTCGTCGGCGAGCCGGCCGTCGTCCAGCAGCAGCCGGGCCGCGCGGCCGCGAATCACCCCGGGCACTGTGTCCCTGAGCGCGAGCCTGCGCAGGACGTCCGCCCAGCGCCCGCTCAGCTCCGCGGCCCCGGGCAGCAGGCCGATCGCGGTGTGCACACCGTCGAGGTGGCCGCGCATCGCGGCGGCGCCGTCGGCGTCGAGCCCGGTGCAGGCGGGCGGAAGGCCGACGCATATCCGCTGGGCGAGCCCGGCCGCGACCTCGCCGAGCGCCGCGGTGTCTGTGGCGCGCACATCCCCGTACCGCAGGGAGCGGGCGAGCGCGGGCAGCGCCTGGGCCAGGTGGCCGACGTCGGCGTCGAGGGCGGCCCGGTCGGCGAGGGCCTTCATCACGACGGGGAGCGCATCGGGCAGTCCGGCCAGGAGGCAGCGCTCCGCGAGCGCGGTGACATCGGCGAGCGCGGTCGCCGACGCGGCCTCCGACTCCGCCTTGGCGGTGGCGGCCGAGTGCACCGTGGTGCCCCAGACGCCGGACTCGGCGACCTTCACGTACAGCTCGGGCTCCCAGCGCAGCCGCCAGGTCTCCCGGAACGTGCCGGTCGAGCCGCGGCCCGCCGCCGGGGTGCCCCAGCCCACGCCGAGCAGCCGCAGCCGGTGCAGCAGCCGGCTGCGTGCCGCGTCGGTCTCCTTGCGCAGATCGAGCTCCGTCTCGCGCTCCAGCAGCTCCGGTTTGAGCCGCAGGGTGCGCTGAACGCGCGCCAGGTCGCGCTGGAGCGGAACGGCCGGGGCCGCCTCGGGCACTTCACCGAGCACATCGCCGGTGATCAGCCGGTCCCGGATCAGCTCGAGCGGCACATCGGAGCCGTCGCACATGACGGCCCGTACGGCGTCGGTCGTCTCGCCCAGTCCGGCGAGCGGTCTGCCGCGCATCGCGGCGAGCGTCCCCGCGAGCCGGACCGCCTCGATGACATGGGCCGAGGACACGATGCGGTCCTCGTCCCTGAGCAGTCCGGCGACCTTGGTCATCCACCGCTCGACGGGGCGGTCCGGGGCGTCGAACAGGTGCGCGTACCAGCCGGGGGAGTCGATTCCCGCGCCGTACCCTCCCCCGGGGCTTCGCCCGGGAGGTGCCCCCAGCCGGGCGAGCCTGCGGTGCGTCCAGGGCACCCAGGTCGCCTCGATCCTGACCTTGGGCAGCCCCTTGAGCAGCGCGCGGTCGGCCGTGGCCGTCGGATTCCCGGTCCGCCCGGTCCGCCCGGTCCGCCCGGTCCGCCCGGTGAGCGCGGGGACGTGCCAGGCGCCGCAGACGACGGCGACCCCGTCGCCGAACTCCCTGCGCGCGGCGCGGAGCCGGATCCGCATATGGGCCTCCCGCACCAGGTCCCGGGCGTCCCCGCCGCGTCCGTACGTCTCGCGGAGCGCGGCCATGGCCTCGCCGAGCACGGCGAACGGTGCGAGCGGATCGCCGTCGGCCGTCGCACCGCGGGCCGCGACGCCGCGGTGCTCGACGACGTCCTCCCACCAGCGCTCCGGGTCGTCGTACCCGGCGGTGCCGGCGAGCACGGCGATCGGATCGACCCGCAGCGCCGCGGCTCGCCCGTCCCCTTCACCGTCCGGGTGGACCTCCCCATCCTCCTCGCCGTCGCCCCAGGTGGGGTCCAAGGCCAGCGAGTGGGCGGCGGGCAGGTCGATGAAGCGCACGGGCACGCCGTGCGCCAGCGCCCAGCGGATCGCGACCCACTCCGGCGAGAACCCGGCCATCGGCCAGAACGCCGCCCGCCCGGGGTCGTCGACGGCGTGCGCGAGCAGCGCCACCGGCGGGACCATCGCCTCGTCGGCGGCGAGCGCCAGCAGCGCGTCCCCTTCGGGCGGGCCCTCGATGAGCACGGCCTTCGGCCGCACGGCGTCGAGCGCCCGCAGCACGGCCCGCGCCGACCCGGGACCGTGATGCCGCACCCCGAGCACCAGCGGCCCGTCGGCCGGCCACTGCCTCTCCCCTCCAGAAGCAGTGGCCGAGCGCGGGGCGCCCCCGTCCGTCCGCCCGCCCGGGGCGGCGCCCCCGTCGCAGGACGGGGCCGCGTCGGCGTCGGCGCGAACTCCGGTGCCCTCCTCGCCCCCCGGCGCGGAGGACACCGGATACGGCTCGGCCGCGGGCGAGGCCGGCATCGCGGCCGTCGCGGTCCCGGTCATGCACTCACCTCGCGGCAGGCGCGATAGAAGTCCTTCCAGCCGTCCCGCTCCCGCACGACCGTCTCCAGGTACTCCTGCCAGATGACCCGGTCCGCCGCCGGATCGCGGACGACCGCGCCGAGGATCCCGGCCGCCACGTCGCCGGAGCGCAGCATCCCGTCACCGAAGTGCGCGGCCAGTGCGAGCCCGTTCGTCACGACGGAGATCGCCTCGGCCGTGGAGAGCGTCCCCGAGGGGGACTTGAGCTTCGTACGGCCGTCCTCCGTGACCCCGTCGCGGAGTTCCCGGAAGACGGTGACGACGCGCCGGATCTCGTCAACGCCCTCGGGCACCGCAGGCAGGTCGAGCGAGCGCCCTATCTGGTCGACGCGCCGCGACACGATGTCGACCTCCGCGTCCGCCGTCGCGGGCAGCGGCAGCACCACCGTGTTGAACCGGCGCCGCAGCGCGCTCGACAGCTCGTTCACCCCGCGGTCACGGTCGTTCGCCGTGGCGATGAGGTTGAAGCCGCGGACCGCCTGCACCTCCTGCCCCAGCTCGGGGATCGGCAGAGTCTTCTCCGACAGGATCGTGATGAGGGTGTCCTGCACATCGGCCGGGATGCGGGTGAGTTCCTCGACCCGTGCGGTCATGCCCTCCGACATGGCGCGCATGACGGGGCTCGGCACGAGCGCGTCCCGGCTGGGGCCGTGGGCGAGCAGCCGCGCATAGTTCCACCCGTAGCGGATCGCCTCCTCGGGCGTGCCGGCCGTGCCCTGCACCAGCAGGGTGGAGTCGCCGCTCACGGCGGCGGCGAGATGCTCGGAGACCCAGGTCTTCGCGGTGCCGGGCACGCCGAGAAGAAGCAGCGCACGGTCGGTGGCGAGCGTGGTGACGGCGACCTCGACGATCCGGCGCGGCCCCACGTACTTCGGCGTGATCACGGTCCCGTCGGGCAGCGTGCCACCGAGCAGGTAGGTGGCCACCGCCCACGGCGACAACCGCCAGCGCGCCGGCCGCGGCCGGTCGTCGGCCGCGGCCAGCGCCTTCAGCTCGTCGGCGAAGGCGTCCTCGGCGTGGGGCCGCAGGGCCTCGGTGCCGGTGGCTGCTCGGGTTTCGGGCACGGTCATGGATCCCCCTCCAGATCGATCGACCGGATGTGGTTCCCACCGTGCACCATGCCACTGACAATCGGCCGTCTCCGCAGCTCGAAGCCGCGATCGGGGCCGAAGTCGGCGGTGTCGGGGCCGGGTTACCCGGCGAGCGGGGAGATCGCGACGCAGCCGGTCGCGGCCGCGATGCCCGCGTCCTTCTCCTCCTTGATGACCTCACCCTTGTACGTGATCCTGCAACCGACCTCGGCGCCGGTCGGATCGAGCGCGATCGGCACGACGGTGGGCGCCTCGATGCCCTTCAGAGTCACGGTCTTCTTCCACGGCAGCGCGGGCTTCTGCACCGACTCCAGCTTCGGTTCGGCGGCGGTGCCGCCGCCGGCGTTGTACTCGATCGAATCGACGCTCTTGCCCGTGACCTCGTACGTCACTTCGTACGTCTCGTTCACGGCCTTGTCGACCGTGTCGACGGCCGCGTCACAGCCGGAGAGGCCGAGCGTGAGGCCGGCTGCGGCGAGCGCGCAGGCGGCGGTACGGATGGTGCGGGTGGCGCGGGTGGCGCGGTTCATGCGGGATCCCCCCTCGGATCGGAAATGTCTCGACCGCAGAGAATCGCAAAGAGAAGGCAAAGTCAACTGCCGTTCCCGCGAACCCGCAGGTCAGGGCCGTTTGTCAGTGGTGCACCGTAGCGTTTCCGACATGAATCAGCAGGGGGTGCGCTGGACGGCGGAGCAGGTGCTGGCTCTGGCTCCTGACGCTGCGTCACGCAAGGCGGGAAGCAAGCTCGGCGCGGCCGGGCCGTGGTCGGACGCGGGCAGCGACGGCTCGGGGGCCGTCTGGGGCCTGTGCAAAGGCAGCGGCAGCAAGCCGTATCAGACGATCGTGGACACGACCGGCCCGGCGTACAAGTGCAGTTGCCCGAGCCGCAAGTTCCCATGCAAGCACGCGCTGGGGCTGCTGCTGCTCTGGGCGGGCGCCGAGGAGTCGGTCCGCGACGGCGAGGTGCCGGACTGGGCCGGGGAGTGGCTGGCCGGCCGGCGCCAGCGCGCGGCGGAGAAGCAGGGGCGGGACGCGGCCGGCGGGCCGTCCGCGAGGACCGGTGATCCGGAGGCCGCCCGGCGCAGGGCGGAGCGACGGGCGGGCAGGGTCACCGCGGGAGCGATGGAGTTGGAGCAGCGGCTGGTGGATCTGCTCCGCGGCGGCCTGGCCTCCGCGGAGCAGTCGGGGTACGGCCTGTGGGAGGAGACGGCGGCCCGCATGGTCGATGCGCAGGCGCCGGGCCTTGCGGGCCGGGTAAGGGAATTGGGCGCCGTCCCGGGCACCGGCCCGGGCTGGCCGGTGCGGCTGCTGGAGGAGTGTGCGCTGGTGCATCTCCTCGACCGGGCCTGGCTCGACATCGGGCGGCTTCCGGAGCCACTGGCCGCGACGGTGCGCACGAGAGTCGGGCTGACCGCGCCCGCCGACGGACCCCCGGTCAGGGACGACTGGCTGGTGCTCGCCCAGTACGACACGACGGACGGCAGGATCACCGCGCGCCGCATATGGCTGCATGGGCGGGCGACCGGGCGGACGGCGCTGCTGCTCTCCTTCGGTGCCGCAGGGCGCGCGCCGCAAGTGGCTCTGCCCGCCGGTCTGATGCTGGACGCCGAGCTCGTGCCGTACGGGGGCGCGGGGCAGTTGCGGGCCGACCTGGGCGAGCAGTTCGGTGCCCCGGTCCCGATCAAGTCCCCGCCGCCGGGCTGCTCCACCGCCGACGCGCTCGCCGCCTACGGAGCGGCGCTGCGGGACGACCCGTGGCTGGACTCCTGGCCGGTCACGCTCACCGGGGTCGTGCCGGTCCCCGGGCACGAGGGCTGGCAACTGGCGGACGCGGACGGCCGGTCCGCGCTGCCCGTCACATCCGCCGCGGGCTCCCGGCCGGGGTTGTGGAAGCTCGCCGCGCTCTCCGGGGGCGGCCCGGTCACCGTCTTCGGCGAGTTCGGCCACCGGGGCTTCGCGCCCCTGGCCGCGTGGTCCGACCGGGCCGCCGGCGCCGACGAGGCCCCCGAGACGGTCGCCCTCACCTGAACACGCGCGTGTATCGCGCGTACCGCGTGTACCGCATGTACCGCATGTATACGGAGGACCTGATGACCAGCACGATCCGCACGAACGCCTGGGAAGAGCTCGTCACCTCCGCTCTCCTCGGCACCGACCGGCGCACACCGCCGGCCGACGTGCTGGCGCCCGGCAAGGAGGCGCCGGTCGCACTGCTGGACGCGGCCGCGCTGCACACCGTGCGCCGACGGGCCGGGCTGCGGGCCGCACCGGCCCGGCCGCTCCCCGAGCCCGCACCGCACGACGACCGCCGCGCGCTGCCCGAGCCCGCCCGGCGCCGGCTCACCCAACTGCTGGCCGACCGGGCAGCGCCCACGGGCTCGGGCGGCCGTCGCGGCACGACGCCCGACCTCACCGAGCTGCTCCCGCAGTGGCTGGCCACCGCCAACGAGCACGGCTACCGCGCCCCGGCCTCCACCCTGCCCGCCCTGCTCGACGCCGCTCGCGCCCGCACCGACCTGCGGCCCCTGGCGCTGCGCTTCGCCGGTCCCCGCGGACTGTGGCTCGCCCGGCTCAACGCCGACTGGAAGTTCGCCCTGCGCGGTGCGCCGGGAGGATCGGCCCTGCCGGCAGCGGACGACGCGGAGGCCGTCCGCAGGCTGTGGGAGGAGGGCCTCTTCGCCGAGCGGGTCGCCCTGCTCGGTGCCGTACGGGCCCACGACCCGGCCGCGGCGCTGGCTCTGCTGTCCGCGACCTGGCCGACCGAGCGGGCGGAGGACCGGCTGATGTTCCTGGACTCGCTGCGGACCGGGCTGGCCGACGCGGACGAGCCGTTCCTGGAGCAGGCCCTGTCCGACCGCAGCCGCAATGTGCGGGCCACAGCGGCCGAGCTGCTCTCCGCCCTGCCGCACTCCGCGCTCGCCGCCCGGATGGCGGCGCGGGCCACCACCTGCGTGGGGCCGGACCGGACGGACGGTACGGCGCGGATCGCCGTGGAGGCGCCGCACGAATGCGATGCGGCGATGCAGCGGGACGGGGTGGTGCCGACGCCGCCCTCGGGACGGGGCGAACGGTCCTGGTGGCTCGGCCAGTTGGTGGAGGCCGCACCGCTGTCCACCTGGCCGGAGCGGCTCGGGGGACGCACCGCCGACGAGATCGTCGCCCTGCCCGTCGCCGACGGCTGGGGTGAGGAGCTCCAGGCCGCATGGTGCCGGGCCGCGGTGCGGCAGCGGGACCCGGAGTGGTCCCGCGCCCTCCTCGGCGCACCCGCCGCACCGCCGTCGACCGGGCCCGCGACGTCGTCCCTCGCGGAGCGGGCCAAGCTGCTGGCGACGCTGCCGGACGGCGAACGGGCGGAGTGGGTCGCCGCGTTCATATCGGCGCACGGCCTGTCGGAAGCGTTCCAGCTCCTCGGCGTGTGTGCCGTGCCGTGGGCGGGGGCGCTGGGCCGCGCGGTGGTCGACGCGCTCGACATCGCGCGAGACGGTGGGAGCTACCCGTGGAGCTTCAGCGGCGTGATGGGCCTCGCCGAGCGCTGCCTCGACCCCGCCGAGGCGGCTCACCTCGAGCTCCTCACGGCGATACCGGACGAGGCGGAGGGGGCCTCGCCGGGGGCGGGTGGTTATTGGTCCGAGGCGTTCCAGCGTCTCGTCTCCACGCTCCGCCTCCGCGCGACGATGCAAACGGAACTGGCCCCCGGCACGCCGTGTGCGCCGGGCTCACCCCCTGGCGCGGAGTGAGCCGGCGTTCCTTGTCCTCCGGCCCCGCACGGTCCCGGTCCCTCCGGCGCCGCACAGTTCCTCCGGCGCCGCACGGACCGGGTGTGCCGGGGTCACCCGGTGGCGGGTGACGTGGCTGCTCCCGGCGGTTGCGCTACGCGTCGGCCGGGTGGCGGACGTTGGCCTTGACCCAGTCGACGATGGACGCCGTCGTCGCCCCCGGGGTGAAGATCGCCGCGACGCCCTTCTCCTTCAGCGGCGGGATGTCCGCTTCCGGGATGATGCCGCCGCCGAAGACCTTGATGTCCGCCGCGTCGCGCTCCTTCAGGAGCTCGATGACCTTGGCGAAGAGCGTGTTGTGGGCGCCCGAGAGGATGGAGAGGCCGATCGCGTCGGCGTCCTCCTGGATCGCGGTGTCCACGATCTGCTCGGGGGTCTGGTGGAGGCCGGTGTAGATGACCTCCATACCGGCGTCACGCAGCGCCCGCGCGATGACCTTCGCGCCGCGATCGTGGCCGTCGAGACCCGGCTTGGCCACCACCACGCGGATCGGACCGGTCACACCCATCACTGCCTCCACATACCGACTGCGCCGTCTTCGGCACGGACCCCGTGCCGGCTAGGGCCGGGGAGGTGAACGAACGTTATCTACAGCATCCCGCAACCCGCCGTTTCACGGTGGACAGCGAGGGGGAAATCACACGTGGGACATGTTCGCTACGCGTCGTACCCGCATCGGGTGGCGGTCAGTCGCACCCGGCCGTGTGCAGCACGGCCGCCGCGAGGACGGGACAGCGCAAGGGGAGCCGCTACTCGGTCGCCGTACCACCGTGCCGCCAGCCGCGCGGCACGGCGGTACGGCCCATCGGCAGCCCCATGAGGGCATACGGGGGACGGAGCCGTCGATCCGTGTGCCGTTCGGGAGGTCGGCCATGGGGTTCCTGCCGCTGCCGCTCTTGCGGATACGCCTGTCGATCGCACTGCTCCAGGCCACCGCGCTGGAGCTGGCGATCCTCGCGGGCCATCTGCTCCTCTACCCGTCGGGCGTCTGGCCTGAGCGGCCCGGACGGCCCGTCGACGACACGCCCGCACCCGGGACGCAGGCACTGCCGTCGGCCTCGCGCCAGGCGCATCCCCCTGTCGTCCTGCTCCACGGCTTCATCGACAACCGCTCGGTCTTCGTCCTGCTCCGCCGTGCCCTCGCACGCAACGGACGCTGCCACATCGAGTCGCTCAACTACTCACCGCTGACGTGCGACATACGGACAGCCGCCGGACTGCTCGGCCGCCATATCGAGGAGATCTGCGCCCGCACCGGCCACACCGAGGTCGACATCGTCGGGCACAGCCTCGGCGGCCTGATCGCCCGCTACTACGCCCAGCGCCTCGGCGGCGACCGGCGCGTCCGGACGCTCGTCACGCTCGGCACGCCCCACTCGGGCACGACCGTCGCCCCGCTCGCGAGCGCTCACCCCATCGTGCGCCAGATGCGTCCCGGTTCCGATGTGCTGGAGGAGCTGCGGCGGCCGGCGCCCGGGTGCCGGACCCGGTTCATCAGCTTCTGGAGCGATCTCGACCAGGTGATGATCCCGCTGGAAACGGCTTGCATCGACCATCCGGATCTGCTTGCACAGAACGTCCGGGTGAGCGGAATCGGTCATCTCGCCCTCCCCGTGCATCCCGCCGTCGCCGCGAGCATTCGCCAAGTACTCGAACCGTCCGAATCGGGCGCCGACTCGTCCGGAGCGGTGTCCGTCGCCTGAGCCCGGCACATGAACGAGGGTCGAACACTCCTCGAACGTAAGGCCAAAGCTCTTCCTTCAGTCCGCCGAAAGGCGGCCGAATGCCCGTTTCCCGCCCGCCCAAAACCTGCGGAAGATTGTCGGCGTCGCATACCGCCGGGTACAGTCGCGCCCACTGCGTTCCTCGGGCCCCACGGAAGGCCCCGGATCCTGGTCCTGCTGCCGAGGCGAGAGAGAAGTTGGTGAACGACCAGCACACCGACGCCGGGTACGACGCCTACGCCGCCGGCAGCTTCGACACCGACCCGCTCTTCGGTGCCCTCCCGGGCAGTTATGACTACGACGCCGGGTACAGCGGGCAGTACGACGCGACGCAGTGGCAGTCAGCGGCAGCGGGGTACGACCCCTACGCGACGCAGACGCAGACGCAGGGAAACCAGCAGCAGCAGCAGCAGCAGTACGACACCACCGGGCAGTGGGACGCCAACGCCTGGAACCAGACAGGGCAGTTCGAGACCGCGGCGGCCACCTTCGGGTACGACGCGACGGGCCAGTGGCCGGCGGCCGCCGGGTACGGCACGACGTCGTACGAGACCGGTTCGTACGACGCCACCGCCTGGAACTCGGCCGCGGGGACCGCCACCGAGCAGCTCACCGACGCCCACCAGACCTACCAGGCGGACTACGCCGGGCACACGGAGCACGTCGACTACGCCCCATACGCCGACTACAGCGGCTACTACTCCGGGCACGCCTCCATTCCGGAACAGTTCTCCCCCGCGAGCGAGTTCACCTCCCATCCTGAGCACATCCCGGATCACGTTCCGGACCTCGTTCCGGGTGACGCGGCGGATTTCCGGCCCGAGCCCGAAGCCGGACTCGAAGTCGGCCTCGAAGCCGAGGCGGACCACCGGACCGCCGCCCCCGAGGCCGGATCCGAATCCGAATCCGCAGCGGACGACGGCGCGTACGAGTACGAATACGGCCGCGACCGTGAGTACGACGGCGACCACGATCACGAGTACGGCCACGACGAGACCGAACTCGTCGCCGCCGCGGAAACCGTCACGGCCCCGGCCGTCAGCGTCGCCGCCGCCCGCCCCGTACGCCGCTCGGGCGGAAGCCGCGGCCGTCGCCGTACCCCCGCCAAGCGTTCGGCCATGCTCACCGTGGCCGTGCCCTCCGTGTGCGTCATGGGCGTCGCGGGTGTCGCGGCCGCATCCGTCACAGGGCTGACCGGCGGCGACGACAAGAAGGACGACAAGACCTCGGTCACGGCCGCCGATCCGGCGACCGTCAAGCCCGTCGCCGCGAACAGCAAGCTCGACACCCAGCTCGCCGCACTCAGCGAGGACGCCCGCGACTTCGGCGACCGCGCCAGCCGCACCCAGGAGCGCATCGACCTCAAGGCGCGCCAGGAGGCGGAGCGCAAGAAGCGCGAGGAGGAGGCCGCGCGCCGCGAGGCGCTGCGCCCCAAGTTCGCGCTGCCGGTCAGCCAGCACGGGCTCAGCGCGTACTACGGCCAGGCCGGCGTCAACTGGATGTCCATGCACACCGGCATCGACTTCCCCGTCTCGTACGGCACTCCCGTGATGGCCGCGAGCGACGGCACCGTACGCACGCAGTGGAACAGCGCGTACGGGAACATGGCCATCGTCACCGCCGCCGACGGCACGGAGACCTGGTACTGCCATCTCAGCAGCACCAAGATCCGTTCGGGCTCGGTCAAGGCCGGCGATGTCATTGCGTACTCCGGCAATTCGGGCAACTCCACCGGCCCGCATCTGCACTTCGAGGTCCGGCCGGGCGGGGGCTCCGCGATCGACCCGCTGTCGTGGCTGCGCAGCCACGGCCTGAACCCGTCGTAATCACCGTGTGAGGCGGCCGCCGAGGGCCGCGCGAGGCGGTGCCCTTCGGCGGCCCTTGCCGGCCCTCGTCGGCCCTCGCCCGCTACAGCTTTTCGACCGGCGCGTACCGCAGCAGCAGCCGCTTCGGCTTCGCGTCCCCGAAGTCGATCGTCGCCTGCGCATCGCCGCCCGAACCGGTCACCGCCATCACGGTCCCGAGCCCGAACTGGTCGTGGGTGACGCGGTCCCCCACCGCCAGTGCGATCACCGGCTTGTCCGTCGTCCGCCGCGTGGCGAAGCCCGAGGGGCCGGAACGCGAGCGGGACGAGGAGAGCGACGAAGAGAGCGAGGACGTGATTCCGGACGTCGGTCCGGCGGGCGCGGCCATCGGGCCCGTGCGCTTCCACTGCAGATGCGCGTCCGGGATCTCCTCCAGGAACCGCGACGGCGGGTTGTACGCCGGCTGGCCCCAGGCGCTCCGCATCGACGACCGGGTCAGATAGAGCCGCTCGCGGGCGCGTGTGATGCCCACGTACGCCAGCCGGCGCTCCTCCTCCAGCTCCTTGGTCTGGCCCAACGCCCGCATGTGCGGGAAGACGCCGTCCTCCATGCCCGTGAGGAAGACGACCGGGAACTCCAGACCCTTGGCCGTGTGCAGCGTCATCAGTGTGATGACGCCGGCGCCTTCTTCGTCCTCGTCGGGGATCTGGTCGGAGTCGGCGACGAGCGCGACCTGCTCCAGGAACTCGGCGAGCGTGCCCGAGCCCTCCTCGTCGCCGCGCGCCTGCTCGTATTCGAGCGCGACCGCGGCAAGCTCCTGGAGGTTCTCGATACGGGTCTCGTCCTGCGGGTCGGTCGACGCCTGCAACTCGGCGAGGTAACCGGTCCGTTCGAGCACGGCCTCCAGGACCGTCGCGGGGCCCGCACCGGACTCGACGATCGTGCCGAGCTCCTCCATCAGCGTGTTGAACCGCTTCACGGCGTTCGCGGAGCGGGCCGCCATGCCGTACGCCTCGTCCACGCGGCGCAGCGCCTGCGGGAAGGTGATCTTCTCGCGCAGCGCCAGCGCGTCGACCATCGCCTCGGCGCGCTCGCCGATGCCGCGCTTGGGCACATTGAGGATGCGGCGCAGCGGGACGTTGTCCTCGGGGTTGGCGAGGACGCGCAGGTAGGCGAGGACGTCCCGGACCTCCTTGCGCTCGTAGAAGCGCACGCCGCCGACGACCTTGTAGGGCAGGCCGACGCGGATGAAGATCTCTTCGAAGACGCGGGACTGGGCGTTCGTCCGGTAGAAGACCGCGACGTCGCCGGCCTTGGCCTCGCCCGCGTCCGTCAGCCGGTCGATCTCGTCGGCGACGAACTGGGCCTCGTCGTGCTCGGTGTCCGCGACGTAGCCGGTGATCTGGGCGCCTGCGCCCGCGTTCGTCCACAGGTTCTTGGGGCGGCGGCTCTCGTTGCGCTCGATCACCGCATTGGCGGCCGACAGGATCGTCTGCGTCGAGCGGTAGTTCTGCTCCAGCAGGATCGTCGTAGCCTCCGGGTAGTCCTCCTCGAACTGGAGGATGTTGCGGATCGTGGCGCCGCGGAAGGCGTAGATCGACTGGTCGGCGTCGCCCACGACGCACAGCTCGGCCGGGCCGAGGTCCTCGTACCCGGGGCCGACCAGCTCGCGCACCAGCGTGTACTGCGCGTGGTTGGTGTCCTGGTACTCGTCGACCAGGACGTGGCGGAACCGGCGCCGGTAGTGCTCGGCAACGTCCGGGAACGCCTGGAGCAGATGGACCGCGGTCATGATGATGTCGTCGAAGTCCAGCGCGTTGGCCTCGCGCAGCCGCGCCTGGTACATCCGGTACGCCTCTGCCAGCGTCTTCTCGAACCCGTCGGCGGCCTGGTCGGCGAAGGTCTCCTCGTCGATCAGCTCGTTCTTCAGGTTCGAGATCTTGGCGCTGAACGACTTCGGGGGGTAGCGCTTCGGATCGAGGTCGAGGTCGCGGCAGACGAGGGCCATGAGCCGCTTCGAGTCGGCGGCGTCGTAGATCGAGAAGGACGACGTGAAGCCGAGCCTCTTGCTCTCCCTGCGCAGGATGCGGACGCAGGCGCTGTGGAAGGTGGAGACCCACATGGCGTTGGCGCGCGGGCCGACGAGGTGCTCGACGCGCTCCTTCATCTCGCCCGCGGCCTTGTTGGTGAACGTGATCGCCAGTATCTGACCGGGGTGGACGTGGCGGGTCGCCAGCAGATGGGCGATCCGGTGGGTCAGCACCCGGGTCTTGCCGGAGCCGGCGCCGGCCACGATGAGCAGGGGCGAGCCGGTGTGGACGACGGCGGCGCGCTGCTGCTCGTTCAGGCCGTCGAGCAGTGCGGCCGGGTCCACGGCGGGGCGGTGCGCTCCGTCCCGGTAGTAGGCGTCCCGGGCCGGGGGCACGTCGAACTTCCCCTCGAAGAGGTCGTGCGGGACCTCCTCGCGGGGCCCGTGCTCGTCCGGCTCGTGGAGCTCGTCGTGCTCGGGCGGCGGGGGCTCCTCCGGTCCCGAGGTGCGCCGGAGGTCCGCCAGGAAGCTGTCGTCAAAGAGGCTGCTCATCGCTTTACGAGTCTAGGCCGCCGCACTGACACTCCGCCGCCGCCTTGGCGACAACAGGTCCCCTCCCGCCGCGACCGGTCCGCGGTCCGGCCTGCCGCCCGGTCCGCCGTCCGGTCCGCCGTCCGGTCCGCCGTCCGACCCCTGTCCGGCCTGCTGCCCAGCCGGCCGTGCGGCCGCTTCCGGCCGGGCACGCTGCGTGGCGCAACGACCACGGCACGCTAAGGTCACGAAAATGTATCGGACATATCGCGCATCGTCCTTCACATGGGCCCCACACTTTGGCTAGCGTGCACGCCCAGGCGGCCCGAACCCCCTTGGCGACCAACGCCGATCGGGCAGCCCACGCCGAATCCGGACTTTCCGCAAGGAAGTTCGGAACCGGGGACCCACCATGCGCAACTGGGGTGAATCGGGCCAAAGTCAACTCGGCCCGTAGGACAGCCTTCCGTTCCGTCCGAACCCGACAGCTAACCCGGTAGGCGGTCGACGGAAGGAGATGGCGGCCTTGGCGTCGCATCGCAAGACCCGTACCCGTACACGTCCCCGTACGAAATCCCCCGCCGTCGGGTTCACGACGGCCGCCCTCGCGGGCATGACCCTCCTCTCCACCCAGAGCGCCCAGGCCGAGCCGCGGCCCAGCGTCGAAGAGGTCCAGAAGAAGGTCGACGACCTCTACCGGCAGGCGGGCAGTGCGACCCAGCAGTACAACAAGGCCAAAGAGGAGACCGCGCAGCAGCGCCGCGAGGTGGGCCAGATCCTCGACGACGTCGCCAAGCGCACCGAGTCGCTGAACGAGGCGCGCCGCACGCTCGGTTCGTACGCGGCGGCGCAGTACCGGACCGGTGCGGTCACGCCGACCGCGGCGCTGCTCTTCGCCGACAGCCCGCAGGCGTACTTCGACCAGACCCATCTGATGGACCGGCTCTCCGACGAGCAGCGGGGCGCCGTCGCCGACTTCGAGAAGCAGCAGGCGGCGGCCGCGAAGCAGCGCGCCAAGGCGACGGAGAGCCTGGAGACGCTGACCGCCTCGCAGCAGTCGCTGCGCACCAGCAAGGAAGCCGTCCAGAACAAGCTCGCCGAGGCGCGGACGCTGCTGGCGGAGCTGACGGCCGAGGAGAAGGCGCGGCTCGCGGAGCTGGAGCGCAAGAAGGCCGAAGAGGCCCGCCGCAAGGCCGAGGAGAGGGCCAGAGCCGAGGCGGAGGCGAAAGCCAAGGCCGAGGCGGAGGCGGAGGCCGAGCGCCGGGCACAGGAGCAGGCGCAGCAGGAGGAAAGCGCCGGGACCGGGACCGGTTCGGGTACGGGTACCGGTACCGGCACGGGCAGCTCGACCGGCTCCGGCACCTACGCCGCCAAGGCCGAGAAGGTCCTCGCCTTCGCCCGCGCCCAGATCGGCAAGCCGTACGTCTGGGGCGCGACCGGGCCCAGCTCGTTCGACTGCTCCGGCCTCACCCAGGCCGCGTGGAAGGAGGCCGGCGTCGAGCTGCCCCGCACCACGTGGGACCAGGTCGAGGTCGGCACGCGCGTCGCCACGGCGGACCTGCTCCCCGGTGACCTGGTCTTCTTCTACGACGACATCAGCCACGTCGGCATCTACATAGGCGACGGCAAGATGATCCACGCGCCGAAGCCGGGCACGAACGTCCGCGAGGAGTCGATCTACTACATGCCGATCTACGGGAGCGTCCGACCGGCCTGACGCCCTGTCGTGCGCGAGACGCGTGACTGACCCCCGGCCGCGGGCGGCCGGGGGTCAGTCACGTCTCCGGACGGGCTCGGTCACGTTCCCGGCCGGGTGTCACGTCCACAACGTCGCGATGCTGCAATTCCCGGGGGACAACCCCCGGACCCCCGGCCCGGTGTCACGTCCACAACGTCGCAATGCTGCAATTCCCGGGGGACAACCTCCGGCCCCCCGGCCGGACGTCACGTCCACAACGTCGCAATGAAAATGTTCGCCAGCGTCAGGCCGCCCACCGCCGCGAACGCGCCCTTGCCCACCGTCTCCTCGTCCCGCTTGACGTAGACCAGGGCGAGGATCACCACCAGCACCGCCAGCTTGATCCCGACCTTCAGGTTGTTCACCGCCTGGTCGTCGGCCTGGTTGAGCCCCACCAGCGCCACGCCCGTGACCAGCATGGTCAGCGCACCGTGCAGCATCGCGGGCGTGAAGCGCGCCGTTCCCTCGCCCATCGACTTCATCTGGGTCAGGAAGCCGCCGAGCAGCGCCGCGATACCGATGATGTGCAGGGCGACAAAGACATTGATGAGTACGTCCATGGCACCGGAGCCTAGCCGCACGGTCCGAAAGCGACCCCGGCGGTCCGACTCCCGCCAATAACGGTCATGGTGGCGCCTCGCCCCGCCCGGCAGGTTTAGCGTCCTCCCCCAGGTGACCGACTCCCCACCGCCGCCGGCAGCAGGGCGGAACGGTCGGCCACCACGCCGATGGATCCGGCGGCGGTCCGCCTCCCCTGGGCGGTCCGCCGCCGGACCGTACCGCACGATCCACCTGCCGGACTCCGGAAGGACTGGCCCCTCGTGGCAGCGCACCGCAAACCCAAGCAGCAGCGCACGTTCGGCGGATCGGCCGGGCGCACCGCGCTCACCCTCGCGCTGGCCGGTGCCGCGACCGCCACCGCCTTCGACGGCTCCGGGCACGCCGAGCCGCGCCCCACCCCCGAGCAGTTGAAGGCGAAGGCCGACAAGCTCTACCAGGAGGCGGAGGAGGCCACCGAGAAGTACAACGGCGCCAAGGAGGCCGCCGGCCGGGCCCGGAAGGCGGCGGAGGAGCTGCGCGACGAGGCGGCACGGCGTACGGAACGGCTCAACGCCTCCCGCAACGCGCTGGGTTCGATAGCCACCGCGCAGTACCGGGCCGGCGGTCTCGACCCCGCCGTGCAGCTCGCCCTCGCCGCCGACCCGGACAGCTATCTGGCCGGCGCGGAGCTGGTCGAGCGGGCCGGGGCCCGGCAGGCGGCCACGGTCACCGGGATCCAGCAGCAGGCGCGGGAGCTGGCGCAGCTGCGCACGGAGGCGGGCGAGCGGCTCGCCGAACTTCAGGCGCACCAGGCGGAACTGGCCCGGCACCGCACGACGGTACGGCGCAAACTCGCCGCCGCTGAGGCGGTCCTGGCGCAGCTCACCGCCGACCAGCGCACCGCGTACGCCGCCCAGGACGGGGCCTCGGGCTCCCGGGCCGCTCGCGACGCCGGCCGCAGCGGCATCCCCGCCGCCCCGGTCCCGGCGCCCAACCCCCGTGCCGCGCAGGCCGTCGCGTACGCCTACGGGGCGCTCGGGAAGCCGTACGTGTGGGGTGCGACCGGGCCGTCCTCGTACGACTGCTCCGGGCTCACCCAGGCCGCCTGGCGCTCGGCCGGGGTGTCCCTGCCCCGGACGACGTACACGCAGATCAACGCGGGCCGCAGCGTGCCCCGCTCCCAGCTGGCGCCCGGGGACCTGGTCTTCTTCTACTCCGGCGTCTCGCACGTGGGGCTCTACATCGGCGCCGGGCAGATGATCCACGCCCCGCGGCCCGGCGCACCGGTCCGCATCGCGCCGATCGACCAGATGCCCTTCGCCGGCGCGACCCGGGTCGCCTGAGCCCCCTCAGACGAGCCGGCGCGCCGTCGCCCAGCGCGTCAGCTCGTGCCGGTTCGACAGCTGGAGCTTGCGCAGCACCGCCGACACATGTGACTCGACCGTCTTCACGGAGATGAAGAGCTGCTTGGCGATCTCCTTGTACGCGTATCCGCGCGCGATCAGCCGCAGCACCTCCCGCTCCCGCTGGGTGAGCCGGTCCAGGTCCTCGTCGACCGGCGGCGCGTCCGTCGACGCGAAGGCGTCCAGCACGAAGCCCGCCAGCCGCGGCGAGAACACCGCGTCCCCGTCCTGCACCCGGAAGATCGAGTCGACGAGGTCGCTGCCGGTGATCGTCTTGGTGACGTAGCCGCGGGCGCCGCCCCTGATCACGCCGATCACGTCCTCCGCGGCGTCCGACACCGACAGCGCCAGGAACCGCACCGGGTGCTCCCCCGCCATCAGGCCCGCGCAGCGGCGCAGCACCTCCACGCCGCCGCCGCCCGGGAGGTGGACGTCGAGGAGCACGACCTCGGGGCGGGTCGCCGTGATCACCGTGACGGCCTGGTCGACGTCGGCGGCCTCGCCGACCACCTCCACGCCCGTCTCCTCCGTGCGCCCGATCTCGGCCTGGACGCCGGCGCGGAACATCCGGTGGTCGTCGACGAGCACGACCCGTACGCGGCGCTCCGTGGCCCGCTGCTCCTGTGCGTCGGTCTGCTCGGTCATCCGTCCGCCCTCTCCCTCTCCCGCTCCATCTCGAGCTCCACCTCCGTGCCCCCACCGGGCACGGACCGCAGCCGCGCCGTCCCGCCGTTGCGCTGCATACGCCCGATGATCGATTCTCGTACGCCCATCCGGTCCTCCGGTACCGCGTCCGGGTCGAAGCCGGGCCCCCGGTCCCGGACGGAGACGAATACCGTACGGCCCTCGACCTCCGCGTAGACCTGGACGGCGCCCCCCTCGCCACCGTACTTCGCCGCGTTGACCATCGCCTCGCGTGCGGCCTGCATCTGTGCCGTGAGCTTCTCGTCGAGCGGGCAGTCACCGACGACCACGACCTCCAGCGGGACGCCGTGCTTGTCCTCGACCTCGGCGGCCGCCTTCTTCACCGCCTCGGCGAGCGTCGTGGGCTCCTCGTCCTCCTCCTTGCCGGTGCCCTCCGGCCGGTACAGCCAGTTCCGCAGCTCGCGCTCCTGGGCGCGGGCGAGCCTGCGCACCTCGCCCGGATCGTCGGCGTTCCGCTGGATCAGCGTGAGGGTGTGCAGTACGGAGTCGTGGACGTGGGCGGCGACCTCGGCCCGCTCCTGGGCGCGGATGCGCATGAGCCGCTCCTCGGAGAGGTCCTGGCCCATCCGGACCAGCCACGGTCCGGCGAGCAGCCCGACGCCGGCGATGACGGCGAGCGCCGCGGTCAGGACGTTGCCGAGCTGGGCCGCCGAGCCGCGGACGACCACGAAGAGGGTGAGCCCGAGGCCGACCAGGGCCACCCCGGCGAGACCGCGCGCCAGCTGGAGCAGCCGGCGCCGCCGGCCGTCGCCGGTCCACCGGGCGCGGCGGGCGTTGTCGGCCTGCCGCCACACGAGGACGACGCCGGCGCTTATCAGCAGCACCGGCCACACGTAGCGGTTGGCGCTGCCGCCCATGTCGACGTTGCCGACGAAGACGACGGCGCCGATCACCAGGGCGATCAACGCGAAGAGCTGGCCCTTGTCGGGCTTGCGCAGCCGCCGTCTGCCGTCCGGCGTCGTCTCGAAGACCGGTTTGGGCTCGGCGGACCTGCCCCCTACACCGAGCGGGACGACGATCCAGAACACCGCGTACAGCAGCGCGCCGAGACCGTCCGCCATGAAGAGGCCGAGGAAGACGAGCCGCACCCAGATGACCGGCAGTCCGAGGTGCCCCGCGAGCCCGCGCGCGACGCCGCCCAGCCACCGGCCGTCGGCGCTGCGGTACAGCTTGCGGACGGGCGGCTCTTCGGAGTCGGGCACTCGGGTGGCGGCGGCTGGCATGCCCCGATCGTCACACGGGCGTACGGGCCGGGGCATCAGGGCCGTCCCTGAGACCGACCCTGAACCGCCGGTGCCGGGCCCTGGACCGCCGGGCCCGGCCCCGATCCGCCCGCGCCGCCCCGGAGGGACCCCGGGGATCGGCGCGGGAGCAATATCAGGGAAGGGCCAGGGTCGGGTCCGGTGCCACCGGGGGTCGCGGCCGGTCACCATGGAGTCATGACTCAGCCGACCGCCCCGCCACCCGGGCCACCCGCGCCGCCACCGGAGCAGCAGTCCCCGCCTGCCCCGCTGCTGCGCCGGTCCCGGCGGCAGAAGGTGGTGGCCGGGGTGTGCGGCGGCCTGGGCCGGTACTGCGACATCGACCCGGTGATCTTCCGTATCGCCATCGGGGTGCTCACCGTGACCGGCGGCATCGGCCTGATCTTCTACGGCTTCGCCTGGCTGATCGTCCCCGCCGAAGGCGAGGAGGAGAACGAGGCGCGGCGCGCCCTGTCGGGCCGTGTCGAGGGCGCGGCACTGGCTGCGGTGCTGATGGCACTGCTCGGCTGCGCGCTGTTCCTGTCGATGCTCAACAACGGCGGGACGCTCGCCTTCTCCGCGCTGCTGACGCTGGCGGTGGCGGGCGCCGCCGTCTGGTCCCAGCGGCGCACACTGGTCACGCCCCAGGGCGGTCCGCTCGATCCGGCGACGGCGCACGCCGTGTCGGAGGCGCCCCCGGAGGCCAAGGCGCCGCCCACCCCGGACAGCCCGTCGTGGTGGCGGGATCCGATCGTCAAGGACGGTACGACGGGCCCCGTCGCCACCGGCTATCTGTGGGGCCCGACGGACGCGGCGGCGGCGGAGGGGCCGCCACCGGGCCGTGCCGCCGCCGGCCGGGGCACGGGCCCGGGCGGCAGGAGCTCGGGCGGTGGCATGGACTGGACCGTCGGCGACCGTGGCCGCGCGGCCGCGTCCCGGCCGCTGGCCCCCCGTTCCATCGGCGGTCTCGTCCTCCTGCTCGCGCTGGTGGCGGGCGGGCTCGGCACGGGTCTCTCGTGGACCGGCCGGCCGCTCGGTACGAGCCTGCAGACCGGGCTCGCCTGCGCGCTGGCGGTATTCGGCATCGGCCTGGTGGTGAGCAGCTTCCTGGGGCGTACGGGCTTCGGCACGATCCTGATGACCATGGTCACGGCCGTGCTCCTGGCGGGCGCTTCCGCCCTCCCCAAGGAGATCGGCACCGAGTGGATGCGTACGCAGTGGCGGCCGGCCGCGGTGGCAGCCGTGGAGCCCCGCTACCAGCTGGGCACCGGCGCCGCCACGCTCGACCTGGGCGGGTTGGCCGTGCCCGCCGACGCGGTCGTCAGCACCGGTGCCGACGTCGGCGCGGGCCGGCTGAAGGTGATCGTCCCGAAGGACGCGACGGTGGAGATCACCGCCCAGGTCGGTCTGGGCGATATCCGGCTGCCCGGCGACCTGCCCAACGATGTGGACGTCGCGCCGGACCGCAGGCGCACCGAGACGCTCGCACCGCCCGCACCGCCCGCGGGGGCGGAGCCGGGCGGCACGCTCACCCTCGACCTGGAGGTCGGGGTCGGACAGGTGGAGGTCACCCGTGCTGCTTCATGAGTTCCGGCCGGCGCGGCTGATCGCGGGCGCGGCGGCGCTGGCGGCCGCCGCGCTCTTCCTCGGCGACGCGGTGGGCGCGTGGCACACGCCCTGGTTCGCCGCCCTCGTCATCGTCTTCGACGGGCTGTTCCTGGCCGGAGCCGCGGCCTTCGTGCACTACCGCATCCGGCGACGCCGCTCCGCGAAGGCCGCGTCGACCGAGAACACGGAGGCACCGGCCAGCACCAGCGGCAGCCAGGCCATCAGATAGATCAGGTCGTTCCCGTAGTAGTACGGCTCGGTGGCCCAGCTGACGGTCAGCCACAGGCTCAGCGAGATCAGCGCACCACCGAGGGCGGCGAGCCGGGCCAGCAGCCCGATCAGGGTGCCGACGCCGACGGCCAGTTCACCGAGGGCGATGGCGTAGCCGAAGCCCTCGGGGTTCTTCAGCGCCAGATCCACCAGCCCCGGCACTGCGGACGAGCCGCGCACCGCGTTCATGAGCTCGCCGACGGATCCGGTGCCCGATGCCGCCATGAACGCCTCGTCCATGAGCTTGTCGAGCCCTGCATAGATGAAGGTCACTCCGAGGAAGAGCCGCAACGGCAGCAGGGCGTACCGCTGAGCGGTCTCCTTCCAGCCGCCGTGCCGATCGCCGATCGCCCCATAGGTCGTGGTCATGGTCCGGTCCATCTGCGTCATCGTCGCCTCCGCGTATCACCGGTCTGGGACGATTGTCCCCACGCCCCATACATATGACTACGCGTAGGACGGCCGTCCGGCTCAATGGGCGGCGCACTCCCCGAAGCGTTCTCCGGAATCGGAAGCCCTGGGGACGCGGGCCCAGGCGTCGTGCACCGTGTCGGCGAGAGGGCGCACCCGGAGTCCGAACCGCTTGAGGCGCTCGGCGATGTCGACGACGGTGGTGCCCAGACGGTGGGCGGCCACCAGGAGGTGCTCCAGACCGACGTGGTCGTCGAGGGACAGCCATGGCCCGTTGGGGGAGGCGTTCTCGCGAAGCAGCAGGAGTTCGTCGCCCTTCGGCCTGTCCTCCGGATATTCGGCGTCCTGTACGTCGAGCCCGGCGGCCTGCAACCGCTGAGCCACCATCAGCACCGTTTCCCTCTCGGCCTCGGCGATCGCCCACACATGGGCGGCGGGAACGGGGCGCCCCGACTCGACGACCGCGTTCAGATCGGTACGGATACGCCGTCGGCTCGCCGCGTCGAACGGCGCGAAGATCATCTCTTCGGGGTCATCGCTCAAGCCGGCGATGTCAGCGCCCAGTTCCACGAGCCTCGTGCGTACTTCAGCCACCGAGAGGCCGAGTGCCCGCGCGGCCCGGACCACACGGGTGGTGGAGACGGTCGTCTTCAAGGAAATCCAGGGGGCCTGTCCATTGTGGTTCCTGCTGAGCAGCGCACGATCGCGCTCCGTCACACCGGCGAGGCGTGCGTGGACGTTCTCGGGGATGTCGAGTCCGCGGACCCGCAGGCGGGAGACCGTCTCCTCCAGGCTCCAACCGCGCTCGGCCGCCAGACAGATCACTTCGGCCAGGGGCACCACGACGGGTTCCCGAAGGGAGTCGTAGGGAATCCACGGCAGCGAGATCCTGCGTTCCGATGCCTCGTCGAACCACTCCGGCTGCGGCTCCGGCAGCGGCTGGACCGTCATCCCCAGCTCGATCAGCCGGTGATGGGCCGATGCGACCGGTATGCCGAGTCTGGCCGCGACGATCGCCACATGGGCCAGTGGTACGCAGCGGTGCGGGTCGAGCCCCTGTTGATCGGTCTTGCCGGGAACGCTGCTCGCACGCGTCAGCAGCACGAGATCGGAATCTCCGAGCGCGGCGGGCAGACGATGCCGGGGGACCTCGACCGACAGCGACGCCAGCCGGTCCCTGACCTCGTCGAGCGATAGATCCAGCCACTCGGCGAGGTTGTGGAGATCCAGCAGCGTCACCTCGCGGTCCAGGTCGAGGATCTCCCCGTCCGACAGGGGGCGGGTGAGCAACTCCGCGTGCGGAGGCAGGGCCATCCCTTGCCGGACGGTGGCACCGACGTCGTAGCCGCACGCCTGAAGACACAGGACCGCCTCGTCCAGGGGGCACGAGGCAAGCTGAGCCAGCCGGTAGACGTGCGCGAGGCCGGCACGGAGCGGCTCGCTCGAGTCATCCCTCGTGTAGCGCCATCGCGGGCCCTGTGTGTCCAGGTGATGCGGTTCCGGGAGCTTGTAGCCGTGCGTGGCGAAGACGGAGCGGAGCTCTGCCATCGCCATCCCTGTCTTCTTCGCCGCGGCGATGAGATGCGTCACCGGCAGGGAACCCACGCGTGTCGTCTGCCATGGCGGTGCGCCGTCGAGACGGTCGCTGAGCAGAACGCTCAGCCGCGCGGACTCCGGTGACCCCTCCGCCAGCACCTCGCAGTGTCGTGTGTCGAAGCCCATGCCGGCCAGATGGCGCACGGCGTCCTGGGGCGACAGCGCCGTGGCCTGGGCGGCCGCGAGGACGCTCACCGTGCGAACCGGATCACCGGGACGGAGCCACGGCGGGAGTCCGTCGCCGTCCCGACTGGCGAGACGCTGGATGGCCGAGGACGTGAGCTCGGGAGGACCGCCGCCGGTTCTCGGTTGCTGCCCCAGTTCGGCCAGCCTCCGCACCACCCAGTCGCCCTGCTGATGGAGCTCGCGGGCGTAGAAGTGGAGGGCGCCGAGTTCTGTCGCCGTGTCCCAGGACGGCAAGCCCGTGAACAACTGCTCGGAGCCGAGGACCGCCGCGTCGGAAGGCAGCGCCGGCCGCAGCCGTGCGGTGAGCAGGCCGTCCGGGCACAACTCGCCCAGCGCCTTGCTCACGTCGTTGGGGAAGTGGGCGGCGTACCGCCACAGGGCCAGGTGCTCGGGCAGTCTGGTGGCCTTGTTCCCATCGTCGCCGAGCCCGTTCGGGGACTGCCTGGCGGGTGGGTGGCGCTGGAGCCAGGCGGCTCGCAGCTCCCGGTCCGCGGTGAAGTAGCCCGTGCGTGCCATGTCGACCGGTCCTTCGCCGTCGTCATGGTTCAGCCCGGCGCCCCGGTTGACCAGTCCTTGGACGACCGCGTCGGCCAGGCGCGCCTCACCGTCCGCCAGGTCGAAGAGCCAGCTCTGCGAGAGCAGCTCGCTTCCGGCCAGGCGTTCCACGTCCTTCCGCCTGCGCAGCAGTGCGAAGACCTTCTCCGTGACCTCGTCCACGACGTGACTGCGGTCCACCGAGAGCCTGGGCGGCTTCTCACCGTCCGCCGTGCGCACCACCGGACCCCTGAGGTTGATCACGGCGCCCTGTATCTGCATGGGTGCGACGGAACGCCGTTCCCCGGTCCGTTCGTCGGTCACGAACCAGCGGCCCTCCACGGCGATGCCGTCCACGAGCAGCGCCCCGCCGTGCTCGCACCAGAACACCTCACCGTTGCCTCCCGGCACGATCGTGCCCGTGGCGTCGATGGCCGGGGCCGTGCCGGTGTCCGGACGGCTGACGTACTCGTCGGGCTCCCAGACCTCCTCGTCCTCCCCGTACTTCGCGAACGTGTGGAACTCGGCGACGCCCAACACCGAGCGCAGGGCGCGTACGCAGGAGAAATCGGGCAGATCCTCACGCAGCCACCAGCGGATCCTCGTTCCGCAGGCTCCTTCGAGCACGTCCCCGTGCTCGTCGGGTTCGTACGGCTTGATCTGGAAGAGGTGGTCGGGACCCGCGACGGTCACCTGGAGTGCCTGCCCCGCCTTGCCGCCCGGTTTGAACTGGCGGGTGATCACCTCGATCTCTTCCGCAAGCATGAAGTAGCTCAGCACGCCGATACCGAACCGGCTGTTCTGGTGGAACCTGATGCCGAGGCTCTCCCACTTCATACGCTCCGCCTGGAACGTCGCCAGATGGGCGAGCCTGACTCCCCCTTGGGCGAAGGAGCCGAGCAGTTCACCACGCCCCATCCCGGAGCCGTTGTCGTAGCAGTCCAGGTATCTCCGGTTTCCCTGGGCGCCTTGCACGATCCTGATCCGGCCGTCGAACTCCGGCCCCCCGGGCCACCGGATGACGTGTTCCCGTGCCCGCCGCACCTGGCACGCGTCCATGGCGTTCTGGTACAGCTCGCGCACCGCGAGATAGCGGTCCGGATACAGCTGGTCGCCCACCAGGAGGTCGCGTACACGAGTCCCGTCCAGACCGAAGCGGGTGGCGACGGGAAAGAACTTGTACTCGTTGCTTCCGGGGTCCCGCTCCGGCAGCACCTCGACGCCCGAAGCCCGGGTCGGCAGACCGGTGAGACCCGGTACGGCCAGATCGGCGCAGAGAAGACCGTCGAGGAACTTCACCCGTTCCTGAAGAGCCACCATCACCGCTTGGTGACCGCATTCGGCGGACAGCCGCGCCGCGCTGCCCTCGTCCGGCCCCCGCGGAATCTTCCACTTCGCGTTCTCGACCGTTCGCCGGACGTGAGCGAGACCGATGCGGCCGTGGCCTCCGATGTGCTCGACCAGGACGGCCGGCATCTCGTATCGGTCCAGGGCCATGATCTGCGCGGCGCACAGCAGCATGCCGACGGTCTGCGGGCGGAAGTCGGCATCGCCCACGGGACCGGCCAGCGCCTCGGCCGACGGACCGGCCAGCGCACCGCCCCCGTGCTGCATCGCGCGGAACAGCCAGGCGATCCGCTGGACGGCGCACAGGTCTCCCAGAGCGTCCGTGCCGGCCAGGACCGGCATCAGGAAGCGATGCAGTTGGTCCAACGCGTCCCGCTGGACATCGCCCGGCGTGGCGTGGGTCCGGTGCCGCACCCATGCCTCGACGACCCTGCGGTCCCGCGCCCGCCTGCTCGGGTCGGTCGTCATCACTGCCTGCCGGTGCAGCCGGGGGTACTGGAGCCACCCCGAGCCGATGTCCCGGTCGGCGCGGGCCAACAGCCGCACCCGGAAACCGTGGAACAGGGCGGGCCCCAGAGCCAGGAGCGCCGCTTCGGCCGGGGAGAACCGCACCTCCTCGGGCAGGGAGGCCAGGAGTTCCGTGAGACGTTCCGCCGCGCGCTGGTCGGCCTCCCAGTCCAGCCAGGGGTCCTCCTCCAGAGCTTCCTTCTGCTGCTGAAGCCAGGTGGTGAGCGATGCGACGACCGTCTCGGCCTCCGCCCGCAGTTCGGCGGCCTCCGCCTGGTCCGTCGTCCCCTCCCAGACGGGATGCTCGCGCAGCAGCCGGACGCGCCGTTCACCGGCGCTGGTACGGGCCACGGGCAGCACGGGGAAACGTGGTGATCCCCTCTCGCCGCTGAGCCGGGGCTCCTGCTTCTTCGGCGGGTTCCGCTGCCGGGTGCGCAGGTCTTCCATGGCCGGGGCCATCAGATCGCGCAGCCGGTCGGCAGGGAGCTCTCCCTGGGCGTCGGCCAGCACCTCCCGCAGGGCCTGGGTGAACAGGCTGTACTGGCCATCGGGCCCTGCCGCGTCTCCCGCGACGCCGGCGGTGCCACCCGGCGCACACGCCATGAAGTAGCTGAGCCGGTCCGTCCCGCGGGACACCTCGGGGAATGAACCCACCTGGCTGCCACGGCCTTCGCCGGGCAGCGGGAGCCGATCCCGGCAGGCGTCGACGACGAACATCACCTGGACGGTGGCGGCGGCGTTCCTCGCCCAGTCGTCGCCCAGCCTGACGTTCGTGGCAGTCAGGCTCTGCTCGTTGAGCAGCTCGACATGGGAGTCCGCACCGGCGAACCAGTGCCGCCCGCCGTAGGAGAAGCCGTGTCCACTCAGGTAGACGAGCAGCCGCTCGCCCCGCCGGGCGTCCGCGATGAACCGGCCGATGCTCACCACGAGCTGTACGGCCCGGAACTCGCCGCATCCGCTCCCCTCGTCGATCTCGTAACCCTGATCGACGAGCGCCGCCCGGACGTCTTCGTACTCGCCGTCCAGGTAGTCGAGGTTCGGCCACTCGTCGGCGTCGTAACGAGGTACGAACAGCAGCAGGGCCCTGTGGGTGCCCACCTCTGGCTAGCCCTGTGCCCGGTCGGCCGCCGCTCCGAAGACCAGCGTGATGGCGCCCTTGCCCTGCACCTCGCTCGTACCCACCAGTTGGAAGCCGCCCTTCGCGGAGATCTCGAACGAGACCTGCACCTCGCGCAGGGGGAAGGCCGAGTCGGCGTGGGCAACCCGCTCGAAGATCTGCCGGACGGCGGCGACCGCGCTCTCGACGTTCCTGGCGACGTGGTCCGTGGCGACGGTGACCGACGCGATGGTGTCGCGGCCTGGCCGGCGGAAGCCCTTGGTCAGCCCGCCGCCCGGCTGGTCGAGCTCGTCGAGGCCCTCGGCGTCGACGAGGATCTCCAGTCGGGGCGCGGGGAGAACCGTCCGCCTGCCGTCGTCCTGCACGGTCATACGCCGTCCCACATCCTGTCACTCTCGACTCGCACCGCGAAGGGCGCCGACCGTCGAAATCGTACTCAGGGGGAACGGCAACTGTCGGGTTTATCCGGGGAATTGGGCGTCAGTCGGTGACGTCGATCGCCACCCGGTTCGACTCCGCCCCGGACGCCGTCACCACCTGCACATCGACGCGGCCCGGTTCGACGTCGGCCGGGACCGGGACCGTGATGCTCGTGTCGGTGGGGTTGGTGAAGCCGCCGGGCACCGGGACCAGCGGTACATGGACATGGACCGGGCCGATACGGACCGTCATGCGCGCCAACCGGTCCGGCGAGCCCGCTCCCGGCGGGACGAAGCCGGCGCCGCGGATCTCGATGTCGTCGCCCGTGCGGATCGGGCCGTCCAGGTCGCCGGGCTCGCGCGCCCGGACGACGGAGAGGACGACGGGCCTGCCGCCCTCCGCGTACTTCCCGGCCAGATAGACGGCGGCGGAGACGAGGACCAGCACCGCCAGCCCCCAGGGCAGCTGCGGCAGCGCTTCCGGGCGGCGGGCGAGCAGGACCGCGGCGTACGTCAGGGCGGTGGTGCTGACGAGGACGTACTGGGTGTCGGGGAAGCTGCCGCGGCCGGAGTCGTCGCACAGCAGATCGGCCGGGTGCGGGCGGTCGGCCTGCACCTTCTGGAGGCGCTGGGTGACGATCCGCACGGTGACGACGCGGCCCACGACGACGGCGACCAGGCAGACGACGGCGACGACGGTCAGCACGGCGGCGCCGCGGCCGAGCCCGAGGCCGGACGAGGCCGCGCCCCGACCCGGCCCGGGAGCCGCGAAGGCCAGACGGAAGGCGAGGAACAGCACGGCGTACGCGGTGAGGAGCAACCAGGCCGCGGCGACCGACCTCGACGTCGACAGCCGGTTGTCCTCGCCGACCAGCGGCGCGAGCAGCCCGCCGTGCGAGCGGTGCAGCCAGGCGGCGACGGTGAGCAGCGCGGCGAGGCACACGGCGCCGGCCAGGCCCGCCGTGCGGTTCACGGTCCAGCCCGCACCGACCGCGGTCGCGGCCTGGACGGCGAAGAGGAGGCCGGCCACTCCCCACAGCGCCAGCAGGGAGCGCCGCCAGATACGCACCAGCCAGGCATGGCCGGCCGCCCGGCTGCGCTCGGCGACGGCACGGGCCGATTCGGTCAGCTCGTCGGAGATCCACTGGCGTGACGCGCCTTCGGAGTACGCGACCTTGACCGGCAGCCCCTCCCCCGAGGCGAGTTCGTCGCGCCGCGCGACGAACTCGGCGACCGCGCGGCGATGGCCCGCGTGTACGCCGTGCGGGCAGTCGCCGCAGGTGCAGCCACCTCCGTGCACGCTCTGTTCCGCTTCCTGCACCGCCACGGCGACGCCCCTTCGATCAGAGCAACGACCTTGTGATTCCAAGGAATTGTGCCGCACGTACGGGCTCTTGCACGCACCGGCAAGGCGGTGTGCGGGTGATTGGCCCACGATCAAATTGACGTACTACGACATGAGTTCGGGCTCGGCGGCAACGATCCGTCGCCACAGCGGCTGGTAGCTGATCCATGCGACGAGGTCGCTGCCGAGCTGTTCGCGGGTGGCGACGGCGTCGCGGTGGTCGATGCGGACGGGCTTTCCGGCGGCCCGGGCCGTGAGCTGGACCTGCGCGCAGCGCTCCATGGAGTGGAACCACCAGGCGGCCGCGTCGACCGAGTCGCCGACGGTGAGGAGCCCGTGGTTGCGCAGGACGATGCCCTTGTTCCCGCCGAGCGCGGCGGCGATGCGCCTGCCCTCGTCGGCGTCCACGGCCACGCCGGTGTAGGCGTCGTACAGCGCGTGGTCCTCGTAGAAGGCGCACGCCTCCTGGGTGATCGGGTCGAGCAGCTCGCCGAGCGCGGCGAGCGCCCGGCCGTGCACCGAGTGCGTGTGCACGACGGCGACGACCTCCGGCCTGGCCCGGTGCACCTCGGCGTGGACGGCGAACGCGGCCTGGTTGACGCGCCGCGTGCCCAGGACGACCTCTCCGTGCCCGTTGACCAGGACCAGCTTGCGCGCGGTCATCGTGGCGAAGGGCTCCCCGAAGGGGTTGACCCAGAAGCAGTCCTGGAGTTCGGGGTCGCGCGCCGTGATGTGCCCGGAGACGCCGTCCTCGTACCCGAACCGCGCGAAGAGCCTGAGCGCTGCGGCGATGCGCTGTCTGCGGTACGCCCGCTCGTCGGCCGCCGAGTCGTGCACCGGCGGCATGGCGAAGTCGAGCTGATCGACGGGGACCGGCTCGGGAACGGGCAGGGGTGTCTGCAGTGTCGGCGTCTCGACCGGCATTTCGGCGGGCGTCTCCGTCATGCGGCGGAAGGTACCGCCGGTCACCTCAACTGACCAGAGATGCAACGCCCTTCAACAAACACGGCGCCGCCGCCCGGACGGAACGGGCGACGGCGTCGATGTCGGTCTACCGGAAGGAGGTCACTCCCACTCGATGGTGCCCGGCGGCTTGCTGGTCACATCCAGCACCACCCGGTTCACGTCCGCGACCTCGTTGGTGATCCGGGTCGAGATCTTCGCGAGCACGTCGTACGGCATCCGCGTCCAGTCCGCCGTCATGGCGTCCTCGCTGGACACCGGGCGGAGCACGATCGGGTGCCCGTACGTCCGCCCGTCGCCCTGCACGCCCACCGAGCGCACATCGGCGAGCAGCACGACGGGGCACTGCCAGATCTCGCGATCGAGCCCGGCGGCGGTCAGCTCCTCGCGGGCGATCGCGTCGGCCTCGCGCAGCAGGTCCAGGCGCTCCCTGGTGACCTCGCCGACGATACGGATACCGAGGCCGGGGCCGGGGAAGGGCTGGCGGTGGACGATCTCCGCCGGCAGGCCGAGCTCCTGGCCGACCATCCGGACCTCGTCCTTGAAGAGCTTGCGCAGCGGCTCGATGAGCTCGAACTCGAGGTCCTCGGGCAGGCCGCCCACGTTGTGGTGCGACTTGATGTTCGCGGTGCCGGTACCGCCGCCGGACTCCACCACGTCCGGGTAGAGGGTGCCCTGCACCAGGAACTTCACCGGCTGGTCGCCGTGCGCGCCCGCCTCGGCGATGATCTCGGCCTCGGCCTGCTCGAAGACCCGGATGAACTCCCGGCCGATGATCTTCCGCTTCTCCTCGGGGTCGGAGACCCCGGCGAGGGCGGCGAGGAACCGCTCCTGCGCGTCGACGACCTTCAGCGAGACGCCGGTCGCGGCGACGAAGTCCTTCTCGACCTGCTCGGTCTCGCCCTTGCGCATCAGGCCGTGGTCGACGTACACGCAGGTCAGCTGGGAGCCGATGGCCTTCTGCACGAGGGCGGCGGCGACGGCCGAGTCGACCCCGCCGGACAGCCCGCAGATGGCGCGCTTGTCGCCGACCTGCTCGCGGATCGCGGCGACCTGCTCCTCGATGACGTTGCCGGTCGTCCACGTCGGCTCGATGCCGGCGCCCCGGTAGAGGAAGTGCTCCAGGACCTGCTGGCCGTAGGTCGAGTGCATGACCTCCGGGTGGTGCTGCACGCCGTACAGCTTCTTCTCGTCGTTCTCGAAGGCCGCGACCGGAACGACGTCCGTGGAGGCGGTCACGGTGAAGCCCTCGGGCGCGGCGGAGCAGGCGTCGCCGTGCGACATCCACACCGCCTGCTCGGCGGGGGTGCCCTCGAAGAGCGTGGACCCGGTCTTGGAGACGTGCAGGTCCGTACGGCCGTACTCACGGGCACCGGAGTTGTCGACGGTACCGCCGAGGGTCTGCGCCATCAGCTGGAAGCCGTAGCACATGCCGAATACGGGGACGCCGGCCTCGAAGAGCGCCCGGTCCAGGCGCGGGGCGCCCTCCTCGTACACGGACGAGGGGCCGCCGGAGAGGATGATCGCCGCGGGCTTCCTGGCCAGCATCTCCGCCACCGGCATGGTCGACGGGACGATCTCGCTGTAGACGCGGGCCTCACGGACGCGGCGGGCGATGAGCTGGGCGTACTGCGCGCCGAAGTCGACAACGAGGACTACGTCCGGGTTGGCGATGTCGGGCGCGGCAGCGGGGGACGCTGAGGACACTACGGCGGCCTTCCGGCGGTGGTGGGAGGGTCTCTATTTGTCGATTCTACCGGCGGCGGACAGGGGCTCTTTCGTCTCACCATCCGAATCGTCGCCCGCACCGCTGTCCGCACCGCCGTCTTCGTCGTCCGAACCGTCCGAACCGTCCGAACCCGGATTGGCACCGGCGGGGGCAGAGGGCATACTGGCCCCCATGCGCACGCACACGACCTTCGTCTTTACCTATGGCACCCGGCCCGCCGGCTGCCATGGTCGTGCTGCTTGAGCAACTGACAAGCGACTTCCCAGGCGCCCCGGGCCGACAGGCCCGGGGCGCACTGTGTTTCCCGGACCGGTCGCTCGTCCCGGGGCCTCCACCCAAGGAGCCCTCCCATGCCCGCCACCCCTGTCACCTCCGTCACCCCCGTCACCTCCGTCACCGAGACCGGAGCCCGCACCGACGAGGCCGCGCACGTGATCAACGGCGCCCGCGAACGCATCGACGCCCTCGACGACCACATCATCGGCCTGGTCCAGGAACGGATGGCCGTCTCGGCCGTCATCCAGGAGGCCCGCATCACCTCGGGCGGCCGCCGTGTGAACCTCTCGCGCGAGATGGAGGTGCTCGGCCACTACAGGGATGCGCTGGGCAAGCCGGGTACGGCGCTGGCCATGACGCTCCTGGAGCTGTGCCGGGGCCGCATCTGAGGAAGAACGCGCGTACGGACCCGCTCTCACCCGTACGGCGCGTGACCGCATCGGACGGGCCTTCGTTGGTCCCGATGTCCGTGCCAGCCAGGGGCGGGCCCCGAAGGAAGAACCACGCGTGGCTCCGCTGGGGCGTGTGACGTACCGCAGGTACGTCGTGGGACCTCGCCCCGGCGCGCGTGACCGGTCGGCAGGGGACAGCAGCCCGGTCACCCCAGGCGGTCGGCTCCGGGGACGCCCGGGGCCGACCGCGCTCGGCAGGCCCGTTCCGTCCAAGGTATTGCGCGGGCGACGGCCGTCCAGCACGATGCAGCCACCCCCACGCCACCGCCATTGGTCCGACCACTGCGCGCGCCTCCCCGCGCCCACCGGTCCCCCCATCCCCCACACGAGCGGCGCAACCCTCCGGCGCCGCCCCTCGGCACCGGCGCTGCCCTGACGCCGGTGCCGTCCGCCAAGGGCCCCGCGGACGGGACGTCGCGGGGCCCTTGTGCGTCCACTGCCCGTTCCTGTCGCCACCATGGGTGGCACATGCCACAGGCACGTGATGCAGGTCACATAAAGTCTGCGTGAGTTTCCGTGCAACCAATCCCACTGGTCACAGGTCATGCATGCGAAACAACGGCCACACCCGTGACTCCACAGCCGGGTTGGCCCACCAGACTCCGTATCGCGCGATGCGCGGTGCGCCAGACTTCACTGAGGTCTTCATGAAGCTTCGCCGCGCTATGGCCGTCGCCGCAGCGACCGCTGTCATAGCCCCTGCCGCCTTCCTGGCGGCTCCGGCCGCGTACGCGACGGACGGCACCACCAGCACGACCTCCACCGCCGGCTCGACGGGCGAGTCGGAGACCCCGGCCGAGGGCACCACCCCGGCGGAGGAGACCCCGGCCGAGGAGACCAAGCCGGGCGAGGAGACTCCCGCCGAGGAGACCAAGCCGGAGGAGGAGACCCCGGCCGAGGAGACCAAGCCCGAAGAGGAGACCCCGGCCGAGGGCACCAACCCGGAGGAGGAGCCCCCCGCCGAGGGCACCAACCCGGGCGAGGAGCCCCCCGCCGAGGGCACCGACCCGGGCGAGGACGAGGAGCTCCCGCCGTACTGCGAGGAGATCGACGAGAACTTCGAGGAGAAGGCTCTCGACGTCGAGATCTCCGGCCTGCCCGGCAAGATCGTCGCGGGCAGCGCCCCGGAGGAGTTCAACCTCACCATCACGAACAAGTCGGAGGCCGACCTCAAGGAGGTCGCCTTCTACGCCGAGGTCGAGAACTACGAGCTCGACGAGGACAAGTACCTCAGCAAGTACGTCGACCTGGAGTTCAAGCTCCCCGGCACCAACGAGTGGGCCGGCATCGGCGACAAGGACTGGGCCGGCGGCTACTTCTGGGGCGTCGAGACCATGAAGTCCCAGGACTTCGTGAAGATCGACCTCCGCCTCACCATCGACAAGAACGCCCCGGCCGGGGACAGCTACTCCTTCGGCTCAGGCGGCTACCTCGGTGACGTCGAGGGCCAGGAGTGCATCGCCGAGAACGAGGGCCAGATCGTGGACTTCGTCGTCCTGGCGCCGGGCTCGTCGAACGAGAACCCGGGCGAGGCCAAGCCGGGCGAGGGCGACCAGAAGCCCGGGGACAAGGGCCCCGACACCAAGCCGCAGGGCGGAATCAAGGAGATCCCCGTCTCCGGCAACCTCGCCGAGACCGGTTCCTCCTCGATGCTGCCGACCATCGGTATCGCCGGTGGCATCGCCATCGTCGCCGGTGCCGGTGTCGTCTTCGCGATGAAGCGTCGTAAGGGCGCCGCGGTCGCGTAACACCGCAACAGAGCAAGAAGGGCGCTGCACTCGGAGGGGGGTGCAGCGCCCTTCTCCTGTGTCAGGAGGACTTCGGCGGGACCGACGGCATGCCCAGGAACGGGAGGTTCAGCGCGCCGAAGGCGTCTGCCGGGACCGAGGGGGACTTCGGGGCGACCGGGGAGAGGCGGGCGTACGCCGCGTCCTGGTGCGGGCGGGGGTCGGGGTCGCCGTTGTTGGGCCAGAAGGACATGGCCCGTTCGGCCTGGGCCGTGATGGTGAGGGACGGGTTGACGCCGAGGTTCGCGGTGACGGCGGCGCCGTCGACGACCGATATGCCCGGGTGGCCGTAGAGGCGGTGGTACGGGTCGATCACTCCCGATTCTACGGTGGCGCCGATCGGGCAGCCGCCGAGGAAGTGGGCGGTGAGCGGGGTACCCATGAGTTCGCCGATGTTGGAGCCGGCGAAACCGTTGATCTCCTCGGCGAGGAGGGTCGCGGCGCGGGTGGCCTCGGGGATCTGGCCCGGGTTGGGGGCGCCGTGGCCCTGGCGGGCGGTGAGGAGGCCCTTGCCGAGGCCCTTCTCCTTGCGGTACGTGGTCAGGGAGTTGTCCAGGGACTGCATGACCAGGCCGATGATGGTCCGCTCCGACCAGCGGCGGTTGGAGAGCGCGCGAACGGTGAGCCACGGGTGGCGGGCGCAGTTGCCCAACCAGGCCAGGACGCGGCGCGAGCTGTAGGGGACCTGGAGGACGGTCATGCCGCCCATGGAGTTCGAGCCCTTGCCGTAGCGGACCGGCTCGATGTGGGTGTGCTCGTCCGGGTGGATCGAGGACGTGATCGCGACCCCGCGTGTGAAGTCGACCTTGTCGACGCCGTGGCGCTTGCGGTAGCGGCAGTCGTCGGTCTGGGCGCCGACGAGGGCCTCGGAGTTGGTGCGGGTCAGCTCGCCGAGCCGCGCGGAGATCCGGGGCAGCAGCCCGCTGTCCTTCATACGGTGGAGCAGCGTCTGGGTGCCGTACGTGCCGGCCGCGACGACGACCCGCCGGGCCGTGAACGTACGGCCCGGGCCCTTGCGCTTGCTGTCGCTCGGCAGGGTCGTGACGGCGAAGCCGCCCCGCGAGTCCTCGGTCACGGCCGTGACCGACGTCATCGGGTGGATGACGGCGCCGGCCTTCTCGGCGAGGTAGAGGTAGTTCTCGTTGAGGGTGTTCTTGGCGCCGTGGCGGCAGCCGGTCATGCACTCGCCGCACTCGGTGCAGGCGCGGCGGGAGGGGCCCGCGCCGCCGAAGTAGGGGTCGGGGACCTCCGCGCCCGGCTCGGCCTTCGCGTTCCCCGCCCCGGCCGCGGCCCCGTCCTCGCCGACGGCGTCACGGCCGTCGCCGAAGAAGACCCCCACCGGGGCCATGTGGAAGGTGTCGCCGACGCCCATGGCCTCGGCGGTCGCCTTCAGGTGCACGTCGGAGGGGGTCATGGTGGGGTTGAGCCGCACCCCGAGCATGCGCTGCGCCTGGTCGTAGTACGGCCTCAGCTCCTCCTGCCAGTCCGTGATGTCCTTCCACTGCGGGTCGTTGAAGAACGGGGCGGGCGGGACGTACAGCGTGTTCGCGTAGTTGAGGGAGCCGCCGCCGACGCCCGCTCCTGCCAGCACCATCACGTTGCCGAGGAGATGGATGCGCTGGATGCCGAAGAACCCGAGCGCCGGGGCCCACAGGTAGTTGCGCAGGTCCCAGGAGTTCCTGGGCAGCGTCTCGCGGGTGAAGCGGCGGCCCGCCTCCAGGACGCCGACGCGGTAGCCCTTCTCGGTGAGACGGAGGGCCGAAACGGAGCCGCCGAAGCCGGAGCCGACCACGATGACGTCGTAGTCGTAGTCGTCATTCTGGGCAGGCCGGGACTCGGGCATGGCTCTCCTCGTCGAGATCCTTGGGGAACGTGCGGGGTTCGGGGTGGGTGCGTCAGCGCAGCCGCAGGGCCTTCATGACCTTCAGGGACGTGCTCATGAACGCCGCGTACTTCGCGTCGTCCATGCCGAAGGACGGGGCCAGCGGGATCAGCCGCTGCTGCGCCACCGTCTGGGCCTCGGTGTACTTGAGGATCCCCTCGGAGCCGTGCCGCCGGCTCAGGCCGGAGTCCTTCATGCCGCCCATCGGGGACTGCACGCTGCCGTACGCGGGCGCGTACCCCTCGTTGATGTTGACGGTGCCGGTGCGCAGCCGGGCGGCGACGGCGTGGCCGCGGCGGCCGTCCTTGGTCCACACGCTCGCGTTGAGGCCGTACGGGGTGGCGTTGGCCTGCTCGACGGCGTCGTCCTCGTCCGTGAAGCGGTAGACCGAGACGACGGGGCCGAAGGTCTCCTCGGCGCACACGGCCATCGGCGCCTCGACGCCGTCGAGGATGGTGGGCTCGTAGAAGAGGGGGCCGATGTCGGTGCGGTGGGCGCCGCCCGCGACGAGCGTCGCGCCCTTGGCGACGGCCTCCTCCACATGGCGCTTGACCGTCTCCAGCTGCCGCTCGCCGACGAGCGAGCCCATGTCGGCGCCGTACGCGAGGGAGTTGCCGAGGCGCATGGCCTTCGTACGGGCCGCGAAGCGCTCGACGAAGGCGTCGGCGACGGACTCGTGGACGTACAGGCGCTCGATGGAGATGCAGAGCTGGCCCGCGGAGGAGAAGCAGGCGCGGACGGCGCCGGCGGCGGCCTTGTCGACGTCGGCGTCATGCAGCACCAGCATGGCGTTCTTGCCGCCGAGTTCGAGGGAGACGCCGACGAGGCGGGCGGCGGCGCCCTGGGCGACCTCGCGGCCGGTGCGGGTGGAGCCGGTGAACGAGACGTAGTCGGCGTGCCGGACGACCTCGGGGCCGACGACCGGGCCCTCGCCGATGACGACCTGGAAGACACCGGCGGGCAGTCCGGCCTCGATCAGCAGGTCGCGGGCCCACAGGGCGGTCAGCGCGGTCTCGGTGTCGGGCTTCATCACGACGGCGTTGCCGGAGACGAAGGCGGGGAGCGCGTCGCCGACGGACAGCTCCAGCGGGTAGTTCCAGGGGGCGATCTGGCCGACGACGCCGCGCGGCTGGCGCAGTTCGGTGGTCTTGGTGAGGACGGGCACGACGCCGGTGTGCCGCTTGGGCCGCAGATACGAGGGGGCCCTGCGGCCGTAGTGGCGCGCGGCGACGGCGACGGAGAGGACCTCTTCGTGGGCGTGGAGACGGGCCTTGCCGGTCTCCAGCTGGATGAGGTCGAGCACCTCGCCCTGGCGCTCCAGGACCAGGTCGTGGAAGCGGAGCAGCACGGCGGCGCGGGCGCGCGGTGAGGTCGCGGCCCAGGCGGGCTGGGCGGCGCGGGCGCGGGCGAACGCCTCGGCGACGTCCTCGGGCGTGGACTCGGGCAGGTCGGCCAGCTTCTCCCCGGTGAAGGGGGTGTGGTTGGCGGTGCGGCCGGAGCCCACGACGCCGCGCGTCAGCTGGGCGACCACCTCGGGGGTGACCACATCGGCAGCAGTCCGGGCGCCCGCGGGGGCCGCCGCGACCGGATTCGTGGGGGTGGGCGCGAGGGCCTGCGAGTCCGTCATGGGGGCGAGAGTATGACGCAATCCGGCCTTTGGGTACCCGTCGGTAACAGCTTTTCGCGAGGCCCTCACATCACGCCAGTGATCACTGGCACATAAGCCCTGATCAGGGGCTTGGGAGCAGCGAAGCCCCTGGATCTTGGGATGCTCCACCACGTTCGTGAAGATCACCTCGCCGTCCGTGCGCGCCGCGCCCTCGGCCGGCACGGACACCCGGAGCCGCCGGCCTTCGGCCTTCGGCTGTCAGCCGTCCGCCGTCAGCCGTCCGCCCCCGCCGGCGGCGGCTGCCAGCTCTGGACCATGGTGTCGAACTGCTGCCGGATCGTCGGCCAGTTCCCGGCCGGGCCCGACATGTACAGCGCGTACTCGGTGCCGTTGTCGTCGTAGTAGACCTGGTCGATCGCGCGGCGCTTGCCCGGGTGGTCCTTGGTCTCCGTCCAGGTGAACTCCCACAGCGCCGATTCCGTCTGGTCGCGGAAGGTGTTGGCGTGCAGGGTCAGCCGCTTGTACGCGGGCAGCCGCACCTCGACGGTCTTCTCCACATCGAGCATGTGCATGTACGGGTTCTCGAAGTCCGGCGACGGGTCGACGCTGATCCGGATGCGGTGACGGCCGTTGTCGGGTGTGTAGTCGATCTGGTTGCCGTCCAGTTGGCGCCGCCAGCCCTCCGGCACGAGCAGGCTGAAGCCCTCCGGGTCGGTGACCCGCCGCCAGCCGTCCGGCACGGAACCCTTCTTGCCGCTGCCCGGCCCGGTCGACGTGCCGGGGCCGGTGGACGTGCCGGGGCCGGGGATCTGCTCGTTCGCGGTCCTCTTGCCCCCGCCGTCGCCGTCCGCGTACCGCATCGCGAGGTATCCCGCGCCGCAGCCGATGACCGCGGCGAGCACACCGGCCAGCAGCACCGTGCGCCAACGGCCGCTCCGCCCGCGGGACGAGGCGGGCGCCGCCGGTGCCGTGCCGGGTGCGCTCCCCGGTACGGGTGTCTGCTCCGCGAGCCGCGCCGTCGCGCCCCGCCGGTCGTCGGCGTCCACCGTCTGCGTCGGCACGTACGCCTGCGCCGACCGCGGGCTGCGCCCTTCCATCGCCTCCATCAGCATCCGCTCGGTCTCGGCGGCCGACGGGCGCTGCCCGGGGTCCTTGCGCAGCAGGGCGGTGATGACGGGCGCGAGCACGCCCGCCTTCCGGGCGGGCGGCGGCTCCTCGCTCACCACGGCCTGCATCGTGGACAGCGGTGACGTACGCCGGAACGGGGACGTGCCCTCCACCGCCGTGTACAGCGTGGCGCCCAGGGACCACAGGTCGGACGCGGGTCCTGGGTCCCCGCCGCGTACCCGCTCGGGAGCCAGGAAGTCGATGGAGCCGACGAGTTCACCGGTTCTGGTGATCGTCGAGTCGCCCTCGATGGCGGCGATCCCGAAGTCGGTGAGCAGCACGCGGCCGTCGGAGGCGAGCAGCACGTTCCCGGGCTTGACGTCGCGGTGGAGCACCCCGGCGGCGTGCGCGGCGCGCAGCGCGCCCAGGACGTGCAGGCCGATACGGGCCGCTTCGGCGGGGCGGACGGAACCCGACTCCTTGGCGGCGTCGGCGAGTGACGGACCGTCGACGTACTGCATGACGATCCACGGGCGGTCGTCGTACTCCAGCACGTCGTGGACGGTCACCACGTTCGGATGGCTGATCCGGGCGGCGGCCCTGGCCTCCTTCTGGGTCCGGGCGTGCAGGACCGTGCGGTCGGCCTCGGAGACGTACAGCCCGGCGGTCAGCTCCTTGACCGCGACCGTTCTGTGCAGGAGTTCGTCCTGGGCGCGCCAGACCTTGCCCATGCCGCCGCGGCCGATGCTTTCCGTCAACCGGTACCGGCCGGCCAGCAGCAGTCCCGCGCCTGTGCTCCGCATGTTCTCCACGTGCCCCGTGCCCCCGCCCCGTTCCTTGGAATGACAGGTTACGGAGAGGAGGTACGTACGGGGAACACAGGGCCACTCATCAACTCGCACCGTGACCCGGTCGTTGCGGGGAGCGGTCGACCGGGCGCCGTTGCGGTCGCCGCGGTGCCAACTGCGACCGACCGGGCGCCGCTGCGATCGGCGCGGTGCCGCTGCGACCGGCGCGGTGCCGCTGCGACCGGCGCGGTGCCGTTGTGGTCAGCGGGCCGCCTGGTACGCCGCCGTCGCCTGCTGGTAGATCTCGGTGACCTTGTCCCGCTCGGCCTCGGGGCCGATCACCTGGATCACGTGGTAGCGGTCGGCGACGATCAGGGCGAGGTTGCGCACGTACACCTCGCGTCCGCTGCTGTCCTGCCAGGTGAACTGGCCCTCCGCCATGGCCTGTTTGCCGACGTCTATGCGGCGCAGTCCCGTGGACGACGCCCAGGAGGAGTCCCGGAAGGGCTGCAGCTCGCGCTCCTTGTCGCGCTGGTACGCCATCGGGTCGGCACCGTGGTCCCGCACTGAGTCGCGGCCCGGGACGACGATGAGGGTGAAGTCGCCGCCGATGTAGCGGACCTGGCCACTGTCGTTGACCGGCCGCCGCTGCCACGTCTTGTCGACGCCGATACGGAAGCCCTCCGGGTCGATCCGGGCCACATAGCCGTCGGCGAGGTCGACGGCGGGCGCGGAGGTCTGCGGCTGCTGGCCGCCGGAGGACGCGCCCTCGGCGGGGGCACTCGGCCGTCCGGCCGGGGCGGTGCCGTCGCCGCCGGTCCCGGAGGCGGCCTCTCCGGCCTTGGGCATGAACAGCACGGCGTAGGCGATCGCCGCGGCAAGTGCCAGCAGGATCAGCACGAGGAGCGTACGGCCGAGCGAGCGCGGGCCGCCGCGCGGGCTCCTCTCACCGGACTCGACGGGCCGGCGGGCCTCGCGCGGCGCACGAGGCTGCTCACGGGACTTCCTGTGCCGGTGGCGGCCGTGCGCGGTGGCCGCCGTGCCGCCCCGGCGCCTGCGGACGAGCTCACCGCGACGGCGCACCACGGGCAGCCTGCCGGCGTCGACGGACGGCAACGCCACGACCGCGGCGCCCGCGTCGGGCTCGGGCGCGGACCTGACGAGGGAGCGGAGCCAGCCGCGGAGCTCCTCGAAGTCCGGGCGCTCGGTGGGGTCCTGGCGCAGCAGGGACTCGACGACGGGGCGCAGTGGACCGCACTCCTCGGCGAACGCGGGCGGCTCGGCGCAGACGAGCTGGACCAGCTCGACGGCGCTCTCCTCCGGGTACGGGGCGTGGCCCTGCACCGCGCGGTAGAGCAGCGCCCCGAGCGCCCACAGGTCGGTGGCGGGGCCGACGGGCGGCGCCAACTGCCAGGTCCCGTGCACGGGTCCCGCCTGCTCGGGCGCCCACCGCTCGGTGACCGCTCCGACGACGGCGATCCGCGCCTGCCGGGCCCGCTCGGCGGCGAGCGGCGTGGCGGGCCCCCGGTACCCGGCGCCGGTACCGGTCGCGGCACCGCCACTGCCGCCACTCGCTGCCTCGTCCCACCGGCCGCGGCCACCACTCTGCGCGGGCAGCTGCACGGGCCCGTGCCCGCCGCGGCCTCGGACCTCCGGCCTGCCGGCCTCGCCGCCGGTCCCTGCCCGCCGGGCATCGGCGCGCAGGGCGTCGGCACCCACGGAGGAGTCCCTGCCGTACGGGGAAGGGCCACCGCCCGCCGGGAGGGACGCGGGGCCGTCCGGGACGGGGCCGTCGCGCCAGGTGCCGGCCAGCTCGGCGCGGTACGGGGCGGGGTCGTCAGGGTCCACCTCGCCCTCGTACACGGCGGCGTCCGCATCGGCGTCGGCGTTGTCGTCGGCGTTGTCGTCGGTGGGCCGGGACCACCACCGTGGCTCGTCCCCCACACCCGGGTGGTGCAGTCGCTCGACGCCGTGCGAGCCCTCCTGTCCGCCTGTGCCACCCGTGCCGCCTGTGCCGCGGGACTCGATCTGCCGGCGGTCCTCGCTCAGACGGGCCCCGGCGCGTGCCGCTCCCGCCCGGTACGCGGCGATCGCGCCCGCGCGGACCGCTCGCGTGTCCACGGACGTGTCCAGGGATGTGTCCACAGGGGCGGCTGCCTGGCCGAAGCCGTATCCGTACGCCGGAGGCGTGTACGGGTCCGGTGCCTCCACCGGGTCGGCCTCGACCACCTCGTCCGCGGGGTCCGGCACCGGCGCGTACCCGCACAGGGCCTCTTCCGCCGCGCCCGCCGCGAGGCCCGTCAGGACGACACGGCCGTCGTCGCAGACCAGGACCGTGCGGACCGTGATGTTCCGGTGGGTCCAGCCATGGACATGGAGGGCGCGGAGCGCGGTGAGAACGTCGGAGGCGATCTCCGCGGCCCGGTAGGGGTCGAGCGGCTTCTCGGCGAGCAGCGCGGCGAGCGGGCGTGCGGCGACGAGTTCGCTCACTATCCAGAGCGAACCGTCCTCCGCGAACACGTCGAAGACCTGGTCGAGCCGGGGGTGGTCAGGGATCTGGGCCGCCGCCTGGGCCGCCTCGACGGCCCGCAGGACCGCCGGGTCCGAGGGCCGGCGCGTGGCCCGTCCGGGCGCCCGCCGGGGCGCGGGGACCCCGCGGACACCACCGTCGGCGTCGAGCACTTCCGCGTCCACGACCTCCGGCAACGGCACCTGCCTGACGAGGACTTCCTGGCCGCTGTAGGTGTCGAAGGCCCGTGTCTCGATGAGTTCGTACGCATCGGACGGGGGCAGCGGCAGGCGGTAGCGGTCGGCGAGCACCCTTCCCGCGTAGTCGTCCACGACGCCTCCCCAGCAGCGCGCTGATCTTCGGCTCGGTCCACCTCCGGGGCGCCCAGGCCCCTTCGGTTCACTCGCCACCCCCGGGACACCTGGGCGCCCCGAAGACCGTACGAAACCGTCAATTCCGGTCGTTCACCGGCCTCTTGCGGCTGCGTACGGTCCGCGACATCTCACGATACGTGGCCTGTTCAGTCCTTGGGAGCGAACGTGGCGAACGCCGTATCGCGCAGCGTCCTGCACTCCTCGCCGTTCCACTCGCTCGCCTTGCAGCTGACCATGATCGAGTAGCCGCGCCTGGCGTCGACCTTGAAGCCTCGGTTGAGGACGCGCACCCGCTGGCCGCTCTGGGTGCGCTCGAAGCTCCAGTCGGCGACGGTCGGGTAGCCGTTGTACTCGACGGGCTTGATGCCGAGGTGCTTGTAGCCGTTGCTGCTGCTCTTGACGGCGAGGACCGCGGCCGACCAGGCCGCCGCCGCATCGTCCCCCGGGCTGCCCGTGAAGTCGACCTGCACGCGCGGGAAGCCGCCGTTCGCGCTGAAGATCCCGCCCGAGTTCTGGCCCGCGATGCGGGTGAGCCTGAAGTTCTCCGGCATCGCCATGGTGAAGTGGAACTGGTCGTTCTTCACCTGCTCGTAGCCGGCCGGGAGGCCGCCTCCGGTCGCCGGGTCACTGGTCTTCGGGTCGTCGGACGGCTGCGCGCCTCCGGAGCCGCTGCCGCTGCCCTGCGCGTCGCCGCTCGCGGGGTCGCCGCCCTGGGCCTCGTCACCCTTGTCCTTGCCGCTGCCGGCAGTCCCACCATCAGAGCCGGTCCCGGCCGAGGCGGTCGTACCACCCGTGGTCCTGCCCTGGTTGCCGCCGGTCCCGTCGCCGTCCAGGACGAAGACGAGCACGGTGGCGAGGACGGCGAGCGCCGCGACGACGGCGATGATCACGAGCGTGCGCCGGGGCACCACGTCGGTGAGCGGCGCCCGTACGGGAGCAGGCCGTGTGGCCGTGCCCTGCGGCGACGCCGGCCGCCCGGGAGCGGCGACAGCCTTCTGCCCGGAGGACCCCCGCCCGGACCTCTGTCCGGACTTCGCGGCGGATGTGGTGGCGGCCGCGGCGGCCGCGTTGCGCACGGAGCGCAGGGCGCCGCGCAGACGCTCGGACGCCGCGTCCTTGGCGGGGGCGGCCGGTTCCGCCGGAGCAGTGGGCTCCGGCGGAACGGGCGGCAGCGGGACCACCCTGGTCGCCTCGGCCGACGGCTCCGGCTCGGCCGCCCGCTCCGGGGCGTGGACGACGTCCATGAGCAGTGCTCGCGCGCCCGCGTCGTCGAGCCGCTGCGCCGGATCCTTCGCCAGGAGGCCGTAGATGACCTCCTCCAGCGGACCCGCGTTCTTCGGCGGGTCGAGCGGCTCGGTCATCACGGCGGTCAGCGTCGCGATGGCGGAGCCCTTGTCGTACGGGGGGCAGCCCTCGACGCTCGCGTACAACAGGCCGCCCAGCGACCACAGATCGGCCGCGGGTCCGGGCCGGTGGCCGCGGGCGCGCTCCGGCGAGATGTAGGAGGGCGCGCCGACGAGCATGCCGGTGGAGGTGATGGAGGGGTCGCCCTCGACCTGGGCGATGCCGAAGTCGGTGAGCACGACCCGGCCGTCCTCCGCGATCAGCACGTTGGACGGCTTCACATCGCGGTGCAGGATGCCCTCGCGGTGCGCGGAGCGCAGCACGTCGAGGATGGCGAGGCCGACCTCGGCGGCCCGGCGGGGCGTCAGGACGCCGTCCTCGCGCACGGCTTCGGCGAGGGACTTGCCCTCGATGAGCTCCATGACGATCCATGGCCGGTCGTCCTCGTCGACGACGTCGTAGACCGTCACGGCGCCGTTGTTGCGGATCCGGGCGATGGCCTTCGCCTCGCGCAGCGTGCGCGTGATGAGGCGTCGCTTCTCGTCCTCGTCAATGCTGTTGGGGAACCGCAGTTCCTTCACGGCGACGGTACGGCCGAGCGTCTCGTCGACGGCCCGCCATACGGTGCCCATGCCGCCGCGGCCGAGCACGCCGCCCAGCCGGTACCGCCCGGCCAGCAGCCGGCCCTCCGCCCCGGTCTTCACCGCACCCCGGACCGCGCCCGCGCCCGCCCTCCCGCCCGTGCCGGTGCCGGTGGCCTTGGCGGTGTCCGCGGTCTTGTTGGTGTCCGCGGCCGTGCCCGTGTTCGCTTCCGTGCGCTTCTCCGAGCCCTCGTCAGAGCCCTTGGCCGTGGGGCGCTCAGCGTCCCGGTCAGTGTCCCGCAGGGGCTCCGGTGCCGTGTCCCGCGACTGCTTCGCCTCCGACATGCGTCCCCTCTGCGATCCCTGATCCTCGCCCGCGCCTGCCGCTTCCGCGCGATGCGGTAACCCGCCCTGGAAGAGCCCCCATTCTCTCTCACTCCGGGACCGGTGAGTCTCCCGGGTCCACCGTGTGTCAGGTCGGGCCTGTGGAAGGGGATTCGGCCCGGCGTGCACCACCGGAATCGGGACGAGTCGGATCGGGACGAGCCGGACCGCGGTGAGCCGGACCGAGGTGAGCCGGACCGCGACGAGCCGGACCGCCGTGGGCCAGACCGAGGCGAACCCGCACCGCGACGAGCCGGACCGCGGTGGGCCAGACCGAGGCGAGCCCGCACCGCGGTCGGGCCGGACCGCGGTGGGCCAGACCGAGGCGAGCCCGCACCGCGGTCGGGCCGGACCGCCGTGAGCCGGACCGCCGTGGGCCCGCACCGCAGTCGGGCCGGACCGCGGTGAGGCGGACCGCGGCTATCAGATCGGGACGATGTCCGGTGCGCCCAGGCGGGCCGCGTCCGCCGTCAGGTCGTCCGGCTGGCGCTGGGACTCGCGCTCCGCCTCGACCCGCTTCTCGTAGTGCTCGACCTCCTTCTCGATGTGCTCCTTGTCCCACCCCAGCACCGGCGCCATCAGCTCCGCGCACTCGCGCGCACAGCGCGTGCCCCGGTCGAAGGTCTCGATCGAGATCCGTGTCCGGCGTGTGAGGACGTCGTCCAGATGACGGGCCCCTTCGTGCGACGCGGCATAGACGACCTCCGCGCGCAGATAGTCATCCGCGCCGGTGAGCGGCTCACCGAGCTGCGGGTCGGCCGCGACGAGTTCGAGGAGCTCCTCGGTCATCGAGCCGTACCGGTTGAGCAGATGCTCCACCCGGGCGACATGGATGCCCGTGCGCGCCGCGATCCTCGCCCGCGCGTTCCACAGCGCCCGGTAGCCCTCGGCCCCGAGCAGCGGCACGTCCTCCGTGACGCAGGCGGCCACGCGCTGGTCCAGGCCGTGGACCGCAGCGTCCACGGCGTCCTTCGCCATCACCCGGTACGTCGTGTACTTCCCGCCGGCGACGACGACCAGCCCCGGGACCGGATGGGCCACCGTGTGCTCGCGGCTGAGCTTGCTGGTCGCGTCCGACTCGCCGGCGAGGAGCGGCCGCAGCCCCGCGTACACCCCCTGCACGTCGTCGCGGCTGAGCGGCACCGCGAGCACCGAGTTGACGTGCTCCAGCAGATAGTCGATGTCCGCGCTGGAGGCGGCCGGATGGGCCTTGTCGAGGTCCCAGTCGGTGTCCGTCGTGCCCACGATCCAGTGGCGGCCCCAGGGGATGACGAAGAGCACGGACTTCTCGGTGCGCAGGATGAGCCCGGTGGTCGAGTGGATCCGGTCCTTGGGCACGACCAGATGGATGCCCTTGGACGCCCTGACGTGGAACTGGCCGCGCTCGCCGATCAGGGCCTGGGTGTCGTCCGTCCACACCCCCGTGGCGTTGACGATCTGCTTCGCCCGGACCTCGTACTCCCCGCCGGCCTCCACGTCCTGCACACGGGCGCCGACGACCCGCTCGCCCTCCCGCAGAAAGCCGATGACCCGTGCGCGGCTTGCGACATGGGCGCCGTAGCTCGCGGCCGTGCGCACCAGGGTCGCGACATAGCGGGCGTCGTCCATCTGGGCGTCGTAGTACTGCAGGGCGCCGACGAGGGCGTCCCTCTTCAGGCAGGGTGCGACCTGGAGGGCGTGCTTGCGGGACAGGTGGCGGTGGGTGGGCAGCCCGCGGCCGTGGCCCGAGGAGATCGACATCGCGTCGTACAGCGCGACGCCCGAGCCCGCGTAGAGGCGCTCCCAGCCCTTGTGCTGGAGGGGATAGAGGAACGGCACGGGCTTGACGAGATGGGGGGCGAGCCGCTCCAGCAGCAGTCCGCGCTCCTTGAGGGCCTCCCGGACCAGCGCGAAGTCCAGCATCTCCAGATAGCGCAGCCCGCCGTGGATGAGCTTGCTCGATCTGCTGGAGGTGCCCGACGCCCAGTCCCGGGCCTCGACCAGGCCCGTCGAGAGTCCTCGTGTCGCTGCGTCCAGTGCCGTGCCGGCACCGACCACGCCGGCGCCGACGACCAGCACGTCCAGCTCACGCTCCGCCATCGCGGCAAGCGCCTCGGCCCGCTGAGCAGGCCCCAGTGTCGCTGTCCTCACGACTGCCTCCCGTCGCCCCCGTAGGTCGGACTCATCGAGCCCGGGCCCGGAAAGCCCACGCTCACAACCTCGATTCTGTCCGCACTCACCGACTTCAGCCACCGCCTGTGGACAACACTCGGGCTGCCAGACACTCGCAATGCCGTATTTCGGTCATATTTACGCCTAGTGTGACATGGTGCCCTGCTGGTCCCGACTCGTTCCGTCCACAGGACTTGCGGGCCATGTCCCCTTCGGCTACTGGGAGCTTCGGCTACCGGGAAGGACGGTTCACCGCCATGCCCGCAGATCTCGCCGTCATCGGACTCGGCCACCTCGGACTGCCGCTCGCCCAGGCCGCCGTGGCCGCCGGCATCAACGCCGTCGGCTACGACACCGACCCCGGAGCCGTCGCCGAACTCGCCGCGGGACGCCCGCCGGTGGACGGTTCGCTCAGCGCCTCCGAGATCCGCCGGATGCTCTCGGGGGGCTTCCGGCCGACCACCGACCCGGCCGAGCTGGGCCGGGTCCGCACCGCCGTCATCTGCGCGCCCACCCCGCCCGGCGCGGACCGGGCGCCGGATCTGACCGCCGTCGGCGACGCCGCCCGCGCGCTGGCCGCGCGGCTGCGCCCGCACATGACCGTGCTGCTGGAGTCCGCGGTCGCTCCGGGCACTACGGAGAGTTATCTCAGGCCGATCCTGGAGGAGGGCTCCGGGCTGCGCGCGGGCCGCGACTTCCACCTCGCGTACTCCCCCAGCCGGCTCGACCCGGGCAACCGCAGCCACACCTGCGCCAACACCCCGAAGGTGATCGGCGGGCTCACGCCCGCCTGCACCGAATCGGCCGCGGCGTTCTACGGGCGCGTCACCGACAAGGTGGTCCGCGCACGCGGACTGCGCGAGGCCGAGACCGTCAAGCTTCTGGAAACCAACTTCCGGCACGTCAACATCGCCCTGGTCAACGAGATGGCGGTGCTCTGCAACGAGCTCGGGGTCGACCTCTGGGACGTCATCCGCTGCGCCGAGACCAAGCCGTTCGGCTTCCACGCCTTCCGCCCGGGGCCCGGCGTCGGCGGCCACGGGGTGCCCCTCGACACGATCGGCCCGCACCGTCCGCTGCGGCTGGTCGAACTGGCGGGCCACATCAACGAGCGCATGCCGCAGTACGTCATCCAGCGCTGCGCCACGCTCCTCAACGAGCACGGCAAGTCCGCGCGCGGCGCACGCGTGCTGCTGCTCGGCATCACGTACAAGCCGGACCTCGCCGACCTCCAGGGCTCCCCCGCGCCCGAGATCGCCCAGCGCCTGTTGGAACTGGGCGCCTCCGTCAGCTACCACGACCCGTACGTCCTCGACTGGCGGGTCCGCGACCGGCCCGTCCCCCGCGCGGACTCCCTCTACGAAGCCGCGGCCAACGCGGATCTCACGATCCTGCTCCAGCACCACCGCACCTACGACCTCCAGGGCCTGGCCGTGAAGGCCCAGGTACTGCTGGACACCCGGGGCGCGTCTCCTGCGGGCGCGGCGCACCGGCTGTAGGCGCCCACACGCGGCCACAGCGGCGGCCACGGCGGGCGTTCAGGCAGTTCAGGCAGTTCAGGCAGCCCGGGCGTGCGCTGTCGGGCCGGGGTGCTAGCCTCCAGCGCCACTTGTCGCACATCCGTGCGCTTCCTTGTCCCGTGGGGGGATTCCGCATGTCTCAGTCCGTACCGCCGTCCGGCAACCCGTTCGCCGACGGCGCCACCTCCGACGCACCCGGCACACCCGGCACACCCGACGCGTCCGACACGGAGTCCGCGCCGGCTCCCGCGCCCGCTCCGGCCCGCAACAACCTGCCTCTCGGCCTCGTCGCGGCCCTGGTCGCCGCGCTCGTCGGCGGCGGCGTCTACGGCGGTGTCGCCGGGGCGATCGAGCGCGAGATCGGCTGGGCCGCCATCGGTGTCGGCTTCCTGGTCGGCTTCGCCGCCGCCAAGCTGGGCGGCCGCAACCCGCTCCTGCCCGTCGTGAGCGCTGCGCTCTCCCTGGGAGCCGTCTACGCCGGGCAGCTCCTCGCCATCGCGATTTTCGCCGCCAAGGAGCTCAAGGTCTCCGCGACCGAGATGTTCTTCGACAACTTCTCGCTGCTGACCCAGGCGTGGAACGAGGGCAAGGACTTCATGACCTTCGTCTTCTTCGCCCTGGCCGCCGTCGCCGCGTTCGCCGGCGCCAAGAAGGCCACCGCCGCGGAGTGACCTCCGATGCACGACCGGGGCCCGGCACCATGACGGTGCCGGGCCCCGGTCGTACCCGCTCGTGCCGCTCGTCGCGTACGACGCGAACTGCGTACGACGCGAACCGGGCGTCAGCGCTTGTGCTGCGAGTCCGCGACCGTCACCTCGACGCGCTGGAACTCCTTGAGCTCGCTGTAGCCCGTGGTCGCCATGGCGCGCCGCAGGGCGCCGAAGAAGTTCATCGAGCCGTCCGGGGTGTGTGACGGGCCGGTGAGGATCTCCTCCGTCGTGCCGACGATGCCGAGGTCGACCAGCTTGCCGCGCGGCACGTCCTCGTGGACGGCCTCCATGCCCCAGTGGTGCCCGCGGCCGGGCGCGTCGGTGGCCCGGGCCAGCGGGGAGCCGATCATCACGGCGTCCGCGCCGCAGGCGATCGCCTTCGGCAGGTCGCCGGACCAGCCGACACCGCCGTCGGCGATGACGTGGACGTACCGGCCGCCGGACTCGTCCATGTAGTCGCGGCGGGCGGCGGCGACATCGGCGACCGCCGTGGCCATCGGGACCTGGATGCCCAGCACGTTGCGCGTGGTGTGCGCGGCGCCGCCGCCGAAGCCGACGAGGACACCGGCCGCGCCGGTGCGCATCAGGTGCAGGGCGGCGGTGTACGTGGCGCAGCCGCCGACGATGACCGGGACGTCGAGCTCGTAGATGAACTGCTTCAGGTTCAGCGGCTCAGCGGCGCCCGAGACGTGCTCGGCCGAGACGGTCGTGCCGCGGATGACGAAGAGGTCCACGCCCGCGTCGACGACGGTCTTGGAGAACTGGGCGGTGCGCTGCGGCGAGAGCGCGGCGGCCGTGACGACGCCCGCGTCGCGGACCTCCTTCAGGCGCTGCGCGATCAGCTCCTCCTTGATCGGCGCGGCGTAGATCTCCTGGAGGCGGCGGGTCGCGGACTCCGCGGGCAGCTCCGCGATCTCGTCGAGCAGCGGCTGCGGGTCCTCGTAGCGGGTCCACAGGCCCTCGAGGTTCAGCACGCCGAGGCCGCCCAGCTCACCGATGCGGATCGCGGTCTGCGGGGAGACGACGGAGTCCATGGGAGCGGCCAGGAAGGGCAGCTCGAAGCGGTAGGCGTCGATCTGCCACGCGATCGAGACCTCCTTCGGGTCCCGGGTGCGCCGGCTCGGTACGACGGCGATGTCGTCGAACGCGTACGCCCTGCGGCCGCGCTTGCCGCGCCCGATCTCGATCTCAGTCACGATGTGTGGCCTTTCCCTCTACGTCTGCGCCTACCAGTATCCCCGACACACACGTGAGGGGCGGTCCCGGGAATCCCCGGAACCGCCCCTCACGAAACGCTCGCGCTACTTCCTGCTGTAGTTCGGCGCCTCGACGGTCATCTGGATGTCGTGCGGGTGGCTCTCCTTGAGCCCCGCCGACGTGATCCGTACGAACCTGCCGCGGTCCTGCAGCTCCGGCACCGTCCGGCCGCCGACATAGAACATGGACTGGCGCAGACCGCCGACCAGCTGGTGGACGACCGCGGAGAGCGGACCGCGGTAGGCCACCTGGCCCTCGATGCCCTCGGGCACGAGCTTCTCGTCGGAGGCGACGCCCTCCTGGAAGTACCGGTCCTTGGAGAAGGAGCGCTGCTCGCCACGGGACTGCATGGCACCCAGCGAGCCCATGCCGCGGTACGACTTGAACTGCTTGCCGTTGATGAACAGCAGCTCGCCCGGGGACTCCTCGCAGCCCGCGAGGAGCGAGCCCAGCATCACCGTGTCGGCACCGGCGACGAGCGCCTTGGCGATGTCTCCGGAGTACTGCAGACCGCCGTCGCCGATGACCGGGATGCCCGCCGCCTTGGCGGCCAGCGACGCCTCGTAGATCGCCGTGACCTGGGGGACGCCGATGCCGGCGACCACGCGGGTCGTACAGATCGAGCCGGGGCCGACGCCGACCTTGATGCCGTCCACGCCCGCGTCGACGAGCGCCTGGGCGCCGTCGCGGGTGGCGACGTTGCCGCCGATGACATCCACGGAGGCGTTCGACTTGATCTTGGCGATCATGTCGCCGACCAGCTTGGAGTGGCCGTGTGCCGTGTCCACGACGATGAAGTCGACACCGGCCTCGATCAGGGCCTGGGCGCGCTCGAACGCGTCACCCGCGACACCGACGGCGGCACCGACGAGCAGCCGGCCTTCCTTGTCCTTCGCCGCGTTCGGGTACTTCTCCGCCTTGACGAAGTCCTTGACGGTGATCAGGCCCTTGAGGACGCCCTGGTCGTCGACGAGCGGAAGCTTCTCGATCTTGTGGCGGCGCAGCAGCTCCATGGCGTCCACGCCGGAGATGCCGACCTTGCCCGTGACCAGCGGCATCGGGGTCATGACCTCGCGCACCTGGCGGCTGCGGTCCGACTCGAAGGCCATGTCGCGGTTGGTGACGATGCCGAGCAGCTTGCCCGCGGGGTCCGTGACGGGGACGCCGCTGATGCGGAACTTGGCGCAGATCGCGTCGGCCTGGGCGAGCGTCGCGTCGGGGTGCACCGTGATCGGGTCGGTGACCATGCCGGACTCGGAGCGCTTCACCAGGTCGACCTGGTTGGCCTGGTCGGCGATGGAGAGATTGCGGTGCAGCACGCCGACGCCGCCCTGGCGGGCCATCGCGATGGCCATCCGGGACTCGGTCACCTTGTCCATGGCGGCGGACAGCAGCGGGATGTTCACCCGGACGTTCCTGGAGATGAACGAGGAGGTGTCGATCTGGTCGGGCGCCATGTCGGACGCGCCGGGCAGCAGCAGCACGTCGTCGTAGGTCAGCCCGAGTGTCGCGAATTTCTCGGGCACTCCGTCGACGTTGGCAGTCATGACACCTTCCCCAAATGGCCTTGATCGGTGCGGATGTCCATGCTAACGGGAACCCGGGGTGTCTCATTCCACGATCAAGATCACCCGGAAGCTTTGTACGTTCACACGGACGCCGCAAACGTACGTGTACGGACGCGGACGGTGGTCGCGAACGAGTATCCGGACGGGTGGACCCGGACGGTCGGTCGCGGACGGTTGGTCGCGGACGGTCGGCTACTGCTCCGCCAGCGCCCGCAGCCTGCTCAGCGCCCGGTGCTGTGCCACCCGCACCGCACCCGGCGACATCCCCAGCATCTGTCCGGTCTCCTCGGCGGTCAGCCCGACGGCGACCCGCAGCACCAGCAGCTCGCGCTGGTTCTCGGGAAGATTGGCGAGGAGCCGCTTGGCCCACTCGGCGTCGTCGCTGAGGAGCGCCCGCTCCTCGGGGCCGAGCGAGTCGTCGGGGCGCTCGGGCATCTCGTCGGAGGGCACGGCCGTGGAGCCGGGGTGCCGCATCGCGGCCCGCTGGAGGTCGGCGACCTTGTGCGAGGCGATGGCGAAGACGAACGCCTCGAACGGGCGTCCGGTGTCCTTGTAGCGCGGGAGCGCCATGAGGACCGCGACGCAGACTTCCTGCGCGAGGTCCTCCACGAAGTGGCGGGCATCACCTGGCAGCCGGTTCAGCCGGGTGCGGCAGTACCGCAGGGCGAGCGGGTGCACATGGGCCAGCAGGTCGTGCGTGGCCTGCTCGTCGCCGTCGACGGCACGAAGGACGAGAGCACCGATGGCCCCGTGGGCATTCGCCGCCTCGTCGTTGCGCATCGGTCCATGGTGCCTTGGCTGCCGCTGGTCCGCGGCACCAGGTCCGTGGTTGTGCACCGAAGCGTTATGAGCAGGTGCGCCGGAAGTCATCTCCTGCGCCCTCCCCTTGCGCTCGACATACTCGTCCCCGAGGAACTCCACATCTCAAGGATGCGGCATTCCGCGGGAAACGTGTGCGCGCGGACGCGTACGGATGTGTACGGACCGCGGTCGCCCCGCCCGCCGGCAGGCAGGCGGGGTGGGCGCGCACCCGGTCCGCCGAGTGGCGGCCGGGTCGCCCCGGGCGGGCCGGGCACCGCTCAGCGGACCAGGCCCCAGCGGAATCCGAGCGCGACCGCGTGCGCCCGGTCCGAGGCGCCCAGCTTCTTGAACAGCCGCCTGGCGTGCGTCTTCACCGTGTCCTCGGAGAGGAACAGCTCGCGCCCGATCTCGGCGTTGGACCTGCCGTGGCTCATGCCCTCCAGCACCTGGATCTCGCGCGCGGTGAGCGTGGGCGCGGCGCCCATCTCCGCCGAGCGCAGCCGGCGCGGGGCGAGCCGCCAGGTCGGGTCGGCGAGCGCCTGGGTGACCGTGGCCCGCAGCTCGGCACGCGAGGCGTCCTTGTGCAGATAGCCACGGGCGCCGGCGGCCACGGCGAGCGCGACGCCGTCGAGGTCCTCGGCGACGGTGAGCATGATGATCCGGGCGCCGGGGTCGGCGGAGAGCAGCCGGCGGACCGTCTCGACGCCGCCCAGTCCGGGCATGCGTACGTCCATCAGAATCAGGTCCGAGCGGTCGGCGCCCCAGCGGCGGAGGACTTCCTCGCCGTTGGCCGCGGTCGTCACGCGCTCTACGCCGGGCACGGTTGCCACCGCGCGGCGGAGCGCCTCTCGGGCGAGCGGGGAGTCGTCGCAGACGAGGACGGATGTCATGGCCGCCCTCCGCAGCTGATGCGCGTCACCTTGAGCCTCCAGGCTGGTTACGTATCGTCACCTGTGCGGTTGACGCTCCCGGAACTTCTGCCCGAGTGCTTGTTCTCTCAACCGCTCCGCACTCTCAACGACGGTCACTCGAAAGAGTTACGGGTACGACGGGCACCTTCGGCACTCTACGTGAGGACTCGCGCACGGAGACGCGCAACACGGCCCACCAGGGCCTTGTCCGGGCCCTGTGCCCCCATTTAGCGGCTTTTCTTCCCTTTTGTCAGTGTCTGTGGCTAGATTCGCAATGAGTCATATTTACATCTACTAACACCGTAGATGTACGGTCGGAGCTCAGGCATCCACTCAGCACGGCTACAAGGGGACATGCGCTATGGCAGATTTCTCCCGCCTTCCCGGACCGAACGCCGATCTGTGGGACTGGCAGCTGCTCGCGGCGTGCCGTGGGGTAGACAGCTCTCTCTTCTTCCATCCCGAGGGGGAACGCGGCGCGGCAAGGAGTGCGCGCGAGAACTCGGCGAAAGAGGTCTGCATGAGGTGCCCGGTGCGCGCGGAGTGCGCGGCCCACGCGCTGGCAGTGCGGGAGCCCTACGGGGTATGGGGCGGACTGACGGAGGACGAGCGTGAGGAGCTCATGGGGCGGGCACGGAACCGTCTGATCCCGGCGTCGAGCGCCGGCGGCGTCACCGGACACGGTTGACGCGGACACTTGACACACCTTCGAAGAAACGTTCCTGCACCGATCGGCCGACCCATCGGCGGCCGGGCGTAGGGGAGTTCAGCGTGCGGCGGCCAGGGCCAGCTGGTCCAGGGTGGCCGCGACCGTGGGCACATGAGCCAGATCGGGGAGGGTCAGAGCGACGATCTCGCGGTGGACGGACGGCTCCAGCGCGACCGTCCGCGCGCCCTTGGGCAGCACCGACTCCAGCGCAAGACCCGGCAGCACCGCCACGCCGAGTCCCGCGCCGACGAGTCCGACCACGGACGGGTAGTCGTCCGTGGCGAAGTCGATCCTGGGAGTGAAGCCGGACTCCTCGCAGACCGCGACGAGTTGGCCGCGGCAGCGCGGGCAGCCCGCGATCCAGGGTTCGTCGGCCAGCTCGCCGATCGAGACCGACCCGGCGTCCGCGAGCCGGTGCCCCTCGGGGACCAGACCGACCAGCCGGTCGCTGAGCAGCGGCCGTACGACCAGGTCCGCCCACTCCGCGCCGGCGGACCCGTAACGGAAGGCCAGCGCCACATCGCAGTCGCCGTCGCGCAGCATCTCCTCCGAGCGGGGCGGCTCCGCCTCGACGAGCGAGACCCGGGTGCCGGGGTGTGCCGCGCGCAGGGCGGCGAGCGCCGTCGGCACCAGGGTCGAGCTGCCGCTCGGGAACGAGACGAGGCGGACCCGGCCGGCCCGCAGTCCGGCGATCGCCGCGACCTCCTCCTCGGCGGCGGTCAGCCCGGCGAGGATTCCGGCGGCGTGGCGCACCAGGGCCTCACCCGCCTGGGTGAGGCGCATCTCGCGGCCCGTACGGACCAGCAGCGGTGTGCCCGCGGACGATTCGAGCGCCTTCATCTGCTGGCTGACGGCGGGCTGGGTGCAGCCCAGTTCGCGCGCCGCGGCCGAGAAGGAGCCGGTGGCGGCGACGGCGCGCAGGACACGGAGATGACGGGCCTCGATCACCGCTCAAGCATAAGGCGTACTTGGGGAAGGCGGGAAATACTGCGTCGACACTTTGACGGGGAGCATCTAGCGTGGGGCCATGAAGCTGTTGAGCGTGAATCTGGGGCACCGCAAGGCCGTCGACTACGCCGACATCGGCGCCACCGGGATCGACAAGCGCCCCGCGGACGGGCCGGTCCGGGTCTCGGCTCCCGGACCCAAGGGGACGGGGGGCAGCGGCCTCGACGGGGACGTGGTGTGCGAGCTGCGCCATCACGGCGGCAACGACCAGGCGGTGTACGCCTTCGCGCGCGAGGACCTGGATTTCTGGGAGCGCGAGCTGGGGCGCCCGCTCGCCAACGGCTGCTTCGGCGAGAACCTCACGACCACCGGGCTCGACGTGAACGGCGCGAAGGTCGGCGAGCGCTGGCGCATCGGCCCCGACCTGGTGCTCGAGGTCGTCTGCGGGCGCATCCCCTGCCGTACGTTCGCCAGTTGGCTCGGCGAGCGGGGCTGGGTGCGGCGCTTCACGGCGCAGGCCGCCCCCGGCGCCTATCTGAGGGTGATCGAGCCCGGCTGGATCAGCGCGGGCGATCCGGTCGAGATCGTGCACCGCCCCGACCACGACGTCACCGTCTCGCTGTCCTTCCGGGCCGGCACCACCGAGCGGGAGCTGCTGCCGCAGGTGCTCGCGGCGGGCGAGGCACTCCATCCGGAGCAGCTGAGGGACGCGCGGGAGTACGTAGCCAAGTACGGGGCGCCGTAGCGGCCGTTGCGGCACCGGCCTGACGCGTCGTACACGCACGCGGGGCACTAACGTGCCGCGTATGACGACAGCACTGATTACCGGCGCGACCGCCGGCATCGGCGCCGCCTTCGCGCGGCGCCTCGCGGCCGACGGGCACGATCTGGTCCTGGTGGCGCGGGACACCAAGCGGCTCCAGGAGCAGGCGACCGAGCTCCACGACCGGCACGGCATCGAGGCGGAGGTGCTGAGCGCGGACCTGGCCGAGGAGGCCGGGATCGCCTCGGTGGAGGCGCGGCTCGCCGACCGCCGCCGCCCGGTCGACCTGCTCGTGAACAACGCCGGATTCGGCAACAAGGGGCGGTATCTGGAGGTGTCCATGGCCGATGAGCTGCGGATGCTGAAGGTGCACTGCGAGGCCGTGCTGCGGCTGACGTCGGCGGCCGCGGGGTCGATGCGGGAGCGGGGCCGGGGCGGGGTGGTGAACGTCGCGTCGGTGGCGGCGTTCCTGCCGCGCGGGACGTACGGGGCGTCCAAGGCGTGGGGCGTGCAGTTCACGCAGGGCGCGGCGCGCGATCTGGCGGGCACGGGGGTGCGGCTGATGGCGCTGTGCCCCGGCTTCGTACGGACCGAGTTCCACCAGCGGGCGGGGATGGGCACGGACAGCATCCCGGGCTGGATGTGGCTGGACGCCGACAAGCTGGTGTCGGCGGCGCTCGCCGATCTGGCTCGCGGGAAGTCGCTGTCGATCCCGGACCCGCGCTACAAGGCGCTGATGGGCGTCGTGAAGCTGGCGCCGCGCGGTCTGCTGGGCGGGGTCAGCTCCAGGGCGGGCCGCAAGTACGGACCGCGGTAGTCCCGTCCTGCCAGGTCACCGTGAGCGTGCGGTCGGTGACCTCGACGTCGGCCAGCGCGGTGACGGGCGCGGGGTCGGGCTCGTCGGTGAGCGAGGCGAGGGCGACGAAGAGCGTCGCGGGTCCGTCGCCGGTCGTGCCGTGGAGTGCGGCGGTGCGGCTGAGCGGGCCCTGGAGGGTGGGGCCGGTGTCGGAGGTGCTGCGCACGGTGTAGCCGTGCACCGGCTGGAGCTGGGCGGTCGGCCCGTCGGGGGTGGTGGCCCAGCCGGTCTGGCGCGCCGGGGTGCCTTCGGGGGCTCCGGTGACGAGATGGGCGCGGACCTCGGCGCGGCCATGGGCGAGCGTCAGGGAGTGGACGCGGATGCCGGGGTGCGGGGTGTGGGACGAGGCGGCCCAGTCGGGTCCTGACCCTTCGGGCTCGGGGGCCCCGCGCCGGGTGGGCCGGCCGGCGACGACCAGGGCGAAGTGGTTGTCGTCGGCGGCGGGGCCGGTGCGGGTGGAGTAGGCGAAGCGGGCGTAGCAGGGGTCGTCGTCCATGGCGCGCTGGCTGGAGCCGTGGTTGTGGAGGCGTACGAGCCCGTCGGCGGCGGTGGACTGGACGAGCAGCCCCGGCCCGGCGAGCGGGGTGACGGCGTCCGCGGTCTCGGCGGGCAGCGGCTCCTCGCGGGCGGTCCAGGCGGGGTGGCCGGGCGGCAGGAGGAGCCCGGCGAAGCCCTTGGAGGCCCAGTAGGGGGAGCCCGGTCCCGAGTAGGACTGGAGGACGGGTTCGTACGGGCCGTGCCAGCCGAGCGTGAGCAGTCCTCGCTCGTCGGTGGCGCCCCGGTCGAGGAAGTGGCGCAGGGCGCCGGAGGCGAGGCGGCGGGTGGCGCCGGGGGTGAGCGGGGTGTGGCCGGTGAGGGCGCCGAGCCAGGGGGCGGCCGCGGCGGCGAAGCGATAGGTCAGGGAGCGCCCGAACGGCATGGGCGAACCGTCGGCGCCGAACAGGCGCCCGTAGGCGTCGAGATGGGTGCGCAGGCGGGGGCCGTACCGGTCGAGCATGGCCTTGTCGCCGGCGAGATGGGCGTGCAGGACGGGGTAGAAGTGCAGGGCCCAGGCGTTGTAGTGGTCGAAGGCCCGCCCGGCCCCGTCGCTGTACCAGCCGTCGCCCAGGTACCAGTCCTCGACGCGGGCGAGTGAGCGCTCGATGGTGCGCCGGGCGCGGTCGGTCTCGATGCCGGCGTCCTGGAGGAAGCCGGCGACGGTGAGGCCGAAGAACCACCAGTTGTTGTCGACCGGGGACGGGCCGAGGGCGGACATCAGCCAGTCGGCGGTGCGCTGCCGGGTGGCGTCGTCGAGGGCGTCCCAGAGCCAGGGGCGGGTCAGGCGCAGCGAGATCGCGACGGACGCGGATTCGACGATCGCCTGGGGCGTGTCGGCCATCTGGGGCCAGGCGTCGGCGGCGCGGTGGCGGCCGGGGGCCGTTCCGGAGGCGAGCCCTTCGGCGTACCGGTCGAGATGGCCGTACGGATCGGCGCCGCCGGCCCCGGCGACCCGGAAGGCGGCGAGGAGGAGCGTACGGGCGTAGCCTTCGAGTCCGTCCGAGCGGACTCCGGACGAACTGGGGCGCGGGCCGGGGAGGTTGATCAGTCCGTGGTGGCGCGAGGTGTACGGGCGGACGGCCAGCAGGAGCCGGTCCGCCGTGGCTTCCCAGTGGTCGCGGGTCCAGCCCGTGTACGGGCTGAGCTCACGGTCCTCGGGCGGCGCGGGCGCAGGCTCGGGCGCGTGCTCGGGCATGGGACCGATCATGGCATGAATCGTTAAAAGGTCAATGACCTTCGAGCGATTGATCGAATCACTTGTCATTCGATCACCGTGCATTAGGGTCTGGCCGAAGGCCACCACACACCGCGAGGGGGACCGCCGCGTGCGCGAGAGTGCCGCCGAACGTCACGACAGACTGCTGAACCTGGTGCGCCGCCGCGGCACCGCCCGCGTCTCCGAACTGGCGGGCCAGCTCGGGGTCTCCTCCGTCACCGTGCGCCGTGACGTCGAGGCGCTGGCGGGGCGCGGACTCCTGGACCGCGTGCACGGATCCGTGTCGTGGCCGGAGGGGCACGGCCTCCCGCAGCAGCGGGCCGGCGGCGGCGGACTGGTGATCGGCATGCTCGCGCCCTCGGCGACGTACTACTTCGCCGAGGTGATCCGCGGGGCGAGCGAGGCCGCCGAGCGGGACGGCGCACGGATCGTGCTGCGGATCTCCGACTACCGTCCCGCGGAGGACCGTGCGCGCACCGAAGGGCTGCTCGCAGCGGGCGTCGAGGGGCTGCTGATCGCGCCGGGGTGGCGCAGCGCCGACGACCCGGCCGAGCACAGCGCCTGGATCACACGGCTGCCCGTACCCACCGTGCTGCTGGAGCGCCGCCCGGCCCCGGGCAGCGCGCTCGACGCACTGGACCGGGTCTCGTCGGACCACGGGCACGGGGTGCTGCTCGCCGTGCGCCACCTGATGGACCTCGGGCACCGGACGCCGCTGCTGGTGGCGCGCGCGGACAGCCCGACCGCGCTCGCGGTGCGCTCCGGGTACGCGGAGGCGCTGCGCGTGCTCGGCCTTGCCGCGCCGGGGCCGGTGATCGCATCGGTGCCGGCCGAGGAGGACCCCGAGGGGTTCGAGGCGGCGGCGCAGGCGGTGCGGGCGGCGGTCGCGGCGGGCACGGCGACGGCGGCGCTCGCGCACAACGACGTCGACGCGATCCAGCTGATGCAGCGCCTGGGCGAGCTGGGGGTGCGGGTGCCGGAGGACCTGGCGCTGATCGCGTACGACGACGAGGTCGCGGCGCTCGCCGACACACCGCTGACGGCGGTCGCGCCGCCGAAGCGCCATGTGGGGCGGCACGCCACGGAGTTGCTGATGGAGCGGCTCACGGAGCGGCGGGGCGAGGACGAGCCGCGGCGCCATCTGACGCTGCTGCCGCGGCTGAACGTACGGGAGTCGTGCGGGGCGGCCGGGAGGCGCTGACGCGCTCGGCTCCCACGGCCGACTCTTGGCGAAAGCGGGCTTTCGATCGATCACCCGTTCACTTTCGGAACACTAAAATGGGCCTGTCCCAGCGACTTCCGGGAGACGCCATGACATTCGTACAAGTGATCGACTGCAAGACGGATCGCGTGGACGAGCTCAATCGGCTCATGGACAGCTGGATCGAGCAGACCAAGGGCAGGCGCACCGCCACGCACAGCATGGTCGGCACGGATCGCTCGGACTCGACCCATGTCATCGAGATCGTCGAGTTCCCGTCGTACGAAGAGGCGATGAAGAACTCGAACCTGCCCGAGACCGACCGGATCTTCCAGGAGGTGGTGGCGCTCTGCGACACGATGCCGACCTTCACCGACCTGGAGGTGCTGCGGGACGAGCAGCTCAACGAGGCCGCCTGCCGCAGGTTCTTCACGGAGGCGATGCCCGGGGGTGACGCCGGAGTCTTCGGCGAACTGCTCACCGCGGACTACCGCGACCACGATCCGGCCAACCCCCGGGACGTCGTCGGCGTCGAGGCGTTCCTGCGGGAAGTCGCCGCGTGGCGGGCCGGGTTCGACTTCACCTTCACGGTCGAGGACCAGATCGCCGACGGCGAGCGGGTCTGCACGCGCTGGACCTGGAACGGCCTGCACAAGGGCGAGTTCCTGGGCGTCACGCCGACCGGCAGGCAGGTGGCCATGACGGGGACGACCGTGCACCGGTGCCGCGAGGGCCTGATCTGCGAGGGCTGGTGGCAGTACGACCGGCTCGGCCTGATGGGACGGCTGGGCGTGCTGGAGATGTAGGCGTACGGAGCAGGCGTACGGAGCAGGCGTAGGCGCGCGTAGGCGAACGCAGGCGCGCGTTGCAGGCGTACGGGCGCGGGAGGCGCAGGGGCGCGGGCGCACGGGAGGCGTACGCGAAAGGCCCCCGTTCCCTCTCCGGGAACGGGGGCCCCGACGCTCGGACCCTCGGCGGGTCGTCAGTGGGCGTGACCGTGGCCGTGGCCGTGGCCCGCCTCCGCCGGCTCCTCTTCCTTCTTCTCCACCACGAGGGTCTCGGTGGTGAGCAGCAGGGAGGCGATCGACGCGGCGTTCTCCAGCGCGGAGCGCGTGACCTTGACCGGGTCGATGACGCCGGCCTTCACCAGGTCGCCGTACTCGCCGGTCGCGGCGTTGAAGCCGTTGCCCTTCTCCAGCTCCGCCACCTTCGCGGTGATGACGTAGCCCTCGAGGCCGGCGTTCTCGGCGATCCAGCGCAGCGGCTCGACGGCGGCGCGGCGGACGACCGCGACACCGGTGGCCTCGTCGCCGTCCTTGCCGAGGTTGCCGTCCAGCACCTTGACGGCGTGGACCAGCGCGGAGCCACCACCGGAGACGATGCCCTCCTCGACCGCGGCGCGGGTCGCGGAGATGGCGTCCTCCAGACGGTGCTTCTTCTCCTTCAGCTCCACCTCGGTGGCGGCGCCGACCTTGATCACGCACACGCCGCCGGCCAGCTTCGCGAGGCGCTCCTGGAGCTTCTCGCGGTCCCAGTCGGAGTCCGTGGTCTCGATCTCGGCCTTGATCTGCGCGATGCGGCCGGCCACGTCCCCGCTCTGGCCGCCGCCGTCGACGATCGTCGTGTCGTCCTTGGTGACGGTGACGCGGCGGGCGGAGCCCAGCACGTCCAGACCGGCCTGGTCGAGCTTGAGGCCGACCTCCTCGGCGATGACGGTGGCACCGGTGAGGGTGGCCATGTCCTGGAGCATCGCCTTGCGGCGGTCACCGAAGCCGGGGGCCTTGACCGCGACCGCGTTGAAGGTGCCGCGGATCTTGTTGACGACGAGGGTGGAGAGCGCCTCGCCCTCGACGTCCTCGGCGATGATCAGCAGCGGCTTGGAGCCACCGGCCTGGATGACCTTCTCCAGCAGCGGCAGCAGGTCCTGGATGGAGGAGATCTTGCCCTGGTTGATCAGGATGTACGGGTCGTCGAGGACGGCCTCCATACGCTCCTGGTCGGTCACCATGTACGGCGACAGGTAGCCCTTGTCGAAGGCCATGCCCTCGGTGAAGTCCAGCTCCAGGCCGAAGGTGTTGGACTCCTCGACGGTGATGACACCGTCCTTGCCGACCTTGTCCATCGCCTCGGCGATGAGCTCGCCGACCTGCTGGTCCTGGGCGGACAGCGCGGCGACGGCGGCGATGTCGGACTTCTCCTCGATCGGACGCGCGGTGGCGATCAGCTCGTCGGAGACGGCCTTCACCGCGGCGTCGATGCCCTTCTTCAGGGAGGCCGGGGAGGCACCGGCGGCGACGTTGCGCAGACCCTCGCGGACCAGGGCCTGGGCGAGCACGGTGGCGGTGGTGGTGCCGTCACCCGCGATGTCGTTGGTCTTGGTCGCCACCTCCTTCACCAGCTGGGCGCCGAGGTTCTCGTACGGGTCATCGATCTCGACCTCGCGGGCGATCGTGACACCGTCGTTGGTGATGGTGGGGGCGCCGAACTTCTTGTCGATCACGACGTTGCGGCCCTTGGGGCCGATCGTCACCTTGACCGTGTCGGCGAGCTTGTTGACGCCGCGCTCAAGGGCGCGACGGGCGTCCTCGTCGAACTTCAGGATCTTCGCCATGGAGCTTCTCAAGTCCTCTCAAAACGAACCGCGCCCCGGACCGCCCGGCTTCTTACGACGCGGGGGCCAGGGGCGCGGCTCAATGCAAATCTGCCGGTGAACTACTTCTCGACGATCGCGAGCACGTCGCGGGCCGAGAGGACGAGGTACTCCTCGCCGTTGTACTTCACCTCGGTGCCGCCGTACTTGCTGTAGAGCACGACATCGCCGGTCTTGACGTCGAGCGGCAGCCGCTCGCCGTTCTCGAAACGGCCCGGGCCAACGGCCAGGACGACGCCCTCCTGGGGCTTCTCCTTGGCCGTGTCCGGAATGACCAGGCCAGAGGCCGTGGTCTGCTCGGCGTCGAGCGGCTGGACCACAATGCGGTCCTCGAGCGGCTTGATGGCAACCTTGGAGCTGGTGGTCGTCACGATCCGACCTCCCCCTTCGGAGATCTCACGGGGTTCATCTGTCTGAGGTGGCGACCAGGTGGATCCGTCGTCGCGGGTGCCGGACCTGCCCGTCGCTGTGTTGGCACTCTCCGGTGGGGAGTGCCAGAGCCGAGACTATGACCGCGATTAGCACTCGGTCAAGCGGAGTGCCAATGAGCGACCCGCTCGGCGCGGCGAGCCGGGGTCCGGCGGGGCTCCGGGCGGGTCTCCGGACCGGGCTCGGGACCGGCTCCGACGGAGACGACGGAGACGACGGTTCGGCCTCGATACGGCAACGACCACGCGCGGCCCCGCGTTCCGTACGACCATGCGGGCGTGCCCCCGCCCCTCCCCCCGCGGCGCGTGCCCGAGCGCGGCCCCGCCTCGCTCTGGGGCGACGCCGCGCTCGCGCTGTTCGTCGTGTTCGTGGACGCGATCGCCCTCGCGGCCGCCGCGCTGTGGGCGTTCGCCGTCGGTCGGCGGGATCCGACGGGGACCGCCGGGTCACCTCCTGTGGAATCGGAGTGGTACGTCGGCGGCGTCGCCCTGCTCGTCGGCCTGAGCGCGTACGCCTTCGTCCGCAGCCGCCACCGGATCACGGCGGCGGCCCAGGTCCTGGTGGCCGCGGTGCTGTGTCTCGGGCTCCTCGCCTCCGTCGCCCAGGAGGCCCGCAACCACCCGGGGCCGGCGCCCCGGCCCACCGGGCACCGGTGCGTCTGCCACAGCGCCGGCGGGAGCTGTCACGGCTGCGCCGGCGACTGAGGGGCGCCGGCCGGACCCCCAGGGTCAGACGTAGTCCTCCAGCCGCGCCACCGCGTAACCCTGTGCCGTGACGACGTTCATGACGTTGCGGATCAGGTCGGCCATGCTCGCCTTCCACTCCGCCTTGCCGCGGAAGTGCGTGAGGATGATGTCGCCGGGATGCAGCTTCCGGTCCCACTCCCGCCACTCCATGTGGTCGGGGAACGCCTCCGCGGCCCACAGCGGCACACCCTTCACACCGCACGACTTGGCCGCCCGCAGCGTGTTCCGGTCGTAGTTGCCGTACGGCGGGCGGAAGAGCCGGGGCCGGCTCCCGAATCGTTTCTCCATCTTCCGCTGCTGCCCGCAGATCTCCGCCTTCTGCTCCTTGTACGAAAGCGCGGGCATGTAGCGGTGGCTGAGGGTGTGGTTGTGCAGGGTGACGCCGCGGTCCTGCATCTCCTCGAAGAAGTCGTAGTCGTCGCGCACGACGTAGTCGGTGAGGAAGGCGCTGTACGGGATGGAGAGCTCGGTCATCATCCGCAGCAGCTTCGGATCCTTGTCGACCCCGTCGTCGATCGTCAGGAAGACGACCTTCTCCTTGGTCGGGACGGCGGTGAAGACCGGCGGCAGGCCCTTGCCGCCGGTGACCTCGAAGCCCTTCCGGGTGGTGACGTCGGGCTTCTCGGCGGGCGGGGCGGGCGCGGCGAGCGGGGTCTTCCTGAGCTTCCACCGCCTGGCCGCCGCGACGCGGGCGGCGTGGGCCTTTCTCGTCCGTTCGGCGTAGGCGGCGAGCGCACCGGCGGGGCCGGCGCCCTGGCCGCCGGCCCGCGGCTGGCCCGGGGCGGGTCTGGGGGGACGGGCGCCGTCGCTGCCCGGGGTCGCGGCCGGTTCGGTGGCACAGCCCGATCCGGCCGCGGCGACGAGGAGCACGGAGAGCACCGCACCGCGCACCCGCCAACCATTTCTCATTTTTTCCTTTTGTCGTACAAGCTGCATGGCGCCGCATCCTGTCAGCGCCACACCCTCGCGACGGGCAGGCACCGCCGCCCCGCGCGGCACCGTCCCCCGACTGGCCGACAATGGCGGGGTGAACGACGCCTCCTCCCCCCGCCCCGGCTCCCCCGGCCCCGGCCCGCTCCTCGGCCCGCTGCTCGGCGCCGAAGGGCAGGCCCTGCTCGCCTCGCTGCGCGACCACGACCCGGCCGAGGAGCTGGCCCTCGCGACCCGGCTGCGCCGCGACCACCCGGCCGAGCTGGTCTCGGCGGCGCTGGGGCAGGCACGGCTGCGGCAGCGGGCGGCGGCGAAGTTCGGCCCGGACGACGCCTACCGGATGTACTTCACGCCGAACGGCGTCGAACAGGCCACGCGCGCGTCGGTCGCCGCCCACCGCGCCGGACGGCTCGCCGCCCTCGGCGTCCGTACGGTGGCGGACCTGTGCTCAGGCATCGGCGGCGACGCGATCGCGCTCGCCCGCGCCGGGATCTCCGTCCTGGCCGTGGACCGCGACCCGCTCACCGCCGAGACCGCACGCGCCAACGCCGAGGCCCTCGGCCTGGCCGGGCTGATCGAGGTCCGCTGCGCGGACGTCACCGAGGTCGACACGTCCCCGTACGACGCGGTCTTCGCCGACCCGGCCCGCCGGGGCGGCCGGGGCAGGATCTTCGACCCCGAGGCGTACTCCCCGCCGCTGTCCTGGGCGATCGGCGCGGCCCGCACCGCCCGGTACGCGGCGCTCAAGGTCGCCCCCGGCATCCCGCACGAGGCCGTCCCCGAGGACGCCGAGGCCGAGTGGATCTCGGACCACGGCGACGTCAAGGAGGCCGTCCTCTGGTTCGGCACCGCCCCCGGCGCCCGCCGCGCCACCCTCCTGCCCTCCGGCACCGGCCTCACCGCCCGCGGCCTCCCGAACCCCGCCGTCCGCAAACCCGGCCGCTTCCTCTACGAGCCCGACGGCGCCGTCATCCGCGCCCATCTCGTCGCCGAGGCGGCCGAGGAGCTCGACGGCGGCCTCCTCGACGAGACGATCGCGTACATCACCTCGGACGAGCTGCGCCCGACGCCGTACGCCACGGCCTACGAGATCACCGACGAGCTGCCCTTCAACCTGAAGAAGCTCAAGGCCCTGCTGCGCGTACGCGAAGTCGGCACCCTCACGGTCAAGAAGCGCGGCTCGGCGGTCGAACCGGAAGAACTCCGCCGCAAGGTGAAGCCGACCGGCCCGAACGCGGCGACGGTCTTCCTGACGCGGGTCGCGGGTGCGCCGTCGATGCTGATCGGCGGCCCGGCTCGGCTCGGATCACAGCCCCGGGCCGAGTGATGACGGTGGGTCAGCGATGCGCGTCGGCCGCCGTGTTCGCGGGCGGGGCGCTCGTCACGGTGAGGCGGATCGCCCAGCGGTAGTGCGACACGGCCTTCACGACGCCGATGAGGCCCATCACCCACAGGATCGTGCCCGCACCGATGAGGTACGCGACCTCGCCGTAAGTGGTGCTGCCCGGGCGGGCCGTGGCCGAGGTCGCGAAGGAGGTCCAGAGGCCGAGGGCGCCGAGCGCGAAGGAGACCAGCAGCCAGGCCATGCTGAGGACCGGCCTGCGGAGACCGGCGTCGCGGGCCGGGGTGCGGGCCAATGCCGCCCACTGGCAGAGCAGTTCGCGCATCCGGCGGTCGCGGCGTACGCCGAAGGCGACGGCGAGCGCGGTCGGCACCAGGATGGCGATGCCGATCGCGCCGCCGACCGCGAGGAGGACGAGGCTGACCGGATCGACGCCGGGGCCCATCGAGACCAGCCCGGCGCCCACGCATCCCCACCCCAGCTGGAGCAGCGCCACCGCGAGCAGGAACAGCAGCAGTTTCGGTGTGCCGAGCGTGCGCCGTGTGAGGTCGTGCAGGACCGCCGCCCGGTCGGCGAGCATCGCGTCGCGGTCGGGCCAGGTGCGTATCTCGACGGGCGGGGGCGGCGGCGGCAAGGGGGTGCGGCGGGGCATGAGTGCGAGGCTATCGCCCCAGATCGGCGGCCTTCGCCAGCAGCAACTCGCGTTCCCGTGCGTTGCGCGCCAGCGACGCCGCTCGCTCGAACTCCGCGCGGGCCTCGGCCGTGCGGCCCAGCCGCGCGAGCAGATCGCCGCGCACGCTGGGGAGCAAGTGGTAGTCCTTCAGGGCGGGTTCGGCGGCGACACCGTCGACGATCGCGAGGGCCGCGGCCGGTCCCTCGGTCATGGAGACGGCGACCGCGCGGTTCACCTCGACGACCGGGGACGGGGCGACGGCGGCGAGGCGGGCGTAGAGGGCCGCGATGGTCGTCCAGTCGGTGTCCTCGTACGTCACCGCCTGCGCGTGGCACGCGGCGATCGCGGCCTGGAGGGCGTACGGGCCGGGCGCGTCGCCGGCCGTGGCGTGGGCGCGGGCGAGGGCCGCGAAGCCGCGGCGGACGAGGAGCTGGTTCCAGCGGCGGCGGTTCTGGTCGGCGAGGAGGACGGGCGCGCCGTCGGGTCCGGTGCGGGCGGCCGTACGGGACGCCTGGAGCTCCAGCAGGGCGGCGAGGCCGTGGACTTCGGGTTCCTTCGGCATGAGGGCCGCGAGCACGCGGGCGAGGCGCAGCGCGTCCTCGCACAGGCCGGGGCGCAGCCAGTCGTCGCCGACGGTGGCGGCGTAACCCTCGTTGAAGATGAGGTAGATGACGTCGAGCACCGACGACAGCCGCTCGGCGCGCCCGGCACCGTAGGGGACTTCGAAGGGCACGCTCGCCTTGGCCAGCGTCCGTTTGGCGCGCACGATGCGCTGCGCGACGGTCGGCTCCGGGACGAGGAACGCGCGGGCGATCTCCTCGGTCGTGAGGCCGCCGAGCATCCGCAGCGTCAGCGCGATGCGCGCCTCGGCGGAGAGCACGGGGTGGCAGGCGGTGAAGACGAGCCGCAGCAGGTCGTCGTCGATGTCGTCGGGGCCGGAGGCAAGGTCCGCGGGGTCGGGTTCGTACGCCGCTGCCGCCGTCTCCAGGTCGCGCCCCATCTCGGCGAGCTTGCGCGCGTACGTGTCGCGACGGCGCACGAGGTCGATCGCGCGGTGCTTGGCGGTGGCCATGAGCCAGGCGCCCGGGTTGTCCGGGACGCCCGACTCCGGCCACTGCTCCAGCGCGGCGACCAGAGCGTCCTGCGCCAGTTCCTCGGCGATGCCGATGTCCCGGACGATGCGGGCCACGGCGGCGATGATCCGTGCGGACTCGATCCGGAAGACGGTCGCGACCGTCCCGGCGGCGGAGTCGGCGGAGTCGGCGGCGTTGTGTGCGTCGCTCACGGACACCCATCAGAGCACCCGTGGGACGCGGCGGCAAACAGGCGTCGGACGCGGGGTGGGGGTCAGCCCGCGGCGATCTCGCGGACCTCGCAGGTGATGTTCCAGTGCTCCTCGTGGATCTCCAGGAAGCGCTTGGTCCACTCGACCGCCTCGGCCATGTCCTTGGCCTGGACGATCGCGTAGCCGCCGACGATCTCCTTCGCCTCGGTGAACGGGCCGTCGGTGACGGAGAACTTCCCTCCGGACCAGGTGACGCGCTTGCCCTCGGAGGTGGGGTGGAGGCCGGCGTTGTCCAGCATGACGCCGGCCTTGGTCATCTCCTCCAGCAGCTTCCCCATCCGCTCCATGAGCTCCGGGCTGGGGCCCTCGGCGGGCAGCGCGGACTCGTCGAGACGGATCATCGACAGATAGCGGGGCATGGTGGCTCCTCGGGTCGGTCGGCGGGGCTGTTCCCCGCCTCTCACCCTCTACGTCGAACGGGAGGGACACCGATCGACACGGCCGCCGGAATTTTTCTCAGGACGGCCCGTCGGGCTGTCCTGCGGTGAAGTCGAGCGACTCGAAACGCCAGCGGTGCACGGGCCGCATGATCAGCTCCGCGGCCGGTTCCGGCAGCTCGGGCAGCTCGGGCTGCGGAGCTGCCTGTCCCGGCTGCTCCGAGTGCTCCGGCTGCTCCGGGTGCTCCGGGCGCTCCGGCTGCTCGGTGTCGGGCCCCGGGGCCTCCCACCAGGTCAGCACCAGCACCCGCTCGCCCGGCGCCCGGAAGGTCTCCCTCCGCAAGGGCCTGCGGGGCAGCTCCCGCGTCCGCGCCCACTCCAGCAGCTCCGCGCCGCGCCCCTCGGCCGCCCGCGCCTCCCACATCAGCGTGACGACGGTCATGAGTAGAGGTTGTCCTTGCTGACCTCGTGCACATGGTCGTGGTCGTGCACATGGTCGTGGCCGTGGTGGTGCGCGCCCGGCACGTGCGGGTCCGTCACCGGCAGCGACGAGTCGGCCGACAGCTCCCAGTCGGACGCCGGCCGGTTCCGCGCCACCATCTCGGCGCCGAGCGCCGCGACCATCGCGCCGTTGTCCGTGCACAGCTTCGGCCGCGGCACCCGCAGCCGGATCCCGGCCCGCTCGCAGCGCTCCTCCGCCAGCGTGCGCAGCCGCGAGTTCGCCGCGACACCGCCGCCGATCATCAGGTGGTCGACGCCCTCGTCCTTGCAGGCCCGCACGGCCTTGCGGGTCAGCACGTCGACCACGGCCTCCTGGAAGGAGGCCGCCACGTCCCGTACGGGCACCTCCTCGCCGGCCGCCCGCTTCGCCTCGATCCAGCGCGCCACGGCCGTCTTGAGCCCGGAGAAGGAGAAGTCGTACGCCGGGTCGCGCGGGCCGCTCAGCCCGCGCGGGAACGCGATCGCCGACGGGTCGCCCTCCTTCGCCAGCCGGTCGATGACCGGGCCGCCGGGGAAGCCGAGGTTCAGGACGCGCGCGATCTTGTCGAAAGCCTCGCCCGCCGCGTCGTCGATGGTCGCGCCCATGGGCCGTACGTCGCTCGTGATGTCCGGCGCGAGCAGCAGCGACGAGTGTCCGCCGGAGACCAGCAGCGCCATCGTCGGCTCGGGCAGCGGACCGTGCTCCAGCTGGTCCACGCAGATGTGCGAGGCGAGGTGGTTCACCCCGTACAGCGGCTTGTCCAGCGCGTACGCGTACGCCTTCGCCGCCGAGACGCCCACCAGCAGCGCGCCGGCGAGGCCGGGGCCCGCGGTCACCGCGATGCCGTCGAGGTCGCGGGCGCTCACCCCGGCGTCCTTCAGGGCGCGCTCGATCGTCGGGACCATCGCCTCCAGGTGGGCCCGGGACGCCACCTCCGGCACGACCCCGCCGAAGCGCGCGTGCTCGTCGACGCTGGAGGCGATGGCATCGGCGAGCAGCGTGGTGCCGCGGACGATGCCGACGCCCGTCTCGTCGCAGGACGTCTCGATGCCGAGGACGAGAGGTTCGTCAGCCATGGTTATCGGTTCCTTGTACGTCGTGTACGTGCAGGCGCATGACGAGGGCGTCGACGTTGCCCGGCTGGTAGTAGCCGCGGCGGAAGCCGATGGGCTCGAAGCCGAAGCGCTCGTACAGCTTCTGCGCGCGGGTGTTGTCCACCCGTACTTCGAGGAGCACCTCGTCGCACTCGAATGCGGTGGCGTGCTGGAGCAGGTCGGTCAGCAGCCGGGCGCCGAGCCCGGTGCCCCACTGGTCGCGGGCGACGGCGATGGTCTGCACGTCGCCGAGGCCGCCCGCGGCCGCGAGGCCCGCGTAGCCGACGATCCGGCCCTCGGCGCCCGCGGCGGAGCCGCCTTGGTCCGAAGTCTCGGCCACCACGTAGCGGCGGGTCGCCTTCGGGCCGCGCGCGTGCGCCAGCTCGGACCAGAACATGCCCGGGGACCAGGCGTCCTCCGGGAACAGCTCGTGTTCGAGGTCCAGCACGGGGCCGAGGTCCCACCAGCGCATCTCGCGCAGCACCGCGGTGGTCGTACCGGCGGTCATGTCGGCGTGACCACCTTGTAGTTCTTCGGCACCTGGGCGTCCGGGCGGCGCAGGTAGAGCGGTCGGGGCGGCAGCAGTTCCTCGCCGGCGGCCAGCTTCTCGGCGGCGAGCGAGGCGAGGGCGGCGGCCGACTGGTGCTCCGGGCCGCGGGCGTCGGGGAAGGTCTCCGGGTAGAGCAGCGCGCCCGCGCCGACGGCCGGCAGCCCCGCGACCTGATCGGCGATCTCGGCCGGCCGGTCCACGGCCGGCTCGCTCACGCGTGTGCGGAAGCCGTCGTACCGCGCCCAGTAGACCTCCTTGCGGCGCGCGTCCGTCGCCACCACGAAGGGCCCTTCGAGCCCGGAGGCGTACGCGAGCCCGTCGAGGGTGCACAGGCCGTGGACCGGGATCCCGAGCGCCGAGCCGAACGTCGAGGCGGTCACCAGGCCGACGCGGAGCCCGGTGTACGGACCCGGGCCGGCGCCGACCACGAGGTCCGTGACGGCACCGAGTTTCAGTCCCGCTTCGGCGAGCACGCGGTCGACGGCGGGCAGCAGCAGCTCCCCGTGGCGGCGCGCGTCGGTCGACGTGGCCTCGGCGACGACGGACGTGCCGTCGTGGAGGGCGACGGTGACGGCGGGGGTGGCGGTATCAACGGCGAGCAGGAGCACGCAAACAGCCTACGGCCACGACGGCGGGGCGCGGTGTCCCGCACCGGCGTCCCGTACGGGCCCCGCCCTGCTGCTACCGTCACCGTCCAGGCAGGCACATACCCTGTCGGGTACGCACGAAAGGGGCACCGCGGTGGCAAGAAGCAGCTCGGGGGCGGTGGCCGGGCTCACTGCGGTGGCGCTGGCCGTGGTCGCCTTCCTCGCCTACCAGGCATCGGCGCACGTACCCGCGGCCCTCAAGGAGCCGGCCGCCGTGCCCACCGCCCCCGCCGCCCCGTCCGGCGGTGCCGCGGCCGACCAGGCGCGCAAGGAGCCGCTGGCCGTCCCCCGGGGCTCCGGCACGGGGCTGCGGGTCGTCTACGCGCTGACCGACCGGCGGGTCTGGCTGGTGGACGAGGCGGGGCAGGCCACGCGGACCTTCGGGGTCATGCCGAGCAGCGTGAACCCGCGGCCCGGGACGTACTCGGTGACGTCGCGCAGCGGCCGGATCACGGGGTCGGACGGGGTGCGGATCGAGCACGTCGTGCGGTTCACGAGCGTCGACAACGTGAACATCGGCTTCAGCTCCGCCATGGACGGCTCGATGCCGGAGCCGGATCCGCAGCTCAGGACGGGCGGCGTGCGGATGAAGCGCGCGGACGGAGACGCGATGTGGGCGTTCGCGACGATCGGCTCCAAGATCGTCGTCGTTCCGTAGGCACCGTCGCCCCGCAGGCACCGTCGCCCCGCAGGCACCGTCGCCCCGCAGGCACCCTCGTCCCGCAGGCACCGTCGCCCCGCAGGCACCGTCGCCCCGCAGGCACCGTCGTCCCGCAGGCGTCGCCCTCGATGCGTCGTCCTCCAGGCGCCGCACCGCAGGCCGCACCGCAGGCGCCGCACCGCGGCCGTCGTCGCGCAGACATACGCTCCCCGGCGCCGCCACCGGTTCACCCGAACGGACTACGCCGCCTCGCGCCGTTTCTCCTGCTCCCTGGTGGCGGCGGGCGCCTCGGCCCGCTCGCGCTCGGCTTCCCGCTCGCGCGGCGGGGTCGAGACGGCGCTCGCCGCGGCGCACGACGCCAGCAGATCCCGCATCGAGAAGGCCGTCGGTGACAGCGGTCGTGGCCGCTGCCGCGGCCGGTCTTCGTGCTCGGACGCCGACATGGATGCCTCCTGGCGCTCCGGGGGCAGGCGTGGTTAGGTACACCTAACCTGGTGTCGGTATCCATGTGACCACGTGCGCGGCGGCCGATGCAACACTTTCCCGACGTCTTGTCGGAACGCACACACGCGGCAGGTCAGAGGGCGCGCCACGGGGCGCGGCCGACGCCCTGGGTCAGGCCGTGAGTCCGCCGAGCCCCGCGTCGGCCCACCGCGCGCCCACGCCCGTCACGGTCACCGTGCGCCGCTCGTCGTCCGTGTTGCCCACGACGCGGTGGATCACCACGTGCAGCCGGTCGTCGGAGAGGTCCTCGACCTTGCCGTCGCCCCACTCGACGACCACGATCGACTCGGGCAGCGAGACATCGAGGTCCAGGTCCTCCATCTCGTCCAGCCCGCCGCCCAGCCGGTAGGCGTCCACGTGCACCAGCGCCGGGCCACCGGTCAGCGAGGGGTGGACGCGGGCGATCACGAAGGTCGGCGACGTCACGGCGCCGCGCACGCCCAGGCCCTCCCCCAGCCCGCGCGCCAGTGTCGTCTTGCCCGCGCCGAGCTCACCGCTGAGCATGACCAGATCACCCGGCCGCAGCAGTTTCGCGAGCCTGCGGCCCAGCTCCTGCATCCGGTCCGGGGAGGTGAGGGTGGTACGGACTGCCCCAGAAGTGAGGGCCTGCGGGACGGCCTCAGCCGCCGGGCTCTGCGGTACTGCTTCCATACGTGCCAACGTTAGCCGCTGCCGGCATCGCGCCGACCCGGGCCAGCAGGTCCGCCAGCCGATCGGTGACCACCACCGGATGCTCCAGCATCACCAGGTGCCCGGCGTCCGGCACGATCACCAGCTCGGAGTCCGGCAGCAGATCGGCGATCGCCTCACTGTGCGAGCTCGGCGTGACCAGGTCCTTGTCCCCGGCCAGGACCAGCACCGGGACCTCCTGGAAGACGTCCAGCACCTCCGCCTTGTCGTGCTCCTGGAAGGCCGGGTAGAACTCGGCGACCACGTCGATCGGGGTCCCCTCGATCATCCGCTCGGCGAACCGGGCCACCGCCGGATCGACGTCCTTCGAGCTGAACGAGTAGCGCTTGATCAGGCCCGCGAACAGATCGGCGGTGGCCCTGCGGCCCCGCTCGACCAGCTCCGCCTGCGAACCGAGCGCCTTCAGCACACCGGGAAGCACCCGCCGCACCACGTTCACCCCCGCCACCGGAAGGCCGTAGTTCACCTCGCCGAGCCGGCCCGCCGACGTACCGACGAAGGCGACGCCGACCACCCGCTCCCGGATCAGCTCCGGGTAGGCGGCCGCCAGCGCCATCAGCGTCATGCCGCCCATCGAATGGCCGACCAGCACCAGCGGGCCGTCGGGCGCCGCCGCGTCGATCACCGCCTTGAGGTCCCGGCCGAGCTGGTCGATGGAGACCGGCACCCCCTCGGGACCCGACTGGGCCGCCCCGCGGCCCGAGCGGCCGTGGCTGCGCTGGTCCCAGTGGACCGTACGGATCAGGCCGCGCAGCGCGGCCCGCTGGAAGTGCCAGGAGTCCTGGCTCAGGCAGTAGCCGTGGCTGAAGACGACGGTGACCGGCGCGGGCGCCTTGCGGCCGAAGAGCCGGCGCCTGCGCGGCGCCGCGCCGCCCGCCTCGGGGTCGACCTCGTCGATCTCGTAGTACAGCGCCGTGCCGTCGTCGGCCGTGGCCCGGCCGGGGACACCGCGCAGCGACCCGTACGGACCGGAGGCGTCCAGCGCGAGCCGGGCCTTGCGGCGCATCCCGCGGCCCACGGTCATCCGCTCTATCGCGACACCCGCCGCCGCACCGGCGGCGATCACCCCTATGGCGGCGCCGGCGAAGCCCGCCCGGCGCCAGTTGCCCGTGGCGGCGTCGGTCACCGCCGCCGCCACGTCCCCCGCGCTGCTCTCGCTCACCCTGCCGCTCCCACTGCTCTCGCCGGTCCTGTCACTGCTCGTCGTCGATATAGACGCGCGGGACCCGCGTCCCGATCCGGGTCACGATCTCGTACGCGATCGTGTCCGCCGCCTCGGCCCAGTCCTCGGCGGACGGCTCGCCCCGGTCGCCGGGGCCGAACAGCACGGCCTCGGCCCCCGCTCCGACCTCCTCGGCGCCGTGCGGGCCGAGGTCGACCACGAACTGGTCCATGGCGACCCGCCCGGCCACCCGCCGCCACGCCCCGCCGACCAGCACCGGGCCGCGGCCCGAGGCGTGCCGCGGAATGCCGTCCGCGTAGCCGACCGGGACCAGTCCCAGGGTCGTCTCACGGTCCGTCACATAGTGGTGGCCGTAGCTCACCCCGTGGCCCGCGGGGACGTGCTTCACGAGCGCCACCGCCGCCTTGAGCGTCATGACCGGCCGCAGACCGAAGTCGGCGGAGCCGCCCAGCTCGGGGCTGGGCGAGATCCCGTACACGGCGATGCCCGTGCGCACCAGGTCGAAGTGGCTCTCCGGAAGGGTCAGCGTCGCCGGGGAGTTGGCGATGTGCCGGACCTCGGGCTCGATGCCCTCCTTCTCGGCGTACGCCACCAGATCCCTGAAGACCGCCAACTGGGCGGCGATGGAGGGGTGCCCCGGCTCGTCGGCGCAGGCGAAGTGCGACCACAGGCCGGTGACCCGGATCGTGCCCGCCTCCTCGGCGGCGCGGGCGGCCGCGACCAGGCCGGCCCAGTCGGCGGGCTGGCAGCCGCCGCGCCCGAGGCCCGTGTCGGCCTTGAGCTGGACACGGGCCCGCCGACCGGCGTCGCGCGCCGCGTCGGTGGCCTCGCGCAGCGCCCACATGTCGCTCACCGACACGTCCAGGTCTGCCTCGATCGCCTCGCGCCAGGGCCCGCCGGGCGTCCACAGCCAGCACAGCACCCGGCTGCGGATCCCGGCCGCCCGCAGCGCGAGCGCCTCCTCGGGCGTCGCCGTGCCGAGCCATGCGGCGCCCGCGTCGAGCGCGGCCTTCGCACAGGGCACCATCCCGTGTCCGTACGCGTCCGACTTCACCACGGCCATGACGGCGGCGCGGGGCGCCCGCGCGCGCAGTGCGCGGACGTTGGCGCGCAGCGCGGCGAGGTCGATCTCGGCGCGGGCTCGAAAAGGTGCGTTCTGAGTCATCGTTGTCAGTCTCTCAGAGCACTGTGACAGAGTTTGTGCGGCAACGACCATGAGTGGCCCTGGTCACCCGCGTGACGGGCGGCGCTTCGTGGATTCGTACGACCATCAAGGCGTCGTCGTGTCGCGCCACGCCCGCGGGAGCGCCGTCGCCACGTCATGGGCCGACACCGGGGCGTCGCGCGAGACCAGACGGGCCGCCAGACCGTGCAGATACGCGCCCACCGACCCGGCGTCGAGCGGCGCCAGGCCCGCCGCGAGCAGCGAACCGGTCAGGCCCGACAGCACATCGCCGCTCCCGGCGGTGGCGAGCCAGGAGGTGCCCGTCGGGTTCACCCGGACCGCCCGGCGGGGATCCGGGTCGGCGACGAGCGTCGTCGAGCCCTTGAGCAGTACCGTCGCGCCGTACTTGGCGGCCAGCGCCCGTACGGAGGCCAGCCGCGCCCCCTCCACCTCCTCGCGTGCCACGCCGAGCAGCGCGGCCGCCTCCCCCGCGTGCGGGGTCAGCAGGGTCGGTGCGCTGCGGGCCCGGACCGCGGCCGGGTCGAGACCGCGGAGCCCGTCCGCGTCGACCAGCACCGGTACGTCCGATTCCAGCACCTCGTCCACGCCCGGGCTGTCGCCGAGCCCCGGCCCGACCACCCACGCCTGGACCCGGCCCGCCTTCGAGGGGGGCCAGCCGTGCACCAGGGCCTCCGGGAAGCGGGCGATGACGGCGTCGGAGCCCGGTCCCACGTACCGCACGGCCCCCGCGCCGCCGCGCAGCGCCCCCGCCACGGCGAGCACGGCGGCGCCCGGGTAGCGGGCGGAGCCCGCGACCACACCCACCACCCCGCGCCGGTACTTGTCGCTCTCCGCGGCCGGCACCGGCAACAGCTGTGCCACGTCCGCGTGTTGCAGCGCCTCCAGCTCGGGCACGGACGGCAGGTGCGGTCCGAGGCCGATGTCGACGAGCCGCACCGCCCCCGCGTACTCCCGTCCCGGGTCGACCAGCAGCCCCGGCTTGTACGCGCCGAAGGTCACGGTCGCGTCCGCCCGCACCGCCTCGCCGCCGACCTCGCCCGTGTCCGCCTCGATGCCGCTCGGCAGGTCGACGGCGAGCACCACCGCGCCGGAGCCGTGCGCCGCGCGGGCGACCGGTACGGCGTCGGGGCGCAGCCCGCCGTGGCCGCCGATGCCCGTGATGCCGTCCAGGACCAGGTCCGCGGCGGCCAGCACCTCGTACGGGTCGTCGGCGATGCGCCCCCCGGCCTTGAGCAGCGCCGCGAGGCCCGCGGCATGGGCGCTTCCGGGCACGAGCAGCACGGCGCTCACCCCGGCACCGCGGCGCGCGAGCCGGGCCCCGGCGTAGAGCGCGTCGCCCCCGTTGTCCCCGCTCCCGACGAGCAGCACGACCCGGGCCCCGTACACCCGCCCGAGCAGCCCCGCCGCCGCGGCGGCCAGCCCGGCGGCGGCCCGCTGCATGAGCGCGCCCTCCGGCAACCGGGCCATCAACTCGCCCTCGGCGGCCCGTACGGTCTCGACGCTGTACCCAAGTCGCATGCCCAGCAGTCTCCCCCGGAGGCCGCCGCCCGCGCACCCCGTCGGGCGCCGTCCGGCCCCTCGGACCGAAAACGGCCCGCACCGGACATCCGGCCGGGGCGGCCGGGGCGGCCGGGCCGTGTCCGGCACATGGCGCCGTCCGCCTCCGGACGTACCGCAAGCACCTCCCGTGCCCCAAGGCCTACGAGTCAGCACGCGCCGGACATCGCTCGCCGACGGAACCGTCGGACACAGCCGAGCACCGGGCTAGGGCGTGTTGCGAAAGTAGCGTCGTCCGCCCGTAGGGCGGGGCGCGGCGGCGTCTGGTGCGTGCGATCGCAAGGCGGAGGAAGGAGAGCGCAGCGGGCTGCGCCGACGACCGACAACGCCGCGAGCGTGCGTGCCAGACGCCGCCGCGCAGACGGGACTTTCGCAACACGCCCTAGGTCCGACAGCGCGGCGTCGAAGCACCTCCCGTGCCCGAAGGGCTACGAGTCAGCACGCGCTGAACGTCGCTCACCGGCGCTATGCGTCGGGCAGGACACGTCGGACACGGCCCGGCGCCGCGGGCTCGCACGACCAGGCAGGCCACCGCCTGCCCGAGAAGCCGTGCCCGGATGGCGCTGCCACCGCCATCGCCCCGGCGGCAGCCGCACCGCGCCCGGCCCCGGCACGGGGACACCCGCACCCGGCGTCCTGCCCCGGGGCCAGAGCCCGTGGGAGGCCCGTGGAGGCGCGTCAGCCCTCCGCGATCACCACCGCGGACGCCACCCCCGCGTCATGGCTCAGCGACACGTGCCACGACCGCACCCCCCGCGCCTCCGCCGCCGCCGCCACCGTCCCGCTCACGCGCAGCCGCGGCCGGCCCGAGTCCTCCACGTAGACCTCGCAGTCCGTCCAGTGGAGCCCGGACGGCGCGCCGAGGGCCTTGGCGACCGCCTCCTTCGCGGCGAAGCGGACCGCGAGGGAGGCGACGCCCCGCCGCTCGCCGCTCGGCAGGAGCAGTTCGCTCTCGACGAAGAGACGCTTCGCGAGGCCCGGCGTCCGGCGCAGCGCGTCGTCGAACCGGTCGATCTCGGCCACGTCGATCCCCACCCCGATGATCATTCGACGGTGACCGACTTCGCCAGGTTCCGCGGCTGGTCCACCTCGTTGCCCCGCGCCGTCGCCAGCTCGCACGCGAACACCTGCAACGGGACCGTCGCGACCAGCGGTTGCAGCAGCGCCGGCGTCGCCGGGATGCGGATGAGGTGGTCCGCGTACGGCTCGACCGCCTCGTCGCCCTCCTCCGCGATCACGATGGTCCGGGCGCCCCGGGCGCGGATCTCCTGGATGTTCGACACGATCTTGTCGTGCAGAACGGACCGGCTGCGCGGCGACGGAACGACGATCACCACCGGCAGATCGTTCTCGATGAGGGCGATCGGGCCGTGCTTGAGCTCGCCCGCCGCGAAGCCCTCGGCGTGCATGTACGCCAGTTCCTTCAGCTTCAGCGCGCCCTCCAGGGCGACCGGGTAGCCGACGTGCCGGCCCAGGAACAGCACCGTGTTCTTGCGGGACAGCGAGCGGGCCAGTTCCCGGACCGGCTCCATGGTCTCCAGGACCCGGTCCACTTCCCCCGCGATCTGCGACAGGTCGCGGATGACGGCCCGGATCTCGTCGCCCCACTTGGTGCCCCGGACCTGGCCCAGGTAGAGGGCGACCAGGTAGCAGGCGACCAGCTGGGTCAGGAACGCCTTGGTCGACGCGACGGCGACCTCGGGCCCCGCGTGTGTGTAGAGCACCGCGTCGGACTCGCGCGGGATCGTCGAGCCGTTGGTGTTGCAGATGGCCAGCACCTTCGCGCCCTGTTCGCGCGCGTGCCGCAGCGCCATCAGCGTGTCCATGGTCTCGCCGGACTGGGAGATCGCGATCACGAGCGTGCGCTGGTCCAGGATCGGGTCCCGGTAGCGGAACTCGCTGGCCAGCTCCACCTCGCAGGGGATACGCGTCCAGTGCTCGATGGCGTACTTGGCGATGAGCCCGGCGTGGAACGCCGTACCGCACGCCACGATCACGACCTTCTGCGCCTCCCTGAGCACCCCGTGCGGGATCCGCAGCTCGTCCAGGGTCAGTGATCCGCTCGCGTCGATCCGCCCGAGGAGGGTGTCCCCGACCGCCTTCGGCTGCTCGGCGATCTCCTTGAGCATGAAGTAGTCGTAGCCGCCCTTCTCGGCGGCGGAGGCATCCCAGTCCACGTGGTACGACCGCACCTCGGCCGGCGCGCCGTCGAAGTCGGTCACCGTGACGCTCTCACGCCGCAGTTCGACGACCTGGTCCTGGCCGAGCTCGATCGCCGACCGCGTGTACGCGATGAACGCGGCGACGTCCGAGGCCAGGAACGCCTCCCCGTCCCCGACGCCCACCACGAGCGGCGAGTTGCGGCGGGCGCCGACGACCACGTCCGGCTCGTCCGCGTGCACCGCGACCAGGGTGAACGCGCCTTCGAGGCGCCGGCACACCAGCCGCATCGCCTCCGCGAGTTCGCCGCACGAGGAGTGGGCCTCGGCCAGCAGATGGGCGACCACTTCGGTGTCCGTGTCGGAGTCGAGGCTGTGTCCGCGCTCGGCGAGCTCGGCCCGCAGCTCGGCGAAGTTCTCGATGATGCCGTTGTGGACGACGGCGACCCGCCCCGCGTTGTCCAGATGAGGATGCGCGTTGGCGTCGTTGGGCGCTCCGTGGGTGGCCCACCGGGTGTGCCCGATGCCCGTCGAGCCGCTCGGCAGCGGCCGGTCGACGAGCTCCTTCTCCAGATTGAGCAGCTTGCCGGCCTTCTTGGCGGCGGCGAGCCCTCCGTCGGCGAGTACGGCCACACCTGCCGAGTCGTAGCCCCGGTATTCGAGCCGCTTGAGCCCGGTGATGACGACATCGAGCGCGGACTGCGCTCCCACATAACCCACGATTCCGCACATGGCCGCAGCCTACGGCGTACCGTGCGCGACGGCCCGGACCGGAGCCACCGGGCGTGCGTGACCGACCCCACCTCCCACGACACGCCGGCAGCACCGACAATGAGCATGTGATCACTTCGCCGCCACGAAGCCGCAGGACCGAGAGGACAGAGACGTCCCCCTACGTCGACCTCACCCGTGAGGAGTGGAGCGCGCTCCGCGACAGGACCCCGCTGCCCCTCACCGCCGCCGAGGTCGAGCAGTTGCGGGGCCTCGGCGACGTCATCGACCTCGACGAGGTGCGGGACATCTATCTGCCGCTCTCCCGGCTGCTCAATCTGTACGTCGGCGCCACCGCCAACCTCCGGGGCGCGCTCAACACCTTCCTCGGCGAGGCCGGCAACGGCCACGGCACCCAGCGCGGCACGCCCTTCGTCATAGGCGTCGCGGGCTCCGTCGCCGTCGGCAAGTCCACCGTCGCCCGCCTCCTGCAGGCGCTGCTCGCCCGCTGGCCCGAGCACCCCCGGGTGGAGCTCGTCACCACCGACGGCTTCCTCCACCCGATGAAGGAGCTCCAGGACCGGGGCCTGATGTCGCGGAAGGGCTTCCCCGAGTCCTACGACCGCCGCGCGCTGACCCGCTTCGTCGCCGACATCAAGGCCGGCAAGGACGAGGTCACGGCGCCGGTCTACTCGCACCTCATCTACGACATCGTGCCCGGCGAGCGGCTCACCGTCCGCCGCCCCGACATCCTGATCGTCGAGGGCCTCAACGTCCTCCAGCCCGCCCTCCCCGGCAAGGACGGCCGCACCCGCGTCGGGCTCGCCGACTACTTCGACTTCTCCGTGTACGTCGACGCGCGGTCCGAGGACATCGAGCGCTGGTACCTCAACCGCTTCCGCAAGCTGCGCGCGACCGCCTTCCAGGACCCGTCCTCGTACTTCCGCAAGTACACCCAGGTGTCGGAGGAGGAGGCGCTGGAGTACGCGCGCACCATGTGGCGCACGATCAACGGGGTCAATCTGCTGGAGAACGTCGCACCCACCAGGGGCCGTGCCACGCTGGTCGTGCGCAAGGGCCCCGACCACAAGGTCCAGCGCCTGTCCCTTCGCAAACTCTGAGGAGCGCCGCGTGCTGCACCTGCGCCTGATCGTCCCGCCCGACCGCACGGACGAGGTCGTCAGGACCGTCGAGAAGACGGTCGGCGCCACCCATCTCGCCGTCATGACGGGCGCCGCCCGCAACCCGTCGGGCGATCTGGTGCTCTGCGACGTGGCCCGCGAGGCCGGCGACGAGCTGATCGGCCGTCTTCGGGACCTCGGGCTCGACCGGGACGGCTCGATCGCCGTCGACAGCATCGACCTCTCGCTGTCCCACCGCGCCGACAAGGCGGCGGAGGACGCCCCGGGCGAGGGCGCGGACGCGGTGCTGTGGGAGCACCTGACGGACGCGACCCACGAGGAGTCGACGCTCTCCGTCACGTATCTGGCGTTCCTGACGCTGGCGACGATGATCGCCGCATGCGGTGTGGTGCTGGACAACGCCATCCTCATCGTGGGCGCGATGGCCGTCGGCCCCGAGTTCGGCCCGCTCGCCGGCTTCAGCACGGCCGTGGTGCAGCGGCTGCCGCGGCTGGCGTGGCGCTCCCTGGTGGCGCTGATCGCGGGCTTCGCGGTGGCGATGGTGGTGACGGTGGCGTTCAGCTACTTCATGAACGGGATCGGCCTCTTCGAGGGCTCGATGCTGGCGGCGGAGCGGCCCAACACCAACTTCATCTACCGCCCCGACGCGTTCTCCTTCGTCGTCGCCGTGCTCGCCGGCATCGCCGGCACCCTGTCGCTGACCTCGGCCAAGTCGGGCGCGCTGGTCGGCGTGGCGATCTCCGTGACGACGGTGCCGGCCGCGGCGAACGCGGCGGTGGCGTTCAGCTACAGCGAGTACCAGCAGGCGTGGGGCTCCAGCGAGCAGCTGCTGCTCAATCTGCTCGGCATCATCCTGGCCGGGACGCTGACGCTGTTCGTCCAGAAATGGCTGTGGAAGAGCCAGCGGCGGCGCGCGGCGCAGCGCCGGTCGGCCCACTGACTCGGCCCACTGACTCGGCCCACTGACCTCAGCCCACTGACCTCAGCCCGCCGGCTCAGCCCGCCGACAGGGTCTCGTCCAGCCAGTCGAAGACGACCTCGCAGTGCTGCTGCGGCGCCATCGGTGAGCAGTGCAGCTGCGCGCCGGTGGCCGCGGTGAGCTTCACGTAGTCCTTGGGCGAGGTCAGCTTGTCGAACATCTGCCGCGGCTGGCCCGGGTAGAACTGCTCGTCCTCGTAGTCCAGGACCAGCGTCGGCATCTTGATGCGGTCCACGACGCCGGTGATGTCCAGCGCCTCGACGCGCCGGGCGGGGGTGTAGAAGTCGGTGAACATCTTGCCGTCGCGGGCGTCGAGCATCGCCTGCACGGAGAACGGCTCGAAGCGCTTCTTCATCGTCGCGGCATCGGCCGGAGGCAGCTCGGGGACCACCTCCTTGTTCCAGATGTTGTTGGTCTCCTGCTTGCTCGGGGTGAGGATCTCCCGGATCTCCGCCGGGAAGCCCAGCCAGGGCGACAGACAGCCCGGCATCGCCACCAGAGCGGCGATCCGGCTCTCGAAGGCCGCGGCCCGGGGGGCGAGGTCCCCCGCCATACTGAGCCCGGTCAGGGCGATCTTGCCCGTGTCCACGTCCGGGCGGGTGGAGAGCCAGTCGACGAGCGGGGTGACCACGTTCTCCCAGCGCGGCGTGAAGATCACCTGGTCGACGAAGAGCAGCTGCCCCTGGCCCGGCCCGTCGTACACAAGGGCGTTCCAGCCACGGTCCAGGGCCGCCAGGACACCGTAGGTCCACATGTCGACGTTCTGTCCGTCGCTGCCGTTCGTGAGGATCACGGTGCGGCGGCGCTGGTCGGTCTCCTCCGGCCGGAAGAACCACACCGGCATCGGGGTCCTGCCGTATGCGACGTTCGCCGTCACCGGTGCCGGATCGCACAGCTTGCAGAACGCGTCCCAGGCGCCGCGCCCGGACTTGTACAGCTGCTCCTCGCTGCCGGGGTTGTCGGAGCCGAGCACGAAGAACAGCGCCTGGCCGTAGTACTGGGCGGCCCTCAGCGCACGGAAGCGCGTGGTCTGGTCGTCGGGCCGGGGGCCCTCGGGCGCGTCCATCAGCTCGTCGCCGAGCTTCTTGAAGGTCTCGACGTACGACTGCGAGGAGAGGCCGGCCTTGTTGATCGTGTTCACGGCGGTGAGCACCTCGCCCACCTCGGCGGAGCCCTGACCGGACCCGCCGAGCGCGAGGAGGCCGTTGAAGTTGAAGCCGGGGTCCTTGAAGAGGGTCATCACCCCGGGTGTGGGACCGCCCGCCGGGGCGGAGGGCGACGCCGTACCGGCGGGGGTGGGCGCGTTCGCCGGCGACACCCCCGACGGTGTGCAGCCGGCGGCCAGCACGGCACCGGCCCCGCCGACGAGCCCGGCGAGCGCCGAGCGACGGGTGGGCCCGGATGCGCGGTCACCAAATACGTCCGTCATACCGGTCGAACGTAGGAGCCGTGCGCCCGGGCCCTGCGCCGCGACACCCGTCCTTCCCTCGGACGGCGGCGGCAACAGCCCCTTGTCGGCCCAGGGCCGACGGTCTGCCGGCCCGGTGCCTGGTTTTCCTGGCCCAGCGCCTAGCCCAGTGCCGACTTCACCGCGTCGGCCAGGCGGCCGGCCACCGAGCGGGCCTGCTCGATGTCCGCGGCCTCGACCATGACGCGCACGAGAGGCTCCGTACCGGACGGGCGCAGCAGCACCCGGCCCGTGGCACCGAGCTCCTGCTCCGCGTCGGCGACCGCCGTCGCCAGCTCCGCCGACGTCGACACCCTCGCCCTGTCCACGTCGGGGACGTTGATCAGGACCTGCGGAAGCCGGTCCATCACGGAGGCGAGGTCGGCCAGCGAGCGTCCCGTCGCCACGACCCGTGCCGCCAGCATCAGACCGGTGAGCGTCCCGTCACCCGTCGTCGCGTGGTCCAGCACGATCACATGGCCGGACTGCTCGCCGCCCAGCGCGAAGCCGTGCTCCTTCATCGACTCCAGGACGTACCGGTCGCCGACCGCGGTCTGCACGAGCGCCACACCCTCGCGCTCCATGGCCAGCTTGAAGCCGAGGTTCGACATGACGGTCGCCACGACCGTGTCCCCGCGCAGCGTGCCCGCCTCGCGCATGGCCAGGGCCAGCACGGCCAGGATCTGGTCGCCGTCGACCTCGTTGCCCGCCGCGTCCACGGCGAGGCAGCGGTCGGCGTCGCCGTCGTGGGCGATGCCGAAGTCGGCCTGGTGGTCGACGACCGCGGCCTTGAGCAGGTCCAGGTGGGTGGAGCCGCAGTTGTCGTTGATGTTGAGGCCGTCCGGCTCGGCGCCGATCGTGACGACCTCCGCCCCGGCTCGCGCGAACGCCTCGGGCGAGACCCGGGCCGCGGCGCCGTGCGCCTCGTCGAGGACGACCTTGAGCCCGTCGAGCCGGTTCGGCAGGACCGCGATCAGATGGGCGACGTACTTGTCGAAGCCCTCGTCGTAGTCGTGCACTCGGCCGACGCCGGCACCCGTCGGACGGTCCCAGGGCGCGCCGGTGCGGTGCTCCTCGTAGACGGCCTCGATCCGGTCCTCCAGCTCGTCCGCGAGCTTGTGGCCGCCGCGCGCGAAGAACTTGATCCCGTTGTCGGGCATGGCGTTGTGGCTCGCGGACAGCATCACGCCGAGGTCGGCGCCCAGCGCGCCGGTGAGGTACGCCACCGCGGGGGTGGGCAGCACACCGACGCGCAGGACGTCCACGCCCGCGCTCGCGAGACCCGCCACGACGGCGGACTCCAGGAACTCTCCGGATGCGCGGGGATCACGCCCGACCACCGCCGTCGGCCGATGGCCCTCAAACGTGCCCGCCTCGGCGAGTACGTGCGCCGCGGCGACCGACAGACCGAGCGCGAGCTCCGCCGTCAGATCCGCGTTGGCGACACCGCGCACACCGTCCGTGCCGAAGAGTCGTCCCACTGGTGTCCTCCGAAAATGCTCCGAAAACGAGGGGCCCCCGAGGGCCTTCGTGCCGTTGTACGCCCGGGGGATCGCCCCGGGCACCATCCCCTGGTATAGGGAAACGCCCCGGCAGCACGGAGTGCCACCGGGGCGAACGCATGCCCTGAAGACAGGACAGCAGGCGATTTAGCGCTTGCTGTACTGCGGGGCCTTGCGGGCCTTCTTCAGACCGGCCTTCTTGCGCTCGACCGCACGGTCGTCGCGGCTCAGGAAGCCGGCCTTCTTCAGCGGGCCGCGGTTGTTGTCCACGTCCGCCTCGTTCAGCGCGCGGGCCACGCCGAGGCGCAGGGCGCCGGCCTGGCCGGAGACACCGCCACCCGCGATGCGGGCGATGACGTCGTAGCGGCCGTCGAGCTCGAGCACCTTGAAGGGCTCGTTGACTTCCTGCTGGTGCACCTTGTTGGGGAAGTAGTCCTCAAGGGTGCGACCGTTGATCTTCCACTTGCCGGTGCCCGGGACGATCCGGACGCGGGCGATAGCGTTCTTGCGACGACCCAGGCCGGCGGCCGGCTGGGGCTCGCCGAAGCGGGACGCGAGCGACTCGCTCGTGTACTCGCCCTCGACGGGGGTCTCGGACTCGAAGGTGGTGACCTCGGCGTAGGTCTCTTCGCCCTCGAGCGGGGTCTCGGTGGTGGTCTCGGCCACGATGCTCCTCAGATTCTCTTCGTCTTAGGGGGTGGCCGGACTTACTGCGCGACCTGGGTGATCTCGAACGGAACCGGCTGCTGGGCAGCGTGCGGGTGGTTCTCGCCCGCGTAGACCTTCAGCTTCGAGAGCATCTGACGGCCGAGGGTGTTCTTGGGGAGCATGCCCTTGACGGCCTTCTCGACGGCCTTCTCGGGGTTCTTGTCGAGGAGCTCGTCGTAACGGACGGAGCGCAGACCACCCGGGTAGCCGGAGTGGCGGTACGCCATCTTCTGGGTCCGCTTGTTGCCGGACAGGTGCACCTTGTCGGCGTTGATGATGACGACGAAGTCACCGGCGTCCACGTGGGGCGCGTAGATCGGCTTGTGCTTGCCGCGCAGGAGAGTGGCGGCAGTGCTCGCCAGTCGGCCCAGGACGACGTCCTGAGCATCGATGACGTGCCACTGGCGCGTTACATCGCCGGGCTTGGGGCTGTACGTACGCACGGTCGTAGCCTTCGCTTTTTCGTGAGTGGGTCCTGACAAGGCCACCACGGACGATCACGACAGCCATGACCGCACATCGGTGACGCAAACCGAGTGCTGGTCGCTGGTCATCGGCCCGGTGGACCGGCGTAACGGCTCTCACGTGAGATCGAGCAAGCCAGTACGCATAACGAACCAGTAGCTTACCCGGGCCTTGCCGTACGGGTCAAAACGCCCCAGCACACCCCTGCCGGCGCCCGGCCCCCCGCGCCCGTCACGCCGCCCTCTCATAGGGCCTAGGATGCGCGGCATGAGTTTTGGGGGACCGCAGTGGCCGCAGGAGCCGCAGGAGCCGTACGGACAGCAGTCACGGCACTCATCATCGTCGCAGACGCCCGACTGGGCCGCGCTCGCCGACGCCTCGGCCTCGCGGACGCGCCGCAAGCGGTGGCTGCTGATCATCGCGGGAGCGCTCACGACCGCCGCGGTCGCCGCGATCGTGGCCACCGCCGTCGTCTTCACGAACGACGCGAACTCCTCCGGCAAGAACGCCAGTGAGCTGCCGACCGCCCCCGACCTGCCGGACGAGACGAACCGGCCCGAGCCGTCCTTCTCGTCGGTAGCGCCGCCGCCCCCGCCCGACCCCAAGGACTTCATCTCCAGTGAGAAGAAGGACAAGGCACCGCTCAGCGCCGACACCCTCTTCCCGGGCAAGAAGCTGACCATGGGCGACAGGGTGTACGCCAAGGGCCCGACCGCCCGCACCACCAGCTGCGCCTCGGTCACCCAGGGGGCACTCGGCGCCGCCCTCACCTCCCACGGCTGCGACCAGGTGATCCGGGCCACGTACACCCGCGCCGGCGTGGCCGTCACGATCGGTGTCGCGGTCTTCCCCACCGAGGCCCAGGCCCAGGCCGCCGTCAAGCAGACGGTCAGGAGCGTCGCCCCGCTCTCCGGCTCCGGCGTCGCGGGCTTCTGCAAGGGCGGCCCGGTCTGCCGCTTCGTCGGCAACTCCTACGGCCGGTACGCCTACTTCACCACCACCGGCCACCTCGACGGGAAGTCGGTCACCAAGGGCGACAGCAAGGCGTTCCAGCCGGGCGACGACCTCGCCGAGTTCACGTTCCGCCAGATCGTCGCCCGCGGCGAGATGCAGGCGTCGGCAGCAGCCACCGCGCCCGCCACCGGCGGCTGACGGACGACCTGGCCTTGGAGGAGTACCGCCGGCACCGTCGCCGTCGGCCTCCCCGAGTTGCCGAAGCCGGAGCGCCAGGTCGCCGGGACACCGGGTCGCCGGGGCGCCGAGGAGCACCGGGCCCCCTGTCAGTGCACCGGCCCCCGCACCCGCCGGGCCTGCTGCTGCCGCTCCGCCAGCAGCTCGTCCGCCGGGTAGGCGACCTCCTCGAGCGTCAGCCCGTGCGGCCGGACCACATGCACGGCGCTGTCACGCACACGGGCGTCGAGGACCTTCCGCGGCCACTCCACACCCCGGTGCCCGTCGCCCACGAACAGCAGCGCACCGACCATCGCGCGCACCTGGTTGTGGCAGAAGGCGTCGGCGCGGACCTCGATCTCGACGATGCCTTCGGCCTGCCGGCGCACCCCGAAGTCGAGGATCTCGCGGATCGTCGTCGCTCCCTCGCGCTTCTTCGCATACGCCGCGAAGTCATGCTCCCCCACCAGGGACTTGGCGGCGGCGTCCATCGCGGCGACGTCCAACTCCCAGTCGTGCCAGAGCACATGGCCCCGCAACAGCGGGTCCACGCCCCCGGGCTGATCGCCGACCCGGTAGACGTAGCGCCGCCACACGGCGGCGAACCGGGCGTTGAACCCCGCCGGCGCCTCCCTGAGGGCCCACACCCGCACGTCCTTCGGCAGCCGCCCGGCGAGCCGCTTCAGCAGCTTCTCGCGGTGCTCCTCCCACAGCGCGACGGGCAGATCCACATGGGCGACCTGCCCGCGCGCGTGCACACCGGCGTCCGTGCGGCCGGCGACGGTCAGCTCGTACGTCTCGGACGACCGGGTCACCGTACGGATCGCGTCCTCGATCTCACCCTGCACGGTCCGCTGTCCGCGGGTCTGACGGGCCCAGCCGGAGAAGTCCTTGCCGTCGTAGGACAGATCCAGTCGCACCCGTACGCAGCCGGGCTTCACGTCGTCGCTCACGTGTCACATCCTCTCAAGCGGAACGGGCCCGCCCCCACGAGGGGAACGGGCCCGTTCTACGGCCTCAGAACGCTCAGGCGTCCTTCGCTGTGCCTACTTGGCCGAATCCTCGGCGGACTCGGCGGACTCAGCCGGAGCGGCCGGAGCCTCGGCGGCGTCCTCGGCCTTGGTCTCCTCGACCTTGGCCTCCTCGGCCTCCTTGACCGCACGCTTGGTGGCGGCCTCGGCCTCGGCGACGGTCGCCTTCTTCGCGATCTCGCCCTCGACGAGCTCGATCACGGCCATCGGGGCGTTGTCACCACGACGGTTGCCGATCTTCGTGATCCGGGTGTAGCCACCCGGACGCTCGGCGTAGCGCGGGGCGATCTCGGTGAAGAGCGTGTGGACGATGCCCTTGTCCGTGATCGTCTGCAGCACCAGGCGACGGTTGTGGATGTCGCCCTTCTTCGCCTTCGTGATCAGACGCTCCGCGACCGGGCGCAGGCGGCGGGCCTTGGCCTCGGTCGTGGTGATGCGGCCGTGCTCGAACAGCGACTTCGCGAGGTTCGCGAGAAGCAGCTTCTCGTGCGCGGCGCTGCCGCCCAGACGGGCACCCTTGGCGGGCTTCGGCATGGTTCTTCTCCTTGAGTGCTGCACCGGCCGTGTCAGGTACCGGTGTCAGTTCCCTCGCCGCGGTCGCGGGAGGGGGGTACGGGAAGTGCGGGCAAGGAGCCCGCACCCCCGTAATTCTCTTAGTACTGCTCGGTCTCGACGAAGCCCGCGTCCGCGTCGTCGTCGGCGCCGAAGGCGTCCGCGGCGGCGGTCGGGTCGAATCCGGGCGGGCTGTCCTTGAGGGCCAGGCCCATGCCGGCCAGCTTCGCCTTGACCTCGTCGATCGACTTCGCACCGAAGTTGCGGATGTCGAGCAGGTCGGCCTCGGAGCGGGCGACGAGCTCACCCACGGAGTGGATGCCCTCGCGCTTGAGGCAGTTGTACGAGCGGACCGTGAGCTCCAGCTCCTCGATCGGCAGCGCCAGGTCGGCAGCAAGGGCGGCGTCCGTCGGGGACGGGCCCATGTCGATGCCCTCGGCGTCGATGTTGAGCTCGCGGGCCAGACCGAACAGCTCGACCAGGGTCTTGCCGGCCGACGCCATGGCGTCGCGCGGACGCATGGCCTGCTTGGTCTCGACGTCGACGATCAGCTTGTCGAAGTCGGTGCGCTGCTCGACTCGGGTCGCCTCGACCTTGTACGTGACCTTGAGCACCGGCGAGTAGATGGAGTCGACCGGGATACGGCCGATCTCCTGGCCCACCTGCTTGTTCTGCACGGCGGAGACGTAGCCGCGACCGCGCTCGACGGTCAGCTCCATCTCCAGCTTGCCCTTGCCGTTGAGCGTGGCCAGGACGAGGTCGGGGTTGTGGACCTCGACACCGGCCGGGGGCGCGATGTCGGCGGCGGTGACCAGACCCGGGCCCTGCTTGCGCAGGTACATCACGACCGGCTCGTCGTGCTCCGAGGAGACGACCAGCTGCTTGATGTTCAGGATGAGGTCGGTGACGTCCTCCTTGACGCCCGGCACGGTGGTGAACTCGTGCAGGACACCGTCGATCCGGATGGACGTGACAGCGGCGCCCGGGATCGAGGAGAGGAGCGTACGGCGGAGCGAGTTGCCGAGGGTGTAGCCGAAGCCCGGCTCCAGCGGCTCGATCACGAACCGGGAGCGGTACTCGTCGACGACCTCTTCGGTCAGCGAGGGACGCTGAGCGATCAGCATGTCTTTTGTTCCTTCAGTCGTGGGCGCCCGCTATTTGACGCCCTCGGATACCGACAAGGGTACGGGCGGCACGGCCCCGGAGAGCCGTACCGCCCGAAGAAGCCCTTGCAGGGTCAGACGCGGCGGCGCTTCGGGGGGCGGCAGCCGTTGTGCGGGGTGGGGGTGACGTCCTGGATCGAGCCGACCTCGAGGCCGGTGGCCTGGAGGGAGCGGATCGCGGTCTCACGGCCGGAGCCGGGACCCTTGACGAAGACGTCGACCTTGCGCATGCCGTGCTCCTGCGCGCGGCGGGCGGCCGACTCGGCGGCCATCTGCGCGGCGAAGGGGGTGGACTTGCGCGAGCCCTTGAAGCCGACGTGGCCGGCGGAGGCCCAGGAGATCACGTTGCCGGTCGGGTCCGTGATGGACACGATCGTGTTGTTGAACGTGCTCTTGATGTGCGCGTGGCCGTGAGCGACGTTCTTCTTTTCCTTGCGGCGCACCTTCTTGGCAGCGCCCTGGCGTCCCTTGGGGGGCATGTATTTCTCCCGTGGAGGTGGTCGGTCCTACAGCGAAGACCGCTGGTGAGCGTCCTGCTGAGGACTACTTCTTGCCCGGCTTCTTCTTACCGGCGATGGCGCGACGCGGGCCCTTGCGGGTACGAGCGTTCGTGCTGGTGCGCTGGCCGTGGACCGGCAGACCGCGGCGGTGACGCAGACCCTGGTAGCAGCCGATCTCCACCTTGCGGCGGATGTCGGCCTGGACCTCACGGCGGAGGTCACCCTCGGTCTTGAGGTTGGCGTCCACGTACTCGCGGATCTTGACCAGGTCCTCTTCGGCCAGGTCACGAACGCGGGTGTTCGGGTTCACACCGGTCGCGGCGAGGGTCTCCTTCGCCAGGGTGCGGCCGATGCCGAAGACGTAGGTGAGTGCGACCTCCACACGCTTGTCGCGCGGGATGTCAACACCGGAAACGCGTGCCATTCAATGGCTCCTGTGGTGTTCGGGGGTCTTCCGCAGAACCACCCCCGGCCGCCGACCCCACCGATGTGTGAGGTGGTACGTCCGGGTCTCCGGCCCCCGCCGGAGGTGCCGCCGACCCTTGCGGGCTGGGCGGGCTCTGCGTATCTACATGTTTTGCTCGCGTCGCGCGAAGTAACTGCGAAGTGCAGGAGGTCGTGCGTCAGCCCTGGCGCTGCTTGTGGCGCAGGTTGTCGCAGATGACCATGACCCGGCCGTGACGGCGGATCACCTTGCACTTGTCGCAGATCTTCTTGACGCTCGGCTTGACCTTCATGGGATGTGAGGTTCTCCGGGTCAGTGCCAGCACCCCACGGGAGCGGGGCGAGGGCAAGATCTACTTGTACCGGTAGACGATCCGGCCACGCGTCAGGTCGTACGGAGAGAGCTCCACGACGACCCGGTCGTCCGGGAGGATACGGATGTAGTGCATCCGCATCTTGCCGGAGATGTGCGCGAGGACCTTGTGACCGTTCTGGAGCTCCACCTTGAACATGGCGTTCGGCAGAGACTCGATCACGGTGCCCTCAATCTCGATGGCACCTTGCTTCTTGGCCACGCTTCGCCCTTCGAATCGGCTACCTTGATCAGCTCCCGATCACCATCTGACCGCAAGCGGGCATACGGGTACACGAGAGCCGACGCATCAGTCTACGTCAGGCCCCTGGAAAAGACGAATCCGAGAAGTTTGCCCACCACGGATGATCGTTACGCCAGGGGGGCGGACGCCCGAAGGTCAGGCGACCAGGGAATCCGGGGCGCCTCACAAGCTTCGAGCGGCTGCGCCGGACTCCGTCCGTCAGAGTCGACTCAGGCCAGGGGATCCGGCGCCGCCGTGACACCCAGCTCCGCCGGCTTCGCCTTGCCGCCGACCCATCCCCGACGCCGCACTCGCGGGCTCGGCGCCCGGGGCGCCTCACAAGCTTCGAGCGGCTGCACCGGACTCCGTCCGTCAGAGTCGACTCAGGCCAGGGGATCCGGCGCCGCCGTGACACCCAGCTCCGCCAGCTTCGCCTTGCCGCCATCGACTGCGGTGAGGACCAGCGGGCCCTCCTCCGTGAGCGCCACCGAGTGCTCCCAGTGCGAGGACCAGGTGCCGTCGAGGGTGATCACGGTCCACTCGTCCTCCAGGACCTCGGTGTGCGGGGTGCCCAGCGAGACCATCGGCTCGATGGCGAGGCAGAAGCCGGGGACCAGCTTGGGGCCCTTGCCGCGCTTGCGGGAGACGTAGTTCAGCAGGTGGGGGTCCATGTGCATCTCGGTGCCGATGCCGTGGCCGCCGTACTCCTCGATGATCCCGTACTTGCCGCCGCCCGGCTTCGGCTGGCGGCGGATGAACGTCTCGATCGCGCGCGAGATGTCGACCAGCCGGTTCCCGTTCTTCATCGCGGCGATCCCGGCCCACATGGACTCCTCGGTCACCCGGGAAAGCTCCAGCAGCTCCGGGGCGTGACCGTCGCCGACGAAGGCCGTGTACGCGGCGTCGCCGTGCCAGCCGTCCACTACCGCGCCGGCGTCGATGGAGATGATGTCGCCGTCCTTGAGGACGGTCTTCTCGTCGGGGATGCCGTGGACGACGACCTCGTTCACGGACGTGCAGATCGTGGCGGGGAAGCCGCCGTACCCGAGGAAGTTCGACTTGGCGCCGTGGTCGGCGATCACCTTGCGGGCGACCTCGTCCAGATCCCTGGTGGTGGCGCCCGGGATCGCCGCCTCGCGCGTCGCCGCGTGGATGGCGGCGACGACCAGTCCCGCCTCGCGCATCTTCGCGATCTGCTCGGGGGTCTTGATCTGCACCATGAGGGCTGACGCCTTTCCGGGTTCGACGGTTCGGGAGCCGGCACGGGCGGGACCGCCCGGCGCGGCGAGGCGCCCCGCATCCGCGGCGAGCGCCTCGTACCACGATACGGCCGTGGTGGGCCGGGCACGCTGCGCCGCGGTGCCGTACGGATGTCACGCAGCACGACGGCCGCGGTACCCCCGAGGGGCACCGCGGCCGAAGCGCGGGAAACTGCTGGTCTGCCGGGGCCCTACGCGGCCTGGTCGCCCTGGAGGGCTTCCATCGCCCGCTCGGTGACCTCGTTGACCTTGCCGAGCGCGGAGATCGTGACCACGAGGCCCTGGGCCTTGTAGTAGTCGATGATCGGCTCGGTCTGGGTGTGGTAGACCTCCAGCCGCCTGCGGACCGTCTCCTCGGAGTCGTCGTCACGCTGGTACAGGTCGCCGCCGCAGGCGTCGCAGACGCCCTCGTGCTTCGGCGGGCTGTACGTCACGTGGAAGACGTGGGCGCTCTCGTTGCGGCAGACGCGGCGGCCCGCGATCCGCTTCACGACCTCGTCCTCGGGGACCTCCAGGTCCAGCACCGCGTCGAGCTTCATGCCCTCGGTCTCGAGCATCTCATCCAGGGCCTCGGCCTGCGCGACGTTTCGCGGGAAGCCGTCCAGCAGGAAGCCGTTCGCGGCGTCCGGCTGCTCCATGCGGTCCTTCGCCATACCTACGGTGACCTCGTCGGGCACCAGGTTTCCGGCGTCCATGTACGCCTTCGCCTGCCTGCCGAGCTCCGTGCCCTGGCTGATGTTGGCCCGGAACAGGTCGCCCGTGGAGATGTGCGGGATCGACAGGTTCCGGGCAAGGAACGCGGCCTGCGTTCCCTTGCCGGCACCGGGCGGTCCGACGAGGACGATTCGCATCAGCGGAGGAACCCTTCGTAGTTGCGCTGCTGGAGCTGGCTCTCGATCTGCTTCACGGTCTCGAGACCGACACCCACGATGATGAGGATGCTGGTGCCACCGAACGGGAAGTTCTGGTTGGCACCGCCGAAGCCCGCCAACGCCATCGTCGGCACAAGAGCGATCAGACCCAGATACAGCGAGCCCGGCCAGGTGATCCGGTTGAGCACGTAGCTCAGATACTCGGCGGTAGGTCGACCAGCCCGGATACCCGGGATGAAGCCACCATACTTCTTCATGTTGTCCGCGACTTCCTCGGGGTTGAACGAGATGGCCACGTAGAAGAACGCGAAGAAAACGATCAGGAGGAAGTAGGCGGTGATGTAGTACGGGTGGTCACCTGTGACGAAGTGGGATTCGATCCAGGTCTTCCAGCCGGACGACGAGTTCGAGAACTGGGCGATGAGTGCCGGGATGTAGAGCAGCGACGACGCGAAGATGACGGGAATCACACCCGCCTGGTTCACCTTCAGCGGGATGTACGTGGACGTACCGCCGTAGGACCTGCGGCCGATCATGCGCTTCGCGTACTGGACGGGGATACGGCGCTGAGCCTGCTCGACGAAGACCACGAGGGCGACCATCACGAAGCCGATCAGGATGACCGTCCCGAACTCGATCCAGCCCTTGGCGAGCTTGCCGCTCTCCTTGATGGCCCACAGCGCGCCCGGGAAACCGGCCGCGATGGAGATGAACATCAGGATCGACATGCCGTTGCCGATACCGCGGTCGGTGATCAGCTCACCGAGCCACATGACGACGGCCGTGCCGGCGGTCATCGTGATCACCATGGTGGCGGTCACGAAGATCGATTGATCGGGGACGATCTCACTGGCGACCGGACACCCCGAGAACAGCGCCCCGCTGCGGGCGGTGGCCACCAGACCGGTGCCCTGCAGGACGGCCAGCGCGACGGTGAGGTACCGCGTGTACTGGGTGATCTTCGCCGTGCCGGACTGGCCCTCCTTCTTGAGGGCTTCCAGACGCGGGATGACCACGGTCAGCAGCTGAAGGATGATGCTCGCCGTGATGTACGGCATGATGCCGAGCGCGAAGATCGTGATCTGCAGCAGCGCCCCGCCGCTGAACATGTTGACGAGGCCGAACAGGCTGCCGTTGTTCTTCGACGCCTGGTCGACACACTGCTGGACGTTCTCGTAGCTGACGCCGGGTACCGGGATGTGTGCGCCTACCCGGTACAGCACGATGATGCCGAGCGTGAAGAGCAGCTTCTTGCGCAGGTCGGGCGTCTTGAACGCCCGGGCGAACGCGGTGAGCACGGTGCCTCCTGCGACCCCCGCGCAAAGCGTCAGAGGTGACGGTCTTGAGGTTCGACGAATACGTATAAGTCAAGCCGCTCGGGGCCCTGGGGTCCCTCGCGACCTGTTCCGGGAGTCACCCCCCGGGCAAATAACAGCAACAACGCTCGCCACCTTACCGGCGAGTGTGCCCCCCTTGGAACGACCAACCGGGGATGCCCCATTTGAGAGGCATCCCCGGTTGGGCGTTCAGGCCATCGGCTCGTCTCAGACGAGCTCGGTGACGGTACCGCCGGCGGCGGTGATCTTCTCCTTGGCGGAGCCGGAGACGGCGTCAACCGAAACCTGCAGCGCCACGGAGATCTCGCCCTGGCCAAGGACCTTGACGAGGCTGTTCTTGCGCACCGCGCCCTTGGCGACCAGGTCGGCCACCGTGACCTCGCCACCCTGCGGGTAGAGCGCGGCCAGCTTGTCCAGGTTCACGACCTGGAACTCGGTGCGGAACGGGTTCTTGAAGCCCTTCAGCTTCGGGAGGCGCATGTGGAGGGGCATCTGCCCACCCTCGAAGCGCTCCGGAACCTGGTAGCGGGCCTTGGTGCCCTTGGTACCACGACCGGCCGTCTTACCCTTCGACGCCTCACCACGACCGACACGGGTCTTCGCGGTCTTGGCGCCCGGGGCGGGACGGAGGTTGTGGATCTTGAGCGGGTTCTGCTCCGCCATGATCAGTCGACCTCCTCAACCGTCACGAGGTGGCGGACGGTGTGCACCATGCCGCGGAACTCGGGGCGGTCCTCCTTGACGACCTGCGTGTTGATGCCCTTGAGACCAAGGGAGCGCAGGGTGTCGCGGTGGTTCTGCTTGCTGCCGATGTACGACTTCGTCTGCGTGATCTTGAGGCGGGCCATTACGCACCCGCTCCCGCACGCGCACGAAGCAGAGCCGCGGGGGCGACGTCCTCGAGCGGCAGACCGCGGCGGGCCGCGATCTCCTCGGGACGCTGCAGGCCCTTCAGGGCCGCCACGGTCGCGTGCACGATGTTGATCGCGTTGTCGGAGCCGAGCGACTTCGACAGGATGTCGTGAACGCCGGCGCACTCGAGCACGGCACGCACCGGGCCACCGGCGATAACACCGGTACCGGGGGAAGCCGGCTTGAGCAGGACGACGCCCGCGGCCTTCTCGCCCTGGATCGGGTGCGGGATGGTGCCCTGGATACGGGGGACCTTGAAGAAGTGCTTCTTGGCCTCCTCAACACCCTTGGCGATGGCGGCCGGCACCTCCTTGGCCTTGCCGTAACCGACACCCACGGTGCCGTCACCGTCGCCCACCACGACCAGCGCGGTGAAGCTGAAGCGACGACCACCCTTCACAACCTTGGCGACACGGTTGATCGCGACAACGCGCTCAACGTAAGCGGTCTTCTCGGCGGCAGCTGCGCCGCCGTCACGGCCCTTCCGGTCCCGCCGCTCGCCGCCACCGGCACCGCTTCCGCGGCGCTGGGGTCCAGCCATTGGAATTACCTCTCTTCGTTTTCCGCTGAGCTACGGAACCGGCTCAGAACTTCAGGCCGGCTTCGCGGGCGGCGTCCGCCAGGGCGGCGATGCGCCCCGCGTACTGGTTGCCGCCACGGTCGAACACGACAGCCTCGACGCCGGCGGCCTTGGCACGCTCGGCCACGAGCTGGCCGACCTGCTTCGCCTTCGACGACTTGTCGCCTTCGCCGCCGCGGATGGACGAGTCCAGGGTGGACGCCGACGCGAGGGTGTGCCCCGCGAGGTCGTCGATGACCTGAGCCGTGATCCCGCGGTTGGACCGGGTGACGACCAGGCGCGGACGCGCCGGGGTACCCGAGATCTTCTTGCGGATGCGGATGTGGCGACGCTTCAGGGAAGCGCCCTTGTAGGCCTTGCCCTTGGCAATCTTCACGCCGTATGCCATGGCTTACTTACCAGCCTTTCCGACCTTGCGGCGGATGACCTCGCCCGCGTACTTCACGCCCTTGGCCTTGTACGGGTCGGGCTTGCGCAGCTTGCGGATGTTCGCGGCGACCTCGCCGACCTTCTGCTTGTCGATGCCCTCGACCGAGAACTTGGTCGGCGACTCGACCTTGAAGGAGATGCCCTCGGGGGCCTCCACCAGGATCGAGTGGCTGTAGCCGAGCTGGAACTCCAGGTTGGAGCCCTTCGCGGCAACGCGGTAACCGACACCGCTGATCTCGAGCGCCTTCGTGTACCCCGCGGTCACACCGGTGATCATGTTGGCCACCAGCGTGCGGGACAGGCCGTGCAGGGCCTTGTTCTGACGCTCGTCGTTCGGGCGGGTGACGTTCAGAACGCCGTCCTCGCCCTTCGCGATCTCGATCGGCGCGGCAACGGTGTGGGTCAGGGTGCCCTTGGGGCCCTTCACCTGGACCGTACGGCCATCGATGGTGACATCCACGCCGGCGGGAACCGAGATGGGGAGCTTGCCGATACGCGACATGTTTCTTCTCCTCCGTTCCCGACTACCAGACGTAGGCGAGGACTTCCCCGCCCACACCCTTCTTGCTGGCCTGCTTGTCGGTGAGGAGCCCGTGCGACGTGGAGATGATCGCCACGCCCAGGCCGCCCAGCACCTTCGGCAGGTTGGTGGACTTCGCGTACACCCGGAGACCGGGCTTGGAGATCCGCTTGATGCCCGCGATGGAGCGCTCACGGTTCGGGCCGAACTTCAGCTCGAGGACGAGGTTCTTGCCGACCTCGGCGTCCTCGACCTTCCAGCCCGTGATGAAGCCCTCCTGCTGGAGGATCTCCGCGATGTGAGACTTGATCTTGCTGTGCGGCATCGTCACGGAGTCGTGGTACGCCGAGTTCGCGTTACGCAGACGAGTCAGCATGTCCGCGATCGGATCAGTCATGGTCATGAATTGGCCTTCGGCCTCTCTCGCCGGGGTTTCCTGTATGCGCCATCCCTCTCCCCACACATGGGCGGGACGGGTGCGGCACGGGGACCTACGGCGTAGTAAGTCGATCAGGGCGGCGGGCGCCCAACCCCACAAGCCTACGGCATGTGAGGGAGGGCCCCGCCGTCCCGTTGCTTACCGAGAGCCTCTGGTAATTCCCGTGGTTACGGGGATTACCAGGAGCTCTTGGTCACGCCCGGCAGCTCGCCACGGTGAGCCATCTCACGAAGGCACACGCGGCAGAGGCCGAACTTGCGGTACACGGAGTGCGGGCGGCCGCAGCGCTGGCAGCGGGTGTACGCACGCACACCGAACTTGGGCTTACGAGCAGCCTTGGCAATCAGAGCCTTCTTCGCCATCTCGCTTACGCCTCCTTGAACGGGAAGCCGAGGTGACGGAGAAGGGCGCGGCCCTCAGCGTCGTTGGTCGCCGTGGTGACCACGGTGATGTCCATACCCCGGACGCGGTCGATCTTGTCCTGGTCGATCTCGTGGAACATGACCTGCTCCGTGAGACCGAAGGTGTAGTTGCCACGGCCGTCGAACTGCTTGGGGGACAGGCCGCGGAAGTCGCGGATGCGCGGGAGCGCGAGCGACAGGGTGCGGTCCAGGAACTCCCACATGCGGTCGCCACGGAGCGTGACGTGGGCACCGATCGGCTGGCCCTCACGCAGCTTGAACTGCGCGATGGACTTGCGGGCCTTGGTGACGGCCGGCTTCTGACCGGTGATCGTGGTGAGGTCGCGGATGGCGCCCTCGATCAGCTTGGAGTCGCGGGCGGCGTCGCCCACACCCATGTTGACCACGATCTTGACGAGGCCCGGAACCTGCATGATGTTCTCGTACGAGAACTCCTCACGCAGCTTGCCGATGATCTCCTCGCGGTACTTCGTCTTGAGACGCGGAGTCGTGGTGGTCGTCATCAGATGTCCTCACCAGTCCGCTTGGCAACGCGGATCTTGTTGCCCTCGTCGTCGAAGCGATAGCCGACGCGAGTCACGACCTTGTTGCCGTCCTTCTCCACGACCAGCTGAACGTTGCTGACGTGGATCGGGGCCTCGGTGGTCACGATGCCGCCGGCCTGCGAGGCGCGGCCCGGCTGGTTGGCCTTGGTGTGCTTCTTGACCCGGTTGACACCCTCGACCAGGACGCGCTCCTCGCGCGGGAAAGCGGCAATGACCTTGCCCTGCTTGCCCTTGTCCTTGCCGGTGATGACCTGGACCAGGTCGCCCTTCTTGATCTTCATGCTTACAGCACCTCCGGCGCGAGCGAGATGATCTTCATGAACTTCTTCTCGCGCAGCTCACGGCCCACCGGGCCGAAGATACGGGTGCCGCGAGGGTCGCCGTCGTTCTTCAGAATGACGGCGGCGTTCTCGTCGAAGCGGATGTACGAGCCGTCCTGGCGGCGGCGCTCCTTGACGGTGCGAACGATGACCGCCTTGACGACGTCACCCTTCTTCACGTTGCCACCGGGGATCGCGTCCTTGACGGTGGCGACGATGACGTCACCGATGCCCGCGTAGCGGCGACCCGAGCCACCGAGAACACGGATGCAAAGGATCTCCTTGGCACCAGTGTTGTCGGCGACGCGAAGTCGCGACTCCTGCTGGATCACGTCTATCTCCTGATCGTCTGCCGGTTCCCCGGGGACTGCGCGAGCAGTCCCCGGAGCCTGGCGGAACTAGTGCTGGGACCGGGGTCCCAGCGGGGGGCATGCGGGGGCGTGGGCCCCCGCAAAATTACTTGGCCTTCTCGAGGATCTCGACGACGCGCCAGCGCTTCGTCGCGGACAGCGGCCGGGTCTCCATGAGGAGGACGCGGTCGCCGACACCCGCGGCGTTCTGCTCGTCGTGCGCCTTGAGCTTGTTCGTACGGCGGATGACCTTGCCGTACAGCGCGTGCTTGACGCGGTCCTCGACAGCGACGACGACGGTCTTGTCCATCTTGTCGCTGACGACCAGACCCTCACGGGTCTTGCGGAAGCCGCGCTCCGCGGTCTTGTTCTCAGTCACGTTGCTCTCGCTCATCAGGCGCTCTCCACCGTCTCGATGCCCAGCTCGCGCTCACGCATCAGGGTGTAGATCCGGGCGATGTCCTTGCGGACGGCCTTCAGCCGGCCGTGGTTCTCGAGCTGGCCCGTCGCCGCCTGGAAGCGGAGGTTGAACAGCTCTTCCTTGGCCTCGCGGAGCTTGGCAACAAGCTCCTCGTTGCCCAGCTCGCGCAGCTCGGACGCCTTGGTACCGACCGACATCACGCTTCACCTGCCTCGCGCTTGACGATCCGGCACTTCATCGGCAGCTTGTGCGCTGCACGAGTCAGAGCCTCACGCGCAATCTTCTCGTTCGGGTAGGACAGCTCGAACATGACCCGGCCCGGGTGCACGTTCGCGACCCACCACTCCGGGGAACCCTTACCGGAACCCATGCGGGTCTCGGCGGGCTTCTTCGTCAGCGGGCGGTCCGGGTAGATGTTGATCCAGACCTTGCCGCCACGCTTGATGTGGCGGGTCATCGCGATACGAGCCGCCTCGATCTGGCGGTTGGTCACGTACGCCGGAGTCATGGCCTGGATGCCGTACTCGCCGAACGCAACCGTCGTACCACCCTTGGCCATACCGCGACGCTTGGGGTGGTGCTGCTTGCGGTGCTTGACCCTACGGGGGATCAGCATTTCGGTCAGGCCTCCGTTCCGGTGCTCTCAGCCGGAGCGGCAGCGGCGGCGGGAGCGTCGGCCTTGGGGGCCTCGGCAGGCTGCTGCTGGCCACTCTGGGCCCCCTGCTGCTGCGGCTTGCGACCGCGACCGCCACGCTCGCCACCGCGGCCACCACGGCCGGCCGGGCGGTCAGCGCCACCACGGGCCGGGCGGTTGCCGGCGCGGGCAGCGGCGTTCTCGGCGCGGACCTCGGCGATGTTCTTGACGTCGCCCTTGTAGATCCAGACCTTCACGCCGATACGGCCGAAGGTCGTCTTGGCCTCGAAGAAGCCGTACTCGACGTTCGCGCGGAGCGTGTGCAGCGGCACACGGCCCTCGCGGTAGAACTCCGAGCGGGACATCTCGGCGCCGCCGAGACGGCCACCACACTGGATCTTGATGCCCTTGGCGCCGGCCTTCATGGCGGACTGCATGCTCTTGCGCATGGCCCGACGGAAGGAGACGCGGGAGGACAGCTGCTCGGCAACGGCCTGGGCCACGAGCTGAGCGTCGACCTCGGGGTTCTTGACCTCGAGGATGTTCAGCTGGACCTGCTTGCCCGTGAGCTTCTCGAGGTCGCCGCGGATGCGGTCGGCCTCGGCGCCACGGCGGCCGATGACGATGCCGGGACGCGCGGTGTGGATGTCCACCCGCACGCGGTCACGGGTGCGCTCGATCTCAACCTTCGAGATACCGGCGCGCTCCATGCCGGACGTCATCATCCGACGGATGGCGACGTCTTCCTTGACGTAGTCCTTGTACAGCTTGTCGGCGTACCAACGGGACTTGAAGTCCGTGGTGATACCGAGCCGGAACCCGTGCGGGTTTACCTTCTGGCCCATTACCGGGTTCCTTCCTTGCTGCTGACGACCACGGTGATGTGGCTGGTCCGCTTGCGGATCCGGTAGGCACGGCCCTGAGCACGCGGACGGAACCGCTTCAGGGTCGGGCCCTCGTCGACGTACGCCTCGCTGATGAACAGCGAAGAAGCGTCCGTGTGGTCGTAGTTGTGCGCGGCGTTGGCAATGGCGCTGTCCAGCACCTTGCCGACCGGCACGCTCGCGGCCTGCGGGGCGAAACGCAGGACCGCCTGAGCCTCCGTGGCGTCCATGCCACGGATGAGGTCCACCACGCGGCGGGCCTTCATGGGCGTGACGCGGATGTACCGCGCCTGGGCCCTGGCTTCCATGGTTGTCCCTTCGGTGTAAGTCATAGTCGTTTCCACCCCGCGATTAGCGGCGCTTCGACTTCCGGTCGTCCTTGACGTGGCCGCGGAAGGTGCGAGTCGGCGAGAACTCGCCGAGCTTGTGGCCGACCATGGACTCGGTGACGAACACCGGGACATGGGTCTTGCCGTTGTGCACCGCGATCGTGTGGCCCAGCATGGCCGGGACGATCATCGAGCGACGGGACCAGGTCTTGATGACGTTCTTGGTGCCTGCTTCGTTCTGGACGTCCACCTTCTTGATGAGGTGGTCGTCGACGAAGGGCCCCTTCTTGAGACTGCGCGGCATCTAAACCCGCTCCTAGCGCTTCTTGTTCGTCTTGCGGCGGCGGACGATGTACTTGTTGCTCGCCTTCTTGGGAGAACGAGTACGACCCTCCTTCTGACCCCACGGGGAGACCGGGTGGCGACCACCGGAGGTCTTGCCCTCACCACCACCGTGCGGGTGGTCGACCGGGTTCATGGCGACACCGCGGACGGTCGGGCGGACGCCCTTCCAGCGCATGCGGCCGGCCTTGCCCCAGTTGATGTTCGACTGCTCGGCGTTGCCGACCTCGCCGATGGTGGCGCGGCAGCGGACGTCGACCAGGCGGATCTCGCCCGACGGCATACGAAGGTGGGCCATGGAGCCCTCCTTCGCCAGCAGCTGCACGGAGGCACCCGCGGAGCGGGCGAACTTCGCGCCGCCGCCGGGCCGCAGCTCGATGGCGTGCAGGGTCGTACCGACCGGGATGTTGCGCAGCGCCAGGTTGTTGCCGGGCTTGATGTCGGCCGCGGGGCCGTTCTCAATCCGGTCACCCTGCTGCAGGCCGCGGGGGGCCAGGATGTAGCGCTTCTCGCCGTCCGCGTAGTGCAGGAGCGCGATGCGCGCGGTGCGGTTGGGGTCGTACTCGATGTGCGCGACCTTGGCCGGCACGCCGTCCTTGTCGTGACGACGGAAGTCGATCACTCGGTAGGCGCGCTTGTGGCCACCGCCCTGGTGGCGAACGGTCACACGACCGGCGTTGTTACGGCCGCCCTTGCTGTGCAGAGGGCGGACCAGCGACTTCTCCGGCGTGGACCGCGTGATCTCGACGAAGTCGGCGACGCTGGAGCCACGACGGCCCGGAGTCGTCGGCTTGTACTTGCGGATACCCATTTCTCAGTCCTCGTCCGATATCGGACGATCCGGACCGCCCTTAGGCGGTCGGACCGCCGAAGATGTCGATTCGGCTGCCCTCGGCAAGGGTCACGATGGCGCGCTTGGTGTTGGCACGCTTGCCGAAACCGGTGCGGGTGCGCTTGCGCTTGCCCTGACGGTTGATCGTGTTGACCCCGGTGACCTTGACCTGGAAGACCGCCTCGACGGCCTGCTTGATCTGGGTCTTGTTGGCGCGCGGGTCGACAACGAACGTGTACTTGTTCTCGTCCAGCAGCGCGTAGCTCTTCTCGGAGACGACCGGCTTGATCAGCAGGTCGCGCGGGTCCGAGAAGGTCTTGCTGGTGACGGCGGCCTCAGTCATCAGGCCTCGCTCCCTTCGGTCTCAACGGCCTTGGGGCCAGACACGAAGGACTCGAAGGCGGCCTGGGTGAAGACCACGTCGTCGGAGACGAGCACGTCGTACGTGTTCAGCTGGCCCGGCTCCAGGATGTGCACCTGGGGCAGGTTGCGGGCGGAGAGCCACGCGGCCTCGTCGCTGCGGTCGACGACCAGGAGCAGGTTCTTGCGCTCCGAGATCTTGCCGAACAGCGTCTTGGCGGCCTTGGTGGAGATCTCGCCCTCGACCACGCCGGAGACGACGTGGATACGGGAGTGACGGGCCCGGTCGGTGAGGGCACCGCGCAGGGCGGCGGCCTTCATCTTCTTCGGGGTCCGCTGCGAGTAGTCACGCGGCACGGGGCCGTGGACGACGCCACCGCCGGCGAACTGCGGCGCACGGGTCGAACCCTGACGGGCGCGGCCGGTGCCCTTCTGGCGGTAAGGCTTCTTGCCACCACCACGGACTTCGCCGCGGGTCTTGGTCTTGTGCGTGCCCTGGCGGGCAGCGGCCAGCTGCGCGACGACGACCTGGTGGATCAGCGGAACGCTGACCTTGGCGTCGAAGATCTCCGCGGGGAGCTCGACGCTACCGGCCTTGTCGCCAGCGGGCGAAAGGATGTCAATGGTGCTCATCGGTTACCTCAGGCCCCCTTGGCCGCGGTACGGACCAGGACGAGGCCGCCGTTCGGACCGGGAACCGCGCCCTTGATGAGCAGCAGACCCTTCTCCGCGTCAACGGCGTGGACGGTCAGGTTCTGGGTGGTGACCCGCTCGTTGCCCATACGGCCCGCCATGCGGAGGCCCTTGAACACACGGCCCGGGGTGGCACAGCCACCGATGGAACCGGGCGAGCGGTGCTTGCGCTGGGTGCCGTGACCGGCGCCGAGGCCCTTGAAGTTGTGACGCTTCATGACACCGGCGAAGCCCTTGCCCTTGCTCTTGCCCGTGACGTCGACCTTGACGCCGGACTCGAACACCTCGGCAGTGATCTCCTGGCCGAGCGTGTACTCGCTGGCGTCGGAGGTACGGAGCTCCACCAGGTGGCGGCGCGGGGTCACGTCGGCCTTGGCGAAGTGGCCCTTGAGGGGCTTGTTCACCTTGCGCGGGTCGATCTCGCCGAAGGCGATCTGGACCGACTCGTAGCCGTCGGTGTCGTTCGTACGGACCTGGGTGACGACGTTGGGGCCGGCCTTGACGACGGTGACCGGGACGACACGGTTGTTCTCGTCCCAGACCTGAGTCATGCCGAGCTTCTCGCCCAGGATGCCCTTGATCTGCTTAGCCATCTCGCGCGTCACCTCAGAGCTTGATCTCGATGTCGACGCCCGCCGGCAGGTCGAGACGCATCAGCGAGTCAACCGTCTTCGGCGTGGGGTCGAGGATGTCGATGAGGCGCTTGTGCGTGCGCATCTCGAAGTGCTCGCGCGAGTCCTTGTACTTGTGCGGCGACTTGATGACGCAGTACACGTTCTTCTCAGTGGGCAGCGGCACCGGGCCCGCGACCGACGCACCAGTGCGGGTCACCGTCTCGACGATCTTCTTCGCCGAGGAGTCGATGACCTCGTGGTCGTAGGCCTTGAGCCGGATGCGGATCTTCTGTCCCGCCATGGCTACTTCGTAGTCCTGTCTGTCTCGTAACGCTCTGGAACCCGGTGTTAACAGCCTTCTCTCCGACCCACGCGGTCGGGCGTGTCGCACTCCCGCTACGCAGATATCCAGTGACGGATTCCCTGCTGGAGGGGATTGCGATCCGCAGAAGAGACCGCTGGACGGGGGAGAAAACCCACCGGGTGCCTGGCCGGGGCCCCGCTGACACTTCCCGGAAGATTCCCGTACGTCCGCCCCAGCGCTGCCCTGGGGGCAGTTGGGGCGACGAGTACTGTGGGACTCGCTTCCGGTCCTCCCGGCGGGAGGCGCGCAGCATCGGCACTCAACCGAGCAACCCGGATAGTCTGCCACACAGGCCGCTGGGGACGCCAATCGGGCCGAAGAGATTACCCCGGCGGGGTTGCGTGTCAAACCGCGGCGCGCGGAACCTCCGGCGACCGCGGTCCGGGGTCCGGGGTCCGGCTCGGGGGTCGAGGGGGTGGGCACGCTCGGCCGCCCTCGACGACGGGCGTGGGGGCTGTTCGGCGGCGACCGGATCATGCTGCGGGTGCCGAGGGCTCCGATCGACCATGCGGGGCAAATCCGGACCCTCGGGATACGGCTGGTGCGGACGCTGTACCGCTGTGCCAACGTGACCCGGTGAACGAGTGCCTGCGGGCCGCCCTCGACAAGGTGACCGACGCCCTGCGCGAGCCGGACATCGGCCAGGACCCCTGCGAGGTCGTCGGTGCCGGCTGGATCGCCGAGGAGGCCCTCGCCACCGCCCTGTACTGCTTCCTGGTGGTCAGGGGCGACGCCCGAGCAGCGATCGCACGGGGAGCCCACTCCTCCGGAGACTCCGACTCGATCGCAGCCCTCGCCGGCGCCTTCGCCGGGGCGAAGAACGGCCCGAAGTACTGGCTGCCCGAGTGGATCGAGGTACTGGAGTACCGGGACCGTCTCAGCGCCCTGGCCCGAGCCTGGGACTGAGTTCGGACGTGACACGCACAGAGGCGGACCCCGTCCGGCTCCTTCCACCCGGCCTCCAGCTCCCCGGCCGGCGGAGCGGGAAGCATCTCCCCCATGGAAGGCCGCGGCCCGTGTCCGGAACCAGCCGCGCAGGATCGACGCCCGCGGCTGGCGTCGCCGCACACTCCGCGCTCGGACCCGCTGAGCCGCCGAGGGCGGGCGGCGTCATTGGGCAGGGAGGTCCTGCGACCCCCGCACGCTCGTCGCCGCCGGCGAGGTCGTCCGTCCCGGTGCGCGGAGCGCTACGCGTCACGGCTCCGGATCGACACCGCCGCCCGCCGCAGTTCCGCGAGGACCGTTCGGACGACCGTCCGGGCCGTCCGCTCAGGGCGGTGGAGGACGTCGATGTGGCGGCGGGCGTGGACTCCCGCGAGCGGTCTGAGGACCAGCGCGGGGTGCGGGCGGGTCGTCCACCGGGGTGGAGTGGTCGGCGCTGCACACCGAGGAGGCGCGGCCCCTGCACGGACTGCGCGCGGCCTTCGCCGGTCTGCCCGCGGATGCGGCCGTCCGCTGCCGGGCCGAGGCGCGGGGAGCGTACGCGCAGGGGCGCATCCGGACCGTCGACGAGGCGGTCGCGGCGACCTGGCGGTGGCGGTCGGGGGGAGTTCCCGAAGCTGATCCACATGGTGGGGCCCACGGGCAGCGGCAAGAGGCGCCTTCGCGCGGAGCCTGCCCGGCGTCGACGCGTACATGTCGCTCGACGAGCTGCGCGAGGGTCGCGGGTCGCAGGCCGCAGGCCGACCAGCGCGCGGGCGGTGCAGTCCTGTGCGCAGGACTGCACCGGCTCGACACCGCGCCGGCGGAAGGTGGCACCGTGGTGTGGGACGCCACGTCCCTCAACCCGCACCAGCGTTCCCTGGTGCACGCGGTCGCCCGGCGCCGCGACGCGCTCGTCACGCACGCCGTCGTCCTCGTCGGGCGAGGACGAGCCGGCCCGGCGCAACGCCGGCCGGACGCACCCGGTGCCGCCCGAGGTGCCCGCCTCGCAGCTGCACCGGTTCGTCCCGCCGTACCCGGGCCAGGCCCACCGCGCCTGGTACGTCGGAGCGGACGGGACCGTCGAGGAGGAGGCGTAGGTGCGTACGAGCGAGGAGATCTACCACCGGGTGCGCTGGGACGCGCGCTTCGACCCGGCCCGCTTCGTGATCGGGATCAGCCAGCGCGGCGCCCCGCCCGAGCGGCTGCCGCTCGACGACTTCGACCCGGGCGGCGAGATCCCCTGGCACCGGGTGCTGTTCTTCGAGGCCGACGGTGAAGTGGTCTGGGACCGCTCGACGGGCGTGGACCGGATCGATGCGACCGACGCGGGGCGGGTACGGGACCCGCGCCGGCTGCGGGCGCCCTTCTTCACGCCGCGCACGCCGTCCGTCTGGGACCGTTCCGGCGGCTGGGCGCCCGCGCGGGCGCCGCGGGGCGTGCCCGCCACGGCAGGACTGCGCGTCCTGACCTGGAACACGTTCTGGGACCGCTACAACAGCGACCGCATCGACACCACGAGGCGCCGCCCGCTCCTCCTCGACGCCCTCCGGGAGGCCGACGCGGACGTCATCGCGCTCCAGGAGGTGGAGTCCCGGCTGCTCTCGGTGCTGCTGGACGCGCAGTGGGTACGTGAGGCGTACACGCTGGGCACCGAGCCGTCCGGCATGGACGTCGACGACTGCGGCGTGCTGCTGCTCAGCCGGCTGCCGGTGCGGGAGGCGGGGATGCACGTCCTCGGCCCGCACAAGGCGGTGACGGCTGTGGTCGTGGAAACCGCGGAGGGCCCGGTGACCGTGGCCGCCACCCATCTCAGCAGCGACCACTCCGAGAACGGAGTGGCGCGGCGGGAGGCCGAACTCGGCGCGCTCGCCGAGGGGTTGGCGGGAGTCGAGGGGAATCTGCTGCTGCTGGGCGACTTCAACGACGGTACGGACGTGCCGGAGACGACGCTCGGGATGCGCGACGCGTGGAGCGAGACGCACGGGCTCGACGACCGGACCCCGACCTTCGACCCGGGCGTCAACCCGCTGGCGGCGGTGGCGTCCCAGACGGGGCGGGCGTCCCGGCTGGACCGGGTACTGCTGCGCGCGGAGGGGCTGCGGGTGGACGGTGCGGCGCTGACGGGTGACGCGCCGGGCCCGGAGGGGCTGTACGTGTCCGACCACTACGGCGTGGTGGCGGAGCTGAGCCTCGACGCGCACGACGGCCACGCACCCGTGAACGCCCTCGCACCCGTGAATGCCCACGCGCCCCTGGACTCCCAGGCACCCCTGGACGCACACGCACCTCTGGACTCCCACGCACCCCTGGATGCACCGGCGGACGTACGCGCGAACGTGCTCGCCGTGCGGCCGACGCCCCGTACGGCCGTGGCGTGGCTCCCTCCGCGGGAGCTGTGGCCGCCTATCCAGCACATCCGCCAGGAGCACGACCGCCAGATCCGCCGCTGGCCGCCGCACGTCAACGTCCTCTTCGGCTTCGTACCGGAGTCCGACTTCGAGCGGGCGGCCCCGCTGCTCGCGGCGGCCGCGGCGAAGGTCGCCCCGTTCACCGCCCGGCTCGAAGGCGTCAACTGGTTCGGGCACCGGGACGACGCCACCGTGTGGCTCGACCCCGCGGCGGGCGGCGAGGAGCCGTGGGCCCGGCTGTACGAGGCGCTGGTGGAGCGCTTCCCGCTGTGCGCGGGGCGGCGCGGGAAGGCCGCGGAAGGCTTCATCCCGCATCTGTCCCTGGGACGGACCCACGATCCGAACCCGCTGGCCGCACGGTGCGAGGCCCTGCTCGGCGGCGCGACGGCCCGGATCGGGGAGCTCGCCTTGCTGTCCCGGCGGGGCGACGAGCCGATGCGGGTGCGCGCGACGGTCGCGATGGGGACGGGCGAGGTGCGATGGGCGCCGGAGGAGGGCGCCGCCGGACCGCCCTCCGTCACCGGACCGCCCTCCGAGGAGGACGCGCCCCGCACGGCGCACGCCCGGCGCACCGCGCAGCGCGTGTCGGACGCGCTGGCCGACGGCGTCGTGTACGTCGTCGGCTCACGGCGCATGGGCTGCCAGCTGCCCGGCGCCGACCTGAACCTGGTCGCGGCACTGCCGGGCGGCGCCGCGCCGGAGGACGTACGGGCGCGGGTCGCGGCGGCGCTGCCGGAGGCCACGGACGTCCGGGAGGTCGTGGGCGCCAGGGTGCCGGGGCTACGGCTGCGTGTCGGCCGACTCGACGTGGACCTGGTCGTGGCCGCCACGGGCGCCGTCCCCCCGCCCGACGCGGTCGCCCGCCGCGCCGAGCTGGGCGATGCGGCCTCGGTGGCGTTGAGCGCGGTGAGCGACGCGGACGCCGTGCTGGCCGTCGCGGGCCCGCACGTGGAAGCGTTCACCCTCCTCGCCCGGCGGATCAAGTCCTGGGCCGGGGCCCGCGGCCTGGACTCACCCCCCCTTCGGCGGTCTCCCTGGCCTGGCCTGGTCCCTCCTGGCGGCCCGGACGGCCCGCACGGTCTGCGAGGCCGGGGACGGGGCCCAGGGCCCGGCCGAGACGGCCGAGACGGCCGACGCCGCGCTGCTGCGGCGCTTCTTCGCGACCTGGGCCGCGTGGGACTGGCGGCAACCGGTCATGACGCCGAGCGAGCCCGTCAGGTCCTGCTCGGATCAGCTCGGCACAAGCGGGCAGGAGCTGGTGGCCCAGGAGCTCTACCGGGCCTGGGAGTTGCTGGAGGCGGCGGGCTCCGCGGTGCCCTGGGGAGAGCTGCTCGCACCGCCGCCGCTGCATCGCCGGCACACGGCCTGGGCGGTGCTGACCGTGCCCGCCGGGCCGGCCGCGGGTCGGGTGCGCGGGCGCGTACGGGCCCTGCTCACCGCACTGGAGGCGGCCGGTGTGGAAGGCGCCCACGCCTGGCCCCGGCCCTTCGCGTCCGGCCCGGAGGGCGCCCGGTACGCCATCGGGCTCGGCCGGACCCCGCCGGACCGGGCACGGCTCGCGGAGATCGCCGAGCGGTGGCTGAGGGACCTGCCGGGGACCACGCTCACCTGGGCGGAGGGCGGCGACGTCCCGGCACTGGCCGGTTGACGGATGCCTGCATGCATCCGGCCGCGGATCCGCACCGCGTCGTCGCCCTCACCCTGACCCTCGTCGTCGTCCTCGCCCTCGCCCTCACCCTCGCCCTCGCCCTCGTCGTCGCCCTCGTCGTCGCCCTCGACGTCGCCCTCGACGGGGTCCATCCCTTCGAACCGGGCATCCTCGTCAGGACTTTCGACGCTGCGGCAACGTCGGCGACGTCGGCGACGAGACGCTGTACGGGGTGCTCACATGCGCAGCTTGACCGCCACCCGGCAACCACGCAGGGGAACGAGGCGGCTCGCTTCCCGCAGCGGTTCCCCGTGACTCAGGCACCTGCTCCGCCCGAACCACGGCGCGACATCGCCCACCGCATGGCCCGCCTCCGCGTCCTCCTGGCGGAAGGGCGGGTCGGCGCAGGTGAGGCGCAGAGCACGGCAACCCCGCGCTCCGCAGGCGCGTCTAGCTGAGCGCGGAGGCGGGCTCCGACCAAGCCCTGCCCTCCGCGACCTGGGGACAGACAGTACGCAGACGGGGGCCCATGCCCGCCCGCTGCGGGGGAAGCGGACGGAGCACGGCACGTGAACGAGAGCGCTGCGCGCAGCATGCCTGCGGCACATTCCACAGGCAGACCCGACGGGTTGGCCGAGCGACCCCGGCCTCGCCGGCGCTCCGTCCTCGCCGCCCTCACCGCCCTCGCCGGAACCGCTGCCGCGAGCGCACTCACCGCCTGCTCCGTGCCCGCGCCCCGGCGCCCCACCCCCACCGCGGATCCCGCGCCCGGCATGCCGATCGCCCGCTCACGCCGCGCCCAGCTGATGCAGATCCTGGCGCACCCGGACGACGACCTGTACTTCATGAACCCGGACACCCAGCGGCTGGTGGACTCCGGGGTCCCCCTCCTCTGCGTGTACGTCACCGCCGGGGAGCACGACGGCAGGAACCACATACCCGGCGGCCGGGACGTCCCGGCCGACCGCCCCGCCTACTCCTCCGCCCGCCACCAGGGCCTGCGCCAGGCATACGCCTCCATGCTCGGCCTCGACCGGTTCACCGAGTGGCAGAAGGGCGTGGCCTCGCTCCGCGGCGACCACCGGGCCGAGGTCGACACGCTCGCCAACGGCGACCGCCGGATCGAACTGCTCTTCCTCAACCTCCCCATGCACACGCCCCGCCGCTGGGATGCGCTGCCCAGCCTCTGGCGCGACCGGGCGCTGGGCCTGCACACCGTCGTCTCCGCCGACTCACCGCTGCACAGAACCGTGTCGTACGACTACGACCAGCTCGTCGACGTGCTCGTCGGGCTCATGGATCAGTACCGGCCGACCGTCGTCCAGACCCTGGATCCCGACCCGGACATCCAGCACAGCGACGAGGCGACCCGTAAGAAGGACAGCGAGCAGCGCGGCTACGCGGACCACGCCGACCACACCGCGGTGGCGTGCTTCAGCTGGGCGGCGATGCTGCGCTGGGTGGCCGAGTCGGCGAAGGACGGTGGACAGCTCCCGGCGTTCGTCGCCACCGCCTTCCGCGGCTACTACAACCGGCACTGGCCCAAGAACCTGCCCGCCGCCACGCTCGCCGAGAAGGCCGCCCATCTCGTCCCGTACGGAGGCGACCCGGACTGGCCGTGCGGCAACCCGTCCGGCTGCGGCGACTACAACGTGGGCGGCACACGCCCGTTGACGAACAAGAAGGGCTGGGTCCGCTCGACCCACCACCGCTATCCGGGTGCCCGGCCCCTCGTGACCGACGAGGCGGACGGGCGGCTCACCGCCTACGGGGTGCTGGGGCTCCGGGCCGTGCGCTGGCGCGAGACCGCGCCCGGCAGCGGCCAATGGGGCGACCCCGACGACCTCGGCGGCGGGCCGCTCGCGCCCGCGCTGGGCTCGGCGGCGCTCGCGGACGGGCGGCAGCTGCTCTTCGGGCTGCGGTTCGCCGCGTTCGGCGGGCACGGCGGGGCGAACCGGCGCGAGATCGTCGTACTCGAACAGCGTGCCGCGGGCGGGGACTTCCTCGCCTGGCGGGGCCTCGGCAATCCGGAGCGGGACGACGACCGGGGCCGCCGGATCGGCGTTCCGGTCGCGGTGGCCGCCCCCGACGGGCGGGTCCACCTCTTCGTACGCAACGCGGACAAGGGCCTCAGCGCACGCGTGCGGGGCAGTGACGGGCGCTGGGACCGGTGGCGCGATCTCGGCGGCGGCGAGACCGAAGGGTGGGCCGGCGGCGAGACCGACGGGTGGACCGACGGAAGGGCCGACGGAAGGGCTCGCGGGACCGAAGGGACAAACGCGGCCGGCGGGATCCAGGACGGTCTCTCGGCGGTCGTGGACGCTGCCGGGCTGGTCCACGTCCACGCCGCGGGCCGCGACTCCGTGCACCACTGGACCCAGGACGCGCCGGGTCAGGAGCTCACCCTCCGCCCGACGGGGACGCCTGCGGCAGCCGGCGAGTCGCTCACCGCGGTGCCCGCACCCGGCGGTGGCGTGGAGCTCCACTACCGCCGGCCGGCCGAGTCGGCGGTGACGTCGGTGCGGGCCGACGGCCGGGTGCTGCGCGCGGGCTTCGACGGTTACGGCGCGCTCGCCGCGGCCCCCTCCCCCACCGGTCCGGTACTGCTCGGCCGGGATCTCCGCGGCCGGATCCGACTCCGCGAAGGGCCCCGGATCCTGACCCGCACTCAGGGCGTCGAGCCGCTGGACTCCCCCGCGCTCCACCTGGGCGCCTCCGGTGCCACGGCCGTCGGCATGGGCGCGGACGCCCACCCGTGGGTCTGGACCCCGGCCCGGGTCCGCACCTGACACGCGGACATGCCGAAGGGCCCCGCACCCAGAGGCGCGGGGCCCTTCTTGCAGCTCGGTGAGCTGCCAGGTCAAACCACCGGGACTTACTTGGTGATCTTGACGACCTGGCCGGCGCCGACGGTCCGGCCACCCTCACGGATGGCGAACTTCAGGCCCTCTTCCATGGCGACGGGCTGGATCAGCGAGACGGTCATCTGGGTGTTGTCACCCGGCATGACCATCTCGGTGCCCTCGGGGAGGGTCACAACACCGGTCACGTCAGTCGTACGGAAGTAGAACTGCGGACGGTAGTTGTTGAAGAACGGCGTGTGGCGGCCACCCTCGTCCTTGGACAGGATGTAGGCCTGGGCCTCGAACTCGGTGTGCGGCGTGACCGAACCGGGCTTGATGATGACCTGGCCGCGCTCGACGTCCTCGCGCTTGATGCCACGGAGGAGCAGACCGACGTTCTCACCGGCCTGGCCCTCGTCGAGCAGCTTGCGGAACATCTCGATGCCGGTGACCGTGGTGGTGGTCTTCTCGGTCTTGATGCCGATGATGTCGACGGTCTCGTTGACCTTGAGGACACCACGCTCGATACGACCGGTGACGACGGTGCCACGACCGGTGATCGTGAAGACGTCCTCGATCGGCATCAGGAACGGCTTGTCGACGTCACGCTCGGGCTGCGGGATCGCCTCGTCGACGGCGGCCATCAGGTTCAGGACCGACTGGCCCCACTCCTTGTCGCCCTCGAGCGCCTTGAGCGCCGAGACCTTGACGACGGGAACGTCGTCGCCCGGGAACTCGTACTCGGTGAGGAGCTCACGGACCTCGAGCTCGACGAGCTCCAGGATCTCCTCGTCGTCCACCATGTCGGCCTTGTTCAGGGCGACGACGATGTACGGAACGCCGACCTGGCGGGCCAGGAGCACGTGCTCCTTGGTCTGCGGCATCGGGCCGTCGGTGGCGGCGACCACGAGGATGGCGCCGTCCATCTGGGCGGCACCGGTGATCATGTTCTTGATGTAGTCCGCGTGACCGGGGCAGTCGACGTGCGCGTAGTGACGCGACTCGGTCTGGTACTCGACGTGCGCGATGGAGATGGTGATACCGCGCTGGCGCTCCTCAGGAGCCTTGTCGATCTGGTCGAAGGCCGAGGCCTCGTTCAGGTCCGGGTACGCGTCATGCAGCACCTTGGTAATGGCGGCCGTGAGGGTCGTCTTACCGTGGTCGATGTGACCGATGGTGCCGATGTTGACGTGCGGCTTAGTCCGCTCGAACTTCGCCTTCGCCACTGGGGTCCTCCTGTGGAGTGGTTCTGTACGCCTTACTCATCGGCGCCAGGGTGATCTTTGCTGGTGGTGCCGGCCGTCGGGGCGAACCTCACGGGTTCGCGGGGAACGCCCCGACGGTCACGGCGTCAAGCCTAAAGCGTGTACTCGGGTGAGTTACTCGCCCTTGGCCTTCGCGATGATCTCCTCGGCGACGTTCCGCGGAACCTCGGCGTAGGAGTCGAACTGCATCGAGTAGCTTGCGCGACCCGAGGTCTTGCTGCGGAGGTCGCCGACGTAGCCGAACATCTCCGACAGCGGCACCAGGCCCTTGACGACACGGGCACCGGCACGCTCCTCCATGGCCTGGATCTGGCCACGGCGGGAGTTGATGTCACCGATGACATCGCCCATGTAGTCCTCGGGCGTGGTGACCTCAACGGCCATCATCGGCTCGAGGAGAACCGGGGACGCCTTGCGCGCGGCCTCCTTGAAGGCCTGCGAACCGGCGATCTTGAACGCGAGCTCGGAGGAGTCGACCTCGTGGTAGCCACCGTCGAGAAGAATGACGCGAACGCCCGTCATCTCGTAGCCGGCGAGGATGCCGAACGACATCGCCTCCTGGCAGCCGGCGTCCACGGAAGGAATGTATTCCTTCGGGATGCGGCCACCGGTGACCTTGTTCACGAACTCGTAGGCCGAGTCGCCGCCCTCGATGGGCTCGATCGCGATCTGCACCTTGGCGAACTGACCGGTACCACCGGTCTGCTTCTTGTGGGTGTAGTCGTGACGCTCGACGGCCTTGCGGATCGTCTCGCGGTACGCGACCTGCGGCTTGCCGACGTTGGCCTCGACCTTGAACTCACGCTTCATACGGTCGACGAGCACCTCGAGGTGAAGCTCGCCCATACCGCCGATGACGGTCTGGCCGGTCTCCTCGTTGGTGTGCACCTGGAAGGAGGGGTCCTCCTCCGCGAGACGCTGGATGGCGACACCCAGCTTCTCCTGGTCACCCTTGGACTTGGGCTCGATCGCGACCTCGATGACCGGCGCCGGGAAGTCCATGGACTCCAGGATCACCGGGTTCTTCTCGTCCGCGAGCGTCTCACCGGTGGTGGTCTGCTTCAGGCCCATGACGGCGACGATGTCACCGGCGCCCACCGACTCGATCTCCTCACGCTTGTTCGCGTGCATGCGGTAGATCTTGCCGATGCGCTCCTTGCGGCCCTTCACGGAGTTCAGCACGGCGGTGCCGGACTCCAGACGGCCGGAGTAGATGCGCACGAAGGTGAGCTTGCCGAGGTGCGGGTCGCTCATGATCTTGAACGCCAGCGCCGACAGCGGCTCGTCGTCGGACGGCTTGCGCTTGACGACCTGCTCCGGGTCCTTGACGTCGTGGCCCTCGATGGCCTCGATGTCGACGGGGGAGGGGAGGTAGCGCACGACCGCGTCGAGCAGGGGCTGAACGCCCTTGTTCTTGAACGCGGTGCCACAGAACACCGGGGTGACCGTGGTGCCCTTGCCCTTGCCGGAGGCGATGGTGATACGGCGGATCGCGGCGTACAGCTGCTCCTCGGTGGGCTCCTGGCCCTCCAGGTACAGCTCCATGATCTCTTCGTCGTTCTCGGCCACGGCCTCGACGAGCTTGCCGCGGTACTCCTCGGCAGCCTCGGTGTGCGTGTCCGGGATGTCGACGATGTCGTACATCTCGCCCTTGGCGGCCTCGGCGGACCAGACCAGGGCCTTCATGCGGACCAGGTCGACGACGCCCTTGAAGTCCGCCTCGGCACCGATCGGGAGCTGCATGACGATCGGCTGCGCGCCGAGGCGGTCGCTGATCATGTCCACGCAGCGGTGGAACTCGGCACCCGTACGGTCCAGCTTGTTGACGAAGCAGATCCGCGGAACGCCGTAGCGGTCGGCCTGACGCCACACGGTCTCGGACTGCGGCTCGACGCCAGCGACGCCGTCGAACACCGTCACGGCACCGTCGAGCACGCGCAGGGAGCGCTCCACCTCGACGGTGAAGTCGACGTGACCCGGGGTGTCGATGATGTTGATGGTGTGGTCGACGTCCTCGAGCGGCCAGTGACAGGTCGTCGCGGCGGACGTGATCGTGATGCCGCGCTCCTGCTCCTGCTCCATCCAGTCCATCGTGGCAGCGCCGTCGTGGACCTCACCGATCTTGTACGAAACACCGGTGTAGAACAGGATGCGCTCAGTGGTGGTCGTCTTGCCCGCGTCGATGTGGGCCATGATCCCGATATTGCGGACCTTGGCCAGGTCAAGCGAAGTGGTAGCCATAAGGCTTTCGTCTTCTCTCGGTTCTCGATGGGGTTGCGACTACCAGCGGTAGTGCGCGAAGGCCTTGTTGGACTCGGCCATCTTGTGCGTGTCCTCACGCTTCTTGACCGCAGCGCCGAGGCCGTTCGAGGCGTCAAGGAGCTCGTTCATGAGGCGCTCGGTCATGGTCTTCTCGCGACGGGCGCGGGAGTAACCCACGACCCAGCGCAGCGCGAGGGTGGAGGCACGACCGGGCTTGACCTCGATCGGCACCTGGTAGGTGGCGCCACCGACACGGCGGGACTTGACCTCGAGAGACGGCTTGACGTTCTCGAGGGCGCGCTTCAGCGTGATGACCGGGTCTGCGCCGGTCTTCTCGCGGAGGCCTTCCATGGCGCCGTAGACGATGCGCTCAGCGGTGGAACGCTTGCCGTTGAGCAGGATCTTGTTGATCAGCGAGGTCACCAGAGGAGAACCGTAAACCGGGTCGATGATGACCGGGCGCTTCGGGGCGGGGCCCTTACGAGGCATTCTTACTTCTCCTTCTTGGCGCCGTAGCGGCTGCGGGCCTGCTTGCGGTTCTTGACACCCTGGGTGTCGAGCGAGCCGCGGATGATCTTGTAGCGAACACCCGGCAGGTCCTTCACACGGCCACCACGCACGAGCACGATGGAGTGCTCCTGCAGGTTGTGTCCCTCACCCGGGATGTAGGCCGTGACCTCGATGCCCGAGGTCAGACGCACACGCGCGACCTTACGGAGGGCCGAGTTCGGCTTCTTCGGGGTGGTCGTGAACACACGCGTGCAGACGCCGCGGCGCTGAGGGGAACCCTCGAGTGCGGGCGTCTTGTTCTTCTCGACCTTGTCCTGCCGGCCCTTGCGGACCAGCTGCTGGATCGTAGGCACTACTTCTCCGGTTTCTGTGTGCCGTCAGTAAAGCTAACCTGGAACGTCGCCGACCCACGCGGTCGGGTGTGTCGAATGCTGCAGGCTCCCGCCGAAAGGCAGAGAGAGCGCAGATTGCGGTGGCCGGTGCAGGCTCCCCGTACGGTTGAAGGCACGCACGAGGGCCAGGGCACACCCCAGGCACAAGGTCTGAGCGTACCTACCTCAATCACTCCGGTCAAAACAAATGCCTGGACAGCGGACACGCTGGTCACTTCGCGGGCCCAGCCGCTAGATCCACTTCCCGTTTCGGGGCAAGCGTTCACAAAAATGCTACGGCAGGACCTGTGCGAGACCAGGGCGAGGCCGCCGGACCGGGGCGAGGCGCGGCCTGACTCGCCCCGTACCACACCGCCGACGCCCCCGGGCCGCCGGATGACCGCCGGGTCGGGGGCGGACTCCCACGCCCGTCCCACGCCCCTCCGGCCACTCCCGGCCGCTGACACGCCGAAGGGCGGCCACCCCGCATGGGGTGACCGCCCTTCGTCAGACGTACGCCTTACTGGTTGTACGGACCGTAGTCGTAGTCCTCCAGCGGAACGGCCTGGCCGGAGCCGGTGCCGAACGGCGAGTAGTCGATGTCGTCGTAGCCGACGGCCGAGTACATCGCGGCCTTGGCCTCCTCGGTCGGCTCGACCCGGATGTTGCGGTAGCGGGACAGGCCCGTACCGGCCGGGATGAGCTTACCGATGATGACGTTCTCCTTGAGGCCGATCAGGGAGTCCGACTTGGCGTTGATCGCCGCGTCGGTGAGGACCCTGGTCGTCTCCTGGAAGGACGCCGCCGACAGCCACGACTCGGTGGCGAGCGAGGCCTTGGTGATACCCATCAGCTGCGGACGGCCGGAGGCGGGGTGACCGCCCTCGGTGACCACACGACGGTTCTCGGTCTCGAACTTCGAGCGCTCCACGAGCTCGCCCGGCAGCAGCTCCGCGTCGCCGGACTCGATGATCGTCACACGGCGCAGCATCTGCCGGATGATGATCTCGATGTGCTTGTCGTGGATCGACACACCCTGCGAGTTGTAGACCTTCTGGACCTCGCCGACCAGGTGGACCTGGACGGCCCGCTGGCCGAGGATGCGCAGCACGTCGTGCGGGTTGGTGGCACCCACGGTGAGCTTCTGGCCCACCTCGACGTGGTCGCCCTCGCCCACCAGCAGACGGGCACGCTTCGAGATCGGGAACGCCGTCTCGTCGCTGCCGTCGTCCGGGGTGACGACGAGCTTCTTGGTCTTCTCGGTCTCCTCGATCCGCACGCGGCCGTTGGCCTCGGAGATCGGGGCGACACCCTTCGGGGTACGGGCCTCGAAGAGCTCGACGACACGCGGCAGACCCTGGGTGATGTCGTCACCGGCCACACCACCGGTGTGGAAGGTACGCATCGTCAGCTGGGTACCGGGCTCACCGATGGACTGGGCGGCGATGATGCCGACCGCCTCACCGATGTCGACCAGCTTGCCGGTGGCGAGCGAACGGCCGTAGCAGTACGCACACGTACCGACCGCGGACTCACAGGTCAGGACCGAGCGGGTCTTGACCTCCTCGACACCCGCGCCCACGAGCGCGTCGATCAGCACGTCACCGAGGTCGACGTTGGCCGGCGCGATGACCTTGCCGTCCACGACGACGTCCTCGGCGAGCATCCGCGCGTACACGGACGTCTCGACGTCCTCCGCCTTGCGCAGGACGCCGTCGGCGCCCTTCTCGGCGATCCGCAGCTTCAGACCGCGGTCGGTGCCGCAGTCCTCCTCGCGGATGATGACGTCCTGCGAGACGTCGACCAGACGACGCGTCAGGTAACCCGAGTCGGCGGTACGCAGAGCGGTGTCCGCGAGACCCTTACGGGCACCGTGCGTGGAGATGAAGTACTCCAGCACGGACAGGCCCTCACGGAAGGACGCCTTGATCGGACGCGGGATGGTCTCGTTCTTGGCGTTCGACACCAGACCACGCATACCGGCGATCTGACGCATCTGCATCATGTTTCCGCGAGCACCCGAGTTGACCATCATGAAGATGGGGTTGGTCTTCGGGAAGTTCGCGTTCATCGCCTCGGCAACGTCGTTGGTCGCCTGGGTCCAGATCTGGATGAGCTCCTGCGTGCGCTCGTCCTTGGTGATCAGACCGCGCTCGTACTGCTTCTGGACCTTCTCGTCCTTGGCCTCGTACGAAGCGACGATCTCCTTCTTCGCCTCGGGAACGACGACGTCGGAGATGGCGACGGTGACACCGGAACGGGTCGCCCAGTAGAAGCCGGCCGCCTTCAGGTTGTCGAGCGTCGCCGCCACGATGACCTTCGGGTAGCGCTCGGCGAGGTCGTTGACGATCTCGGAGAGCTGCTTCTTGCCGACCGTGTAGTCCACGAACGGGTAGTCCTCGGGCAGCAGCTCGTTGAAGAGCGCGCGGCCCAGGGTCGTCCGCAGCCGGAAGCTGTCGCCCTGCTGCCACGCACCTGCACCGAGGCTGTCGTCGCCCTCCTCCTCGACCGGGGGGACCCAGCCGCGCGGCGGGACGGTGCCGATCGGGAAGCGGATGTCGATCTTCGCCTGGAGCGAGAGCTCCCGGGCGTCGAACGCCATGATCGCCTCGGCGCTGGAGTTGAACGCCCGGCCCTCGCCCTTGACCTCGCGCTCCTCCTCGTCCGTGGTGAGGAAGAAGAGGCCCAGCACCATGTCCTGGGTCGGCATGGTCACCGGACGGCCGTCGGCCGGCTTGAGGATGTTGTTCGAGGACAGCATCAGGATGCGGGCCTCGGCCTGCGCCTCCGCGGACAGCGGCAGGTGCACGGCCATCTGGTCACCGTCGAAGTCCGCGTTGAACGCGGTGCAGACGAGCGGGTGGATCTGGATGGCCTTGCCCTCGACCAGCTGCGGCTCGAAGGCCTGGATGCCGAGGCGGTGCAGCGTGGGCGCACGGTTCAGCAGCACCGGGTGCTCGGCGATGACCTCTTCGAGGACGTCGTACACGACGGTGCGGCCGCGCTCGACCATGCGCTTGGCCGACTTGATGTTCTGCGCGTGGTTCAGGTCGACCAGGCGCTTCATCACGAACGGCTTGAAGAGCTCCAGCGCCATGGCCTTGGGCAGACCGCACTGGTGCAGCTTCAGCTGCGGGCCGACGACGATGACGGAACGCGCCGAGTAGTCGACTCGCTTGCCGAGCAGGTTCTGACGGAAGCGGCCCTGCTTGCCCTTCAGCATGTCGCTGAGGGACTTCAGCGGGCGGTTACCGGGACCGGTGACCGGACGGCCGCGGCGGCCGTTGTCGAACAGCGCGTCGACGGCCTCCTGGAGCATCCGCTTCTCGTTGTTCACGATGATCTCGGGGGCACCGAGGTCGAGCAGACGCTTCAGACGGTTGTTCCGGTTGATGACCCGGCGGTACAGGTCGTTCAGGTCGGAGGTCGCGAAGCGGCCACCGTCCAGCTGCACCATCGGACGCAGGTCCGGCGGGATCACCGGGACGCAGTCCAGCACCATGCCCTTGGGGCTGTTGCTGGTCTGCAGGAAGGCGGAGACGACCTTGAGGCGCTTGAGCGCACGGGTCTTCTTCTGGCCCTTGCCGGTACGGATGATCTCGCGGAGGCGCTCGGCCTCCTCCTCCAGGTCGAAGGACTCCAGGCGCTTCTGCAGCGCCGCGGCACCCATCGAGCCGTCGAAGTACGTGCCGAAGCGGTCACGCAGCTCGCGGTAGAGCAGCTCGTCGCCCTCCAGGTCCTGGACCTTGAGGTTCTTGAAGCGGTTCCACACCTCGTCGAGACGGTCGATCTCGCGCTGGGCACGGTCGCGCAGCTGCTTCATCTCGCGCTCGGCACCCTCGCGCACCTTGCGGCGCACATCGGCCTTGGCACCCTCGGCCTCCAGCTCGGCCAGGTCGGCCTCGAGCTTCTTGGCGCGGGCCTCCAGGTCGGCGTCGCGGCGGTTCTCGATCTGCTGGCGCTCGACGGAGACGTGCGCCTCCAGCGAGGGCAGGTCGCGGGTGCGGCGCTCCTCGTCGACGTACGTGATCATGTACGCCGCGAAGTAGATGACCTTCTCCAGGTCCTTCGGGGCGAGGTCGAGCAGGTAGCCGAGGCGCGAGGGAACGCCCTTGAAGTACCAGATGTGGGTGACGGGAGCGGCCAGCTCGATGTGGCCCATCCGCTCACGGCGCACCTTGGCGCGGGTGACCTCGACGCCACACCGCTCACAGATGATGCCCTTGAAGCGGACGCGCTTGTACTTGCCGCAGTAGCACTCCCAGTCCCGGGTCGGACCGAAGATCTTCTCGCAGAAGAGTCCGTCCTTTTCGGGCTTGAGCGTGCGGTAGTTGATGGTCTCGGGCTTCTTGACCTCGCCGTGAGACCACTGACGGATGTCGTCAGCGGTGGCCAGGCCGATCCGGAGCTCGTCGAAGAAGTTGACGTCGAGCACTATGCGTCAATCCCTCTCAGGGTCGTAAGTCAATGGTCTGAACGGGTCCGGGGACGGCCGGGGCTCTTTGTGGGAGCCCCGGCCAGACCCGTCAGACCTCTTCGACGCTGCTCGGCTCGCGCCGGGACAGGTCGATACCGAGCTCCTCCGCGGCGCGGAAGACGTCCTCGTCGGTGTCGCGCATCTCGATGGACATGCCGTCCGAGGACAGCACCTCCACGTTGAGGCACAGGGACTGCATCTCCTTGATGAGCACCTTGAAGGACTCGGGGATGCCGGGCTCGGGGATGTTCTCGCCCTTGACGATGGCCTCGTAGACCTTCACGCGGCCGGTGACGTCGTCGGACTTGATGGTCAGCAGCTCCTGGAGGGCGTAAGCGGCGCCGTAAGCCTCGAGCGCCCACACCTCCATCTCACCGAAGCGCTGGCCACCGAACTGAGCCTTACCACCCAGCGGCTGCTGGGTGATCATCGAGTACGGACCGGTCGAGCGGGCGTGCAGCTTGTCGTCGACCAGGTGGTGGAGCTTGAGGATGTACATGTACCCGACGGAGATCGGGTCCGGGAACGGCTCACCGGAGCGGCCGTCGAACAGCCGGGCCTTACCGGTCGGGAGCACCATGCGCTCGCCGTCCCGGTTCGGGATGGTGTGCTGCAGCAGACCCGCCAGCTCGTCCTCGCGCGCACCGTCGAAGACCGGGGTCGCGACGTTGGTGCCCGGCTCGACCTGGTCGGCGCCGATGGCCTGCAGGCGCTGCGCCCACTCATCCGCGAGGCCGGAGACGTCCCAGCCACGGCTGGCGAGCCAGCCGAGGTGGATCTCCAGGACCTGTCCCGGGTTCATTCGGGACGGGACACCCAGCGGGTTGAGGATGATGTCGACCGGGGTGCCGTCCTCCAGGAACGGCATGTCCTCGATCGGCAGGATCTTCGAGATGACGCCCTTGTTGCCGTGGCGGCCGGCGAGCTTGTCACCGTCGGTGATCTTGCGCTTCTGCGCGACGTAGACGCGGACCAGCTGGTTCACGCCCGGCGGCAGCTCGTCGCCCTCCTCGCGGTCGAAGACGCGGACGCCGATGACCTTGCCGGTCTCGCCGTGCGGCACCTTCAGCGAGGTGTCACGGACCTCACGGGCCTTCTCACCGAAGATCGCGCGGAGCAGGCGCTCCTCCGGGGTCAGCTCGGTCTCGCCCTTCGGGGTGACCTTGCCGACCAGGATGTCGCCGGCGACGACCTCGGCACCGATACGGATGATGCCGCGCTCGTCGAGGTCGGCGAGGACCTCCTCGGAGACGTTCGGGATGTCCCGGGTGATCTCCTCCGGGCCGAGCTTGGTGTCACGGGCGTCGACCTCGTGCTCCTCGATGTGGATCGAGGAGAGGACGTCGTCCTGCACGAGGCGCTGCGACAGGATGATCGCGTCCTCGTAGTTGTGGCCCTCCCACGGCATGAACGCCACGAGCAGGTTCTTGCCGAGCGCCATCTCACCGTTCTCGGTGGCCGGCCCGTCGGCGAGGACCTGGCCCTCGATGACCCGGTCGCCCTCGGCGACGACGACCTTCTGGTTGACCGAGGTGCCCTGGTTGGAGCGGGCGAACTTGGCCAGGCGGTACGTGTTGTACGTGCCGTCGTCGTTGGCGACGGTGATGTAGTCCGCGGAGAGCTCCTGGATCACACCGTCCTTCTCGGCCTTGACCACGTCACCGGCGTCGGTGGCGCAGCGGTACTCCATGCCGGTGCCGACGAGCGGGGCCTCCGCCTTGATGAGCGGAACGGCCTGGCGCATCATGTTCGCGCCCATGAGGGCACGGTTGGCGTCGTCGTGCTCGAGGAACGGGATCATGGCGGTCGCGACCGACACCATCTGGCGCGGCGAGACGTCCATGTAGTCCACGTCGCCGGGTGCGACGTAGTCGACCTCGCCGCCACGGCGGCGCACCAGGACGCGGGCCTCGGCGAACCGCAGGTCGTCACCGAGCGCGGCGTTGGCCTGCGCGATGACGTAGCGGTCCTCCTCGTCGGCGGTCAGGTAGTCCACCTCGTCGGTGACCTGGCCGTCGGTGACCTTGCGGTACGGCGTCTCGACGAAGCCGAACGCGTTGACGCGGCCGTACGAGGCGAGCGAACCGATCAGACCGATGTTCGGGCCTTCGGGGGTCTCGATCGGGCACATGCGTCCGTAGTGGGACGGGTGCACGTCTCGGACCTCGAAGCCCGCCCGCTCACGGGAGAGACCGCCGGGGCCCAGCGCCGACAGGCGGCGCTTGTGGGTCAGGCCGGACAGCGGGTTGTTCTGGTCCATGAACTGGGACAGCTGGCTGGTGCCGAAGAACTCCTTGATGGAGGCGACGACCGGCCGGATGTTGATCAGGGTCTGCGGCGTGATCGCCTCGACGTCCTGGGTGGTCATGCGCTCGCGCACGACGCGCTCCATACGGGCGAGACCCGTACGGACCTGGTTCTGGATGAGCTCGCCGACGTTGCGCAGACGACGGTTGCCGAAGTGGTCGATGTCGTCGGTCTCGACGACGATGTTGTTGCCGTTCTCACCGACCGTCTCGATCTCGCCGGCGTGCAGCTTGACCAGGTACTTGATGGTCGCGATGACGTCGTCGGTGGTGAGCACGCCGGCGTCCAGCGGCTCGTCCGCGCCGAGCTTCTTGTTGACCTTGTAGCGGCCGACCTTGGCGAGGTCGTAGCGCTTCGGGTTGAAGTACAGGTTCTCGAGCAGCGTCTGCGCGGCCTCACGCGTCGGGGGCTCGCCCGGGCGCAGCTTGCGGTAGATGTCGAGCAGCGCGTCGTCCTGGCCCTGGGTGTGGTCCTTCTCCAGGGTGGCGCGCATCGACTCGTACTCGCCGAACTCCTCCAGGATCTGCTCGGTGGTCCAGCCGAGAGCCTTCAGGAGGACGGTGACGGACTGCTTGCGCTTGCGGTCGATACGGACACCGACCATGTCGCGCTTGTCGATCTCCATCTCCAGCCAGGCACCCCGGGACGGGATGATCTTGGCCGAGAAGATGTCCTTGTCGGACGTCTTGTCGATGGAGGAGTCGAAGTAGACACCCGGCGAGCGGACCAGCTGCGACACCACGACACGCTCGGTGCCGTTGATGACGAAGGTGCCCTTGTTGGTCATGAGCGGGAAGTCGCCCATGAAGACCGTCTGGGACTTGATCTCGCCGGTCTCGTTGTTGGTGAACTCGGCCGTGACGAAGAGCGGCGCGGCGTACGTGAAGTCGCGCTCCTTGCACTCGTCGATCGAGTTCTTGGGGGGCTCGAAGCGGTGGTCGCGGAAGGTCAGCGACATCGACCCGGAGAAGTCCTCGATCGGGGAGATCTCCTCGAAGATCTCCTCCAGACCGGACTTCGTGGGGACGTCCTGTCCGGACTCCAGAGCCGCCTCGACACGAGCCTTCCATGCGGCATTGCCGAGCAGCCAGTCAAAGCTCTCGGTCTGCAGCGCGAGGAGGTTCGGAACCTCGAGGGGCTCCTTGATCTTTGCAAAGGAGATGCGCAGCGGGGCGGTGCTTGCGCCGTTGTTCATATTCGCGGTCGAGGCGTTGCGCGAGGCGGCCAAGAGGGGGTCCTTCCGAGGGCTCGGACTCACTACGCGCGTACCGGTCCCACGCCGGGCAGGGAGACAGACATTCCTGAAATGGTCGAAAGGCCAGGTCAGGGCTATTCGGTCGTCGATGCTCGTGCGAGGGGATGCCCCTGGTGACGGGCAGGGGGCAGCTAACAGGCAGCGCAAAGGGTCAGTGTAGCCACTTGGCCCACTGATGTCCAGGGCGGGTTTTCCGGGACCCTCGTTGTTCTCAACTCCGCGGTATGCCGTGCGCTGGAGGCGCACACCGATACTGCCCGTTCAGTCGTCGATCCATGCCTCGAACCCGGATCGTTGTGACGACGCGTCCTGAGAATTGCGCGCTGCGTGCGGTTCGTCAAGGCCCCCCACTCCGTGGAGATCGTCACCTGGCGCACGGCGAAGATCACCTTACTCTCCGCAGCGGTCAGTGCAAGACGCCCTCCCGGGTGTCTCCGAGACGCCGAAAGGCGACCACCCGTATGGGTGATCGCCCTTCAGCGTGTGCGCGTTACAGCACGGAGTCAGGGGACCCGCTCGCGGCGCACCGTGCGCCCGTGGGCGCAGTCGAGACTTACTTGACCTCGACGGAGGCGCCGGCGGCCTTGAGGGACTCGGCAGCCTTCTCCGCGGCCTCCTTGGCGACCTTCTCGAGGACCGGCTTCGGGGTGCCGTCGACGAGGTCCTTGGCCTCCTTCAGACCCAGGGAGGTCAGCTCACGCACGACCTTGATGACCTGGATCTTCTTCTCGCCGGCGCCGGTGAGGATGACGTCGAACTCGTCCTGCTCCTCGACGGCCTCGGCAACGGCGCCCGGGCCGGCGGGGCCGGCAACGGCGACCGCGGCGGCGGCGGTGACGTCGAACTTCTCCTCGAAGGCCTTCACGAACTCGGAGAGCTCGATGAGGGTCATCTCCTCGAACTGCGCGAGCAGGTCGTCCTGGCTGAGCTTCGCCATGATGGCGGTCCTTCCACTAATTCGGCTGGTGCCGGATGTACATGTGAGGCGGGCGTACGGTGGCCCGCTGCGACCCGTGCCGCCTCAGGCGGCGCGGATCAATGCGCGAGCCGAATTACTCGGCACCGCCCTGCTCGGCCTGCTTGGCGCGAAGCGCGTCCACGGTGCGGACGAGCTTCGACGGAAGCGCCTGGAAGAGCTGCGCAGCCTGGGACTGCTTGCCCTTGAAGGCGCCCGCCAGCTTGGCGAGCAGAACCTCGCGGGACTCGAGGTCCGCAAGCTTCTTGATCTCATCGGCGGACAGCGCCTTGCCGTCAAGGACACCCGCCTTGATGATGAGATTCGGGTTGTCCTTGGCGAAGTCACGAAGACCCTTCGCCGACTCCACCGGGTCACCGGTGATGAAGGCAACCGCCGTCGGACCATTGAACTGGTCGTCGAGCGAAGTGATCCCGGCCTCGTTGGCCGCAATCTTGGTCAGCGTGTTCTTCACCACGGCGTACTGGGCGTTCTCACCGAGCGAACGACGCAGCGTCTTGAGCTGCGCCACGGTGAGACCCCGGTACTCGGTCAGCACAGCGGCGTTCGAGCTGCGGAACTGGTCCGCGAGCTCGGCTACCGCGGCAGCCTTGTCGGGCCTTGCCATAGAGCGTCGGCCTCCTTCCGGGTGATGAGGACCGCTCGGAAGGGGCTGAACAAAACGAAACGCCCCGGGCGCAGGCGCACGGGGCGGAGCTCGACCGGATGGACATCCGGGAGCTCTTCCACTGTCACCTGCGCGGGCCGTCCGCAGTCAAGCGGATCCTTCGGCCGCCGCACCCTGTGAGGGCACAGCGACAACCAGCGGTCTTTGGCTTCCGTGGAAGCGTACGGGACGGGGTGCCGTACAGGCAAATCCGCCCGTACGGGGACGGCCCCCACGCCTCGGAAGAGGCGTGGGGGCCGTCCAGTACACCTGAGCCGGTCAGGCTCGTACCCGGTCAGACAGCTGCCGGGTCCTCCTCGACGAGGAGGTTGCGGGTGCGGTTGGAGTCCAGCGGGATGCCGGGGCCCATGGTGGTGGTCAGGGTCGCCTTCTTGATGTAGCGGCCCTTCGCGGCGGACGGCTTCAGACGGAGGATCTCCTCCAGCGCCGCGGCGTAGTTCTCGACCAGCTTCGTCTCGTCGAAGGAGACCTTGCCGATGATGAAGTGCAGGTTCGAGTGCTTGTCGACGCGGAACTCGATCTTGCCGCCCTTGATGTCGGTGACAGCCTTGGCGACGTCCATGGTCACGGTGCCGGTCTTGGGGTTCGGCATGAGACCACGGGGACCGAGCACACGGCCGAGGCGGCCGACCTTGCCCATGAGGTCCGGGGTGGCGACGACGGCGTCGAAGTCCAGACGGCCCTTCGCGACCTCGTCGATCAGTTCGTCGGAGCCGACGATGTCGGCGCCAGCGGCTTCCGCGGCCGCAGCACGGTCACCGGTCGCGAAGACCAGGACCCGGGCGGTCTTACCGGTGCCGTGCGGAAGGTTCACGGTGCCACGGACCATCTGGTCGGCCTTGCGCGGGTCAACGCCCAGGCGGAAGGCGACCTCGACGGTGCCGTCGAACTTGGTGGTGGCGGTGTCCTTCGCAATGCGGACGGCCTCGAGCGGGGCGTAGCTGCGCTCCCGGTCGACCTTGGCGTCCGCGTTGCGGAGAGCCTTGCTGCGCTTCACTTCTTCTCCTGTGTTGGTTCAGGTGTGGAGTCGTGGTCCGGGCCAGCGCCTGGCCCTGCCACTGCTGTGCTGCGTGTGCGGCTACCGCCGCGTGGCAAGCGGGGAGCTGATCAGCCCTCGACCGTGATGCCCATGGAGCGGGCGGTGCCGGCGATGATCTTCTCGGCGGCGTCCAGGTCGTTGGCGTTCAGGTCGGGCATCTTGGTGGTGGCGATGTCGCGGACCTGGTCGCGCGTCAGCTTGGCGACCTTGGTCTTGTGCGGCTCGCCGGAGCCCTTGTCCACACCCGCGGCCTTGAGGATCAGCTTGGCGGCCGGCGGAGTCTTGGTGACGAAGGTGAAGGAACGGTCCTCGTAGACCGTGATCTCCACCGGCACGACCATGCCACGCTGCGACTCGGTCGCGGCGTTGTAGGCCTTGCAGAACTCCATGATGTTGACGCCGTGCTGACCCAGCGCGGGGCCGACCGGCGGAGCCGGGTTGGCCGCGCCGGCCTGGATCTGGAGCTTGATAAGCCCCGTGACCTTCTTCTTCTTGGGAGGCATTGCTCTCTCCGGGTCCTAGTGAGAGTTTTCCGCCTTCCACCCGATCATCCGGATGGAGGCATACCGCACAACGATAACGGGTATGAGTGCGCGGCCAAAAACCGACCAGGTCAGAACGGCCACGAGGGCCGTTCTGACCTGGTCGGAAGCTTCTGTGCGAGCTAGTTCTTCTGGATCTGGTCGAAGCTCAGCTCGACCGGGGTCTCGCGGCCGAAGATCTCGACGAGGCCCTTGACCTTCTTCGAGTCGGCGTTGATCTCGTTGATCGTGGCCTGGAGGGTGGCGAACGGGCCGTCCGTGACGGTGACCGAGTCGCCGACCTCGAAGTCCAGCACCTGGACCTCGACCTTGCGGGCCGGAGCCGGCTTGCCCTCGGCCTCCGCGGCCTCGCGGGCGGCCTTCTCCTCGGCCTCGGGGGCGAGCATCTTGACGATCTCGTCCAGGGTCAGCGGGTACGGGTCGTAGGCGTTGCCCACGAAGCCGGTGACACCGGGGGTGTTGCGGACGACGCCCCAGGACTCGTTCGTCAGGTCCATACGGACGAGCACGTAACCGGGCAGCTTGTTCTGCCGGACGTTCTTGCGCTCGCCGTTCTTGATCTGGACGATCTCTTCCTCGGGGACCTCGGCCTGGTAGATGAAGTCCTCGACGTTCAGCGAGACGGCACGCTGCTCCAGGTTGGCCTTCACGCGCTTCTCGTAGCCCGCGTAGGTGTGGATCACGTACCACTCGCCGGGCAGACCGCGCAGCTCGTCGCGGAGCGCGGCGATCGGGTCGACGGGCGCCTCGGGCTCCGCCACGGCCTCGTCCTCGTCGGCGTCCTCCGCCTCAGCGGCTTCGGCGGCGTCCTCGTCCTCGTCGGTCTCGGCGACCGCCTCGGCCTCGGCCTCGTCTTCGGTTTCGTCCTCGGCGTGGATCGCGGCCACCTCGGCCGACTCCCCCGCGGCGTCGTCGGCAGCTTCGGCCTGGTCCGGGTCCACAGCGTCCGCCGCCTCGACGATGTCGAGCTGGTCCTCAGCGGACTCCGCCGACTCGATGGCGTCGTTCAGGTTCGGGTCAGACACGGTGGCTGCTTCTTCCTGGCTACAGATGGGGTGGAACATGCGAAAGGGGCGCCGGCCAGGCGCCCTCCGCGGGATCAGCCGAAGACGTACTTGACTGCTGCCTGCAAGCCATAGTCCATCACGGTCACAAGGCCGATCATGATGACGACGAAGACAATCACCACTGTGGTGTACGTCGTCAGCTGGCTGCGCGTCGGCCAGACGACCTTGCGCAGCTCGGCGACGATCTGGCGGTAGAACAGCGCGAGGCGCCCGAAGGGGCCCTTCTTCCCGCGCTTGCCGCCCTTCCGGGTCTTCTTCCGGGCCTCTGGCGCCTCATCCTCGGCATCAGGCATGTCGATGGAGCCCACGGCGTCCGTCACGTCTCTCACCTGATTCCGGGTCGTGGCCGTGCCGCGCCCGGTTGAGCCGCACGGCTGTATATCGAAGTACGTACATGCGCACACATCCTGGCGAAGGTGTGTGTAGCAGGGCCGGAGGGACTTGAACCCCCAACCGCTGGTTTTGGAGACCAGTGCTCTACCAATTGAGCTACGACCCTTTGTGGTTCCCCCCAAACCTACCCCATGGGTCGAGGTGGTCGGTGAGGGCCAACGAGCCAAGAGTGTACGTGGTCAGAGGCGCTGCGTCGAACAGACAGCTTCTCAGTGGTTCCTGTCCGTGTTCCGACAGGGCCCTGTCAGGCCACCGACCGCGCCTCTCCCCCCTATCTCCCCGACATCTGTCCGGTCCGCGAAACCCTTGTGCCCGGGCCCCGCGGGGTCTGGGACGATGGCCGTATGAGCGCTGCAACTCCTCCGACCGAGCGCCGGGTGTCCGCCCGCATCGGCGCGATCTCCGAGTCCGCGACCCTCGCCGTCGACGCCAAGGCCAAGGCCCTCAAGGCCGCCGGGCGTCCCGTGATCGGCTTCGGCGCGGGCGAGCCCGACTTCCCGACGCCCGACTACATCGTCGAGGCCGCGATCGAGGCATGCAAGAACCCGAAGTACCACCGCTACACGCCGGCCGGCGGCCTTCCCGAGCTGAAGAAGGCCATCGCCGAGAAGACGCTCCGCGACTCCGGCTACGAGGTCGACCCGGCCCAGGTCCTGGTGACCAACGGCGGGAAGCAGGCGATCTACGAGGCCTTCGCCGCGATCCTGGACCCGGGTGACGAGGTCATCGTCCCGGCGCCGTACTGGACGACGTACCCCGAGTCGATCCGGCTCGCGGGCGGTGTCCCGGTCGACGTGGTCGCCGACGAGACCACCGGCTACCGGGTCTCGGTCGAGCAGCTGGAGGCGGCGCGCACCGAGCGGACCAAGGTCGTCCTCTTCGTCTCCCCGTCCAACCCGACCGGCGCGGTCTACAGCGAGGCGGACACCGAGGCGATCGGCCGCTGGGCCCTGGAGCACGGTCTGTGGGTGCTGACGGACGAGATCTACGAGCACCTCGTCTACGGCGACGCGGCGTTCACCTCGATCCCCGCGCTCGTGCCCGAGCTGCGCGACAAGTGCATCGTCGTGAACGGCGTGGCGAAGACGTACGCGATGACCGGCTGGCGGGTGGGCTGGATCGTCGGCCCGAAGGACGTCGTGAAGGCCGCGACCAACCTCCAGTCCCACGCCACGTCCAACGTGTCCAACGTGGCGCAGGTCGCCGCGCTCGCCGCGGTCTCCGGCAGCCTGGACGCGGTCGCGACGATGCGTGAGGCGTTCGACCGCCGCCGGCAGACCATCGTGCGGATGCTCAACGAGATCGACGGCGTGATCTGCCCGGAGCCGGAGGGCGCCTTCTACGCGTACCCGTCGGTGAAGGCCCTGCTCGGCAAGGAGATCCGCGGCAAGCGCCCGGAGACCTCCGTGGAGCTGGCGGCGCTGATCCTGGACGAGGCCGAGGTCGCGGTCGTACCGGGCGAGGCGTTCGGCACGCCCGGCTATCTGCGGCTGTCGTACGCGCTGGGCGACGAGGATCTGGTCGAGGGTGTCTCGCGGCTCCAGAAGCTGCTGGCGGAGGCCCGGGACTGAGCTCCCGGCGACTCCCTGCTGCTTCCTGCTGCTTCCTGCTGCTTCCTGCGGAACGGGCTTCCGGCTTCGGCCGGGAGCCCGTTCCTGTGTTCGGGCAAGGACCCGATCGGGGAAAGGGGCTGCCGGACGGCCGCCCCCTGCGGCAAGATCTTCCAATGCCGAGCCCTTCAGGGGGACACCCCCCGAACCCCCCGAAAGTCCGCGATCTGAGTCTGCTGCCGAAGGCCCATCTGCATCTGCACTTCACGGGCTCGATGCGGCCCGCCACCCTGCTCGAACTCGCCGACAAATACGGGGTCCACCTCCCCGACGCACTGACCAGCGGCGAGCCGCCGAAGCTACGGGCGACGGACGAGCGCGGCTGGTTCCGTTTCCAGCGGCTGTACGACATCGCGCGCTCGTGTCTGCGCGCCCCCGAGGACATCCGGCGGCTGGTGCGCGAGGCCGCCGAGGAGGACGTCAGGGACGGTTCCGGCTGGCTGGAGATCCAGGTCGACCCGACGTCGTACGCGCCGATGCTGGGCGGACTGATCCCGGCGCTGGAGATCATCCTCGACGCGGTGGACGACGCGGCGCGCGCGACCGGCCTCGGGATACGGGTGCTGGTCGCGGCGAACCGGATGAAGCACCCCCTGGACGCCCGCACACTCGCCCGGCTGGCCGTGCGGTACGCGGACCGGGGCGTGGTCGGCTTCGGGCTCTCCAACGACGAGCGGCGGGGCATGGCCCGCGACTTCGACCGCGCGTTCGCCATCGCCCGCGACGGCGGGCTGCTCGCCGCCCCGCACGGCGGCGAACTGACGGGCCCTTCGTCCGTACGGGACTGCCTGGACGACCTGCACGCCTCGCGCATCGGCCACGGCGTACGGGCCGCGGAGGACCCCCGCCTGCTGCGCCGGCTGGCGGAGCGCGGCGTGACCTGCGAGGTCTGCCCGGCGTCGAACGTCGCGCTCGGTGTCTACGACAAGCCGGAGGACGTGCCTCTGCGGACCCTGTGGGACGCGGGCGTCCCCATGGCCCTCGGCGCCGACGACCCCCTCCTCTTCGGCTCCCGCCTGGCGGCCCAGTACGACATCGCCCGCCGCCACCACGGCTTCACCGACGCGGAACTGGCGGAGCTCGCCCGCCAGTCGGTGCGCGGATCGGCGGCGCCGGAGGAGGTCCGTACGGAGCTCCTGGCGGGCATCGACACCTGGCTGGCCGGCTAGTGCTGTGGCCGGGAGGGTTCACCGGCTCGCGACGCCCGGCACGGCACTCCCCCGTAGCCCTTCGGGCACGGGAGGTGCCCCCACGCGGCGTTGTCGGAGTCACCCGAGTACGCCCAGTACGAGGGCGACCCTCCGCCTTGCGATGCACCGCACCGGACGCCGCGAGCTACTCGGTGAACCTTTCCGGTCACAGCACTAGCTAGCCGAGCCCGCGCAGCAGCATGCGGACGATCCCGGCCGCGAACTCGTCGAGGGACTGCGGCGGCTCACCGCCGGCGGTCGCCTTGTACGCGAAGGCGCGCTGCGCACACGCACCGAGCAGCAGCGAGGCCGCGGCGAACGTGTCCGCGTCCGCGGCGACCCGGCCCGCCGCCCGCTCGGCCCGCAGATATGCGTCGAGCGCCTCGATCGGCCGGTGCGGCCCGACCCCCATCGCCCGCATCGCGTCGTCGTGGCGCGCCTTGAGTGACGGCTCGGCGTAGAGCGACGCCGCGATCGGGAAGACCTCGGCGTAGAAGAGCGCGGCCTGGCGCGCGATGTCGGTCAGGTTCTCCTCGACGCTCCGCTCCCCCGGGTCCGCGTCGAGCCGGCGCAGCAACGGGTCCAGCTCGGGCAGCCGCTCCTTCAGCACGTTCACGAACAGCTCTTCCTTGCTCGCGAAGTGCTTGTACAGCGCCGCTTCGGAGCAGTCGGCGGCCGCGGCGATGGCCTTGGTGGTGGCCCGGGTCAGGCCGACGGTGAGCATCAGCCGGTGCGCGGCGTCGAGGATGCGCTCCCGCGCGGGTCGCTGCATGTGCGCTCCATCCGGGATCGGGGGTTGACGGGTGGGTGAGTGCTTACTCACCCTAGTGGTGAGTAAGCACTCACCCACCTTCCACCATCTTCTCGGGGTAGACATGAAGCTCACGGTTCTCGGCGCGACCGGCGGCATCGGCCAGGAGATCGTCCGCCAGGCCCTGGCGGCCGGCCATCAGGTCACGGCCGTGGTCCGTGACCCGGCACGGCTGTCCGTCCCGGCCGACGGGCGCGAGCGGCTCGATGTGGCGACGGCCCGGTTCGACGACCCGGAGGCGCTGCGCCGGGCGCGCGGGCCGCGACGCGGTCCTCTCGGGCCTCGGCCCCCGCTCCACCAAGCAGGTCGGGGTCGCCTCGCGGCTCACCCGCCCGGTGCTCCAGGCCCTGGAGGCGGCGGGCACCCGGCGCTTCCTCGCGGTGAGCGCGGCGCCGCTCGGGCCCGTCCCCGAGGACGAGACGTTCTTCCTGCGGTACATCGGCACGCCCCTGGTCTCGCGGGTGCTGCGCAAGCACTACGACGACCTGCGGATCATGGAGGACGACATGCGGCGCAGCGCGACCGACTGGACGTCGGTCCGGCCGCCGAAGCTGACCAACGGCCCGCTCACCGGGCGCTACCGCACGGCGGTCGGCGCGAGCCTGCGCGGCGGCGCGAAGATCTCCCGGGCGGACGTCGCCCACGCGATGCTGGCGATGACCGGCGACCCGGCAACGGTGAAGCAGGCGGTGGCGGTGGCGTACTGACCGCCGCTGGTGGCCTGACGGTTGCCGGTGACCTGACCGCTGCCGGTGACCTGACCGCTGCTGCCGGCCTGCCGACCACCGCCGTTCAGAGGCTGACGCCGACCGTCACCGGCTCGTTGACGAGCGTGATGCCGAAGGCGTCGCGGACGCCCGCCACGACCTCGCGGGCGAGCGCCAGCAGGTCCTCGGTCGTGGCCGAGCCCCGGTTGGTCAGGGCCAGGGTGTGCTTGGTGGAGATACGGGCCGGACCCTCGCCGTATCCCTTGGTGAAGCCCGCCTTGTCGATGAGCCAGGCCGCGGAGGTCTTGGTGTGGCCGTCGCCCGCGGGGTACGCGGGCGGCGTGACGCCGTCGCCGAGGCGGTCGCGTACGCACGTGAGGAACGTCTCGTACTCGGCAGCCGTCAGGATCGGGTTGGTGAAGAACGACCCGGCCGACCAGGTGTCGTGGTCCTCGGGGTCCAGCACCATGCCCTTGCCCGCGCGCAGCTTCAGGACCGCCTCGCGCGCGGCCGCCGCGGGGACCCGGTCCCCGGCCTCGACGCCGAGGACGCGCGCGGTCTCGGGGTACTTGACCGGCGCCGACATGCCCCCCGCGTCCTCCAGCTCGAACCGGACACGCAGCACGACATAGCGGTCGGGCTCGGCCTTGAAGCGGCTGTAGCGGTACGAGAATCCGCACTCGGCGTTCGGGATGGTGACCGTCTCGCCGGCACGGCGGTCGTAGGCCACGACCTCGGTGAGGGTGCTGGACACCTCCTGGCCGTACGCCCCGACGTTCTGGATGGGCGTCGCGCCGGCCGAGCCGGGGATCCCGGCCAGGCATTCGAGCCCGGCGAGCCCCGCCCCCACGGTCCGTGCGACGGCGTCGGTCCAGACCTCGCCCGCTGCGAGCTCCAGCCGCGTGCCGTCCAGCGCGAAGCCGGTGGTCGCGATGCGCAGGGCGGTGCCGTCGAAGCCCTTGTCGCCGATGACCAGGTTACTCCCGCCGCCGATGAGCAGCAGCGGGGTGCCGGCCGCGTCGGCCTCACGGACAGCGGCGACCACCTCGTCGTCGGTGGCCGCCGTCACCAGCCGGGTGGCCGGGCCGCCGAGACGGAAGGTGGTCAGCGGGGCGAGCGGAGCGTCGTGGAGTTCGTGCACGGGCACAAGGGTACGGGCCGCCCGGGTCCGCCCCGCCGGACGGCCCGTGGGTCCCCGGGGTCAGGCGAGCCGTACGACCGCCCGCGACATCCCGAGCACCTTCTGCCCGGCCGACATCGCGGTCAGGTCGATCCGCACCTGGTGGTCGTCGAGCTTCGCGGCGACCTTGCCGCTGACCTCGACGACCGCGCCCTCGTCGTCGTTCGGCACGACGACGGGCTTGGTGAAGCGGACTCCGTACTCGACGACCGCACCGGGGTCGCCCAGCCAGTCGGTCACCACACGCGCCGCCTCGGCCATGGTGAACATGCCGTGCGCGATGACGTCCGGCAGGCCGACCTCCTTGGCGAACTTCTCGTTCCAGTGGATCGGGTTGAAGTCCCCGGAGGCGCCCGCGTACCGCACCAGCGTCGCGCGGGTCACCGGGAAGCTCTGCGCCGGCAGTTCGGTGCCGACCTCGACGTCCGCGTATGCGATCTTCGCCGCCATACCGGTCAGACCTCCTCGGCGCCGCGCGCCACGAGCTTCGTCCACGCGGTCACGACGTGCGCACCGGCCTCGTCGCGCACCTCACCGCGGATGTCCAGGATGTCGTTGCCCGCGAGGGACTTGATCGCCTCGATGGTCGAGACGACCGAGAGCCGGTCCCCCGCCCGCACCGGACGGGTGTACGAGAACTTCTGGTCGCCGTGCACCACGCGGCTGTAGTCCAGACCCAGTTGCGGATCGGCGATGACCTGTCCCGCGGCCTTGAACGTGATTGCGAACACAAAGGTCGGCGGGGCGATCACATCGGAGTGCCCGAGCTGCTTGGCAGCATCGGGATCGGTGTACGCGGGATTCTCGTCGCCCACCGCCTCCGCGAACTCCCTGATCTTCTCCCGGCCGACCTCGTACGGCGCGGTGGGCGGATAGGTCCGCCCGACGAAGGACTGGTCGAGCGCCATGGACTCGCTACCTCCTGGTTTTCTTGCCTTGCCGGTAACCCCGGCAGAAACGACACGAGGCCGCCCCCAAAGGGGGCGGCCTCGCGTTCGAGCCTGATTCAGCGCGTCTCGCGGTGCGCAGTGTGCGCGTTGCAGCGCGGGCAGTGCTTCTTCATCTCAAGACGGTCCGGGTTGTTGCGCCGGTTCTTCTTGGTGATGTAGTTCCGCTCCTTGCACTCCACGCAGGCCAGCGTGATCTTCGGGCGGACGTCGGTGGCAGCCACGTGAGTGCTCCTTGGACGGACGATGAACGGATGAACGCAAAAAGAGTAGCCGATCGAAGGACCGACCCCACAATCGGCTACTGTGTGTAGCGGTGACCGGACTTGAACCGGTGACACAGCGATTATGAGCCGCTTGCTCTACCGACTGAGCTACACCGCTGTGATGCCGGGATCACCTCGCCCGAAGGCGAGGATCTTCCAACACCAGAGCCCCAATACGGAATCGAACCGTAGACCTTCTCCTTACCATGGAGACGCTCTGCCGACTGAGCTATTGGGGCGAGCGATGAAGACATTACACGGTCCGCCGCCGATCGCCCAAATCCGTTTACGGGCCGCACTGCCCGCCTTCGGGGACGTACGCGCAGGGTGTGCGTCCGGGGCCGTCCCACCGGTCCCGTACGCCACTCGTGGTCACACCGGTACGACTATTGCGCTCCTTCTCGAAGCGCGGTGCGCGCGCCCCTAGGCTCGACTCACGCTGTGTGATCGTGACCGTCTCACCTGCACCGTCGTCCTGAGCGAGGAGCGCGATGCCCGACAGCCAGGCGCAACCGCCCGACGGCGCCACCGCCGACACCACCGCACTCCTGCTGTGCGGCGCCCGGCTCACCGACGGCCGCACGGTCGACGTACGGCTCAGCGGCGGCCGCATCGAGGCCGTCGGCACCGCCGGCAGCCTCAGCGAGACGGCCAAGGCGCACTCCCCGCGGGTGGATCTCCACGGCTTCCTGCTGCTCCCCGCCCCCGCCGAGCCGCACATCCACGGCGACACCGCCCTCACCGCGCCGGGCACCGACGGCCCGGTGTCGTACGCCGTCGAGGACGTCCAGCGACGCGCCACCGAGGCCGCGCTGCTCCAGCTCGGGCACGGCGCGACGGCGCTGCGCTCGCATGTGCGGATCGGGGACGTGCAGGGGCTCGGGCCACTGGAGGGCGTCCTCCAGGCCCGGCGTTCGCTGCGCGGGCTGGCCGAGCTGAGCACGGTCGCCATGCCGCGGCTGCTGACCGGCCTGGCCGGCGCCGACGGGCTGGCGATGCTGCACGACGCGGTGAAGATGGGCGCGACCGTGGCCGGCGGCTGCCCGGACCTGGACCCGGACCCTATGGGGTACACGGAGGCGGTGCTTCAGGCCGCCGCCGAGCACGGCTGCGCCGTCGACCTGCACACCGACGGCGACGACCCGGCGCGCCTCGCCCGCCTCGCCGCCATGGCGGGCGGCCTGCGCCCCGGCGTCTCGATCGGCCCGTGCACGGGCCTGGCCCGGCTCCCCGCCGAGGTCGCCTCCCGCGCGGCGGACCAGCTGGCGGCGGCCGGCGTCACCGTGGTCTGCCTCCCCCAGGGCGGCTGCGCGGGCACCCAGCTCCGCGGCGGCTCCCCGGTCCGCCTCCTGCGCGCCGCCGGCGTCCGCGTCGCCGCGGGCAGCGGCGCGATGCGCGACCTCGCCAATCCGGTCGGCCGCGCGGACCCCCTGGAGGCGGCCTTCCTCCTGGCCTCCCAGTCCGGACTGCGCTCCCCGGACGCCTACGACGCCGTCAGCGCCGCGGCGCGGCAGGCGATGGGCCTCCCCGAAGTGCGCGTCGAGGCGGGCTTCCCGGCCGAACTCCTCGCCGTGCGCGGGGAGGACCTGACGAGCGTGCTCTCCCTCGCCTACAGCCGCATCGTGGTCCACCGGGGCCGCGTGGTCGCCCGGACGAGCGCGGTCCGCGAGTACTGCGACTCGGCGGCGGCCTTCGCCCTCGAACTCCCCCGCCAGGGAAGGCCGGACGGGGGGACGTGAGGCGGGACGGAGACCCCGGGCCGGGGCGGGCGGGAGGGGCCCGCGCCGAAGCCGCGAGCGGTGGGCGCGGGAGCGGCGTACGGTCGTGAGCATGCGCATTGTCATCGCTGGAGGACACGGTCAGATCGCGCTGCGCCTGGAGCTGCTGCTCTCCACGGGCGGGCACGAGGTCGCGGGCGTCATCCGCAATCCGGAGCAGGCCGACGCCCTGCGCGCGGCCGGGGCGGAGCCGGTCGTGCTGGACCTGGAGTCGGCCTCGGTGGAGCAGGTGGCGGAGGTGATGTCCGGCGCCGACGCCGCCGTCTTCGCGGCGGGCGCGGGTCCCGGCAGCGGCGTCGCCCGCAAGGACACGGTGGACCGCGCCGCGGCGGAGCTGTTCGCGGACGCGGCCCAACGGGCGGGCGTACGCCGGTACATCGTCGTCTCGTCCATGGGCGCCGACCCGGAGCACAAGGGCGACGACGTCTTCGACGCCTACCTGCGGGCGAAGGGCGCGGCGGACGCGTACGTGCGCGCGCAGAGCGGCCTGGAGTGGACGATCCTGCGCCCCGGGATGCTGACGAACGACGCGGGGACCGGTCTCGTGCGCCTGGAGGCGCACACCGGCCGCGGCCCGGTGCCGCGCGACGACGTCGCGGCGGTCCTGGCGGAGCTGCTGGAGACGCCGGCGACGGCCGGTCTGACCCTGGAGCTGATCAGCGGGACGGTGCCGGTGGTGGTCGCGGTCAAGGACATCGCGGGCAACTGAGCCCTCGGCCCGCGCACTCCTCTTCGCCGGATCCTTCGCTCTTCTCCGAGTCCCTCGCTCTTCTCCGGATCCCTCGCGATTCGCCGGGTCCCTCGCCCCTCAATCGCCACCCAAGCAAATTCCAGATGAAGAACTGGCGACCCGGTCGAATCCCCGTCCACCGCCCCGTAATTCCGCCCGAATACGGTGCTAGGTTCGCGGACGTGACCGATATATCCACCTCAACTCCGCCTGCGATCCAGCGCAGACAGAGCCCGCGCAGACCGGCCTCCCGCCCGCTGCGCTTCACCTCCCCCGCGGGGTGGACCACCGCCATCACCACCGCCGCGCTGCTGATCTACACCACGCTCACGGCGGGTGTCTTTCTCGATATCCGCTATGTACTGGCGGCTATGCGGACGACCGGAGAAGGCGGCATCTCCCCCTCGGAGATATTCGCCCACCGCCCCCTTTTCTACCGCTGGGTCCTCGCCGCTCTGGACTTCGTCACCGGCGGCGCAACCGGCAGCGCGCCGATTGCGGTGAGCGAGGGCCTCATGCGGCTCGTCGGCATCGTCCTGGCCGCGGCGGCCGGACTTCTGCTGCACCGGGCCCTGCGCCGGCGGATGCCCGAGCGGGACGCGGCCCTCACCGCGGGCCTGGCCGCCCTGACGCTCGCCTTCGCGCCCGTCATCGACTACCTGCAGCCGGAGTGGTTCGCGATCGTCCTCGCGATGGGAGCCCTCGCCGCCGCACTCGGCATCCGCAGCCGCTGGCAGGCCGCCGCTCTCGCCTCGCTCCCGCTCGGCCTCGCCGTGCTGATGAAGTACTCCACCGCGGGCACCGCGGCGATGGCGCTGCTGATCGTCTTCGCCGTGGACCGCGTACGGGCCCTGCTGCTCGCCGCCGCAACCGCCGTCGCCACCGGTCTGCTGTTCGCGTTCAGCGCCTGGGCCGGCTCGCGCGAACTCCAGTGGCTGCGCGACATGCCGTACATCAACGCGCACGCGTTCGGCAGCGAACCCGTCGTCGCCTCCGATCTGCTCCAGCGGACCGCCGACTATCTGGGCGACCGGATCACGGTCACACCGGTTCTCGCGCTGCTGCCGGGCGCGCTGCTGCTGTTCGCGACGACCCTCTCGTCCCGCCGCCGGCGCATCGAGGCCACGCTGGTCACCGTGCTCCTCGTCGCCGGCGGCCTGTCCGTCGTGGTCTACCAGGGCAACTGGTTTGCGTACCACGGGGAGAACCTTCCCGTCGTGGCCGCGGCGCTGACCGGTCTCGCGATCGGCCGCTGGTACGGCAGGCACGGCCGGCCCCCGCTGTGCCTGACCGTGCTCGCCTTCCTGCTCGGGGTGCTGACGCCGCTGCTCGCGTTCGTACGGACCGACGTGGACACGGCGGTGCTCGCCTGGCTCGCGTCCGCCGCCTCCCTCGTCGCCGCGCTCGTCGACGTCCTGCGTGCCCGCGCCCGTGTCTCCCGTGTCGCGCCCCGCCCGCGCCGGCGTGGTGCCCCCGTGGCCCTGACCACCCTCGCGCTCGCCGTGTGCCTGGCCGCGACCGTCTGGCCCACCTCCGGGGTCCGGGTGATCCTCGGGACCGTCGTCACCACGAACGCCGAACTCAAGCAGCAGTCGCAGTCGGCCGAGGCCGCCGCCGAGCAGGTCAGGGCCGAACTGCCCGACGGGGCAGAGGTGCTCTACCTGTCCTTCGGCCAGCAGGCGTACTACATCGGCCACCCGACCGCCTGCCGTTACCCCTTCCCCACCTTCCTGAACGTGCCCAAGCAGCTCACCAAGGCGGCCTCGCTCACGTCCACCAGGGAGAACGTGCGCTGTGTCACCCAGGAGCACCCGGCCGCGTACGCCGTCTACCACCCCAGCTGGATGTCGCTCGGCGTGATCAACCCCCGTATCGCCGCCGCGATCCGGAACACGTACGAGTGCCCCAAGCCGACGCAGGGCCAGCAGCTCGTGGTGTGCCCCCTGCGCCACCCGCACTGACCCGCGCGCGGCGTCACGGCGCACGGCATACGAAGGCCCCGGCGGGCTTGCGCACCGCCGGGGCCTTCGTCGTGGCCGGGGCCGAAGGCCGGAGACCAGAGGTCCAGTGACCGGTGACCGGTGGAGCCAGTGGCCGGTGGAGCCAGTGGCCGGGGAAGGTCAGGCCGCCCCGGCGATCCTCGCCGCCTTGTGCCCGAGCTCCACCGAGTAGCTCTGCCCCCGGTCCTGGGGGTAGATCTGCGCCATCGTCGCCAGCGTCACCCGGCTGAGGTGGGTGTCGTGGCCGGGGATCAGCGCCTTGTACTCGGGCGTGACCACGGGCTGCGCGAACGGCGCCCGCGAGAAGTGCCAGTCCTGGATCCAGGAGCGGTCGAACTCCGGGTTGAGCTTCTTGAGCCACGGCAGATACCGCTCCAGCAGCTCGCCCGGCTCGGTGGTGAAGCGCCAGTCGTCCCGCTCGACGTAGTTGCCCACGTAGAGGATGTGGCGGCCGCCGTACTGCGCCCGGTCGACCATCTTCGTGTGCTCGACGACGGCGAGGAAGGGGAAGTCCGGCTCGTTGATGTTGAGCCAGTAGTACGGGATGGCGCTGCGGTCCAGCTCAAGGACGAAGCAGGTGGCGCCCAGGTACTGGTTGCGCCACACCGCGTCGTCGGCCGGCGCGTCGGCCGCCTTCGCGAAGGCGGGCTGCGGAGTGGTGACGATCAGCCGGTCGAAGGTGTACGAGGCGCCGTCGGCGGTGTTCACCGTGACCGGGCCGTCGTCGCCGTCCTGGCGGATCGTCTCCATCCGCTTGCCGAACTCGACCTTGCCGCCGCGCTCGGCGATCCGGTCGCGCAGCGCCGCGTACACCCGCTCGAACCCGCCGTCCAGGTAGCCCAGTTCGAAGGTGCGGCAGTGGACTCTCGCCCACAGCCAGGCCATCGACACCTGGTCGGCGCGGTCGCCGAACTTGCCGCGCAGCAGCGGCTCCCAGACGGCCTCGGTGGCGCGCCGCCCCGCCCACTTGTTCAACCAGCTCAGCGCGGTGCGGTCGTTGAAGCGCTCGCCGTCGCGTACCACCTTCAGCCACGCCGACGACAGACCGAAGCGGATGCCGGCCGGCAGCCCGTACAGCGGGGAGCCCAGCATCTCCAGCGGGGTGCTGAAGGGGTGCATCCGCCCGTTGCGGAACACCCCGGTCGTGGTCTTGTGGAAGCGCAGGTCACCGCCGAGACCCAGCTCCTCTATGAGCTCGATCATCTGGCGGTCGCTGCGGAAGATGTGGTGGTAGTAGCGCTCCAGCGGCACTCCCCCGACGGGGATCGACGCGGCGAGCCCGCCGAGCTCGTCGGCGGCCTCCAGGACGGTGACCGCGTGGCCCTGCTTGACCGCGTCGTACGCGGCGGTCAGGCCGGTTGCTCCCGCGCCGATGACGCCGAGATTCATGCGAAACTCCACTTTCTGTTGAGCACGAACTGGAAGACCAGCACCACCGGCAGCGAGCCGGCCTTCACCAGGTTCGGATCGATGCCGAGCCCGCGGGAGAACACCGCGAGCAGCACGAAGGTCAGGGCGATGCCGGTCAGGCCGACGGCGTAGAAGCGCAGGTAGCGCACCAGCAGACGGTCGCGCTTGCTGAACGTGAACAGGGCGTTGAGGACGAAGTTGTTGGTGATGCCGAGGCTGGTGGAGAGGATGTTGGCCACCTGCTCGTGCAGCCCGATCACGTTGTAGAGCAGCAGGAACGCGCCCATGTCCAGCAGAACGCCGCTGCCGCCGACGAGCGCGTAGGTGATCAGCTGACGGACGTCGCGTGCGCGTGTGTCGTCGCCCGCGGGGGCCTCGGTGCGCACCGCGCCGTCGGCCACCGCTGCCGCACCGTCGGCCGAGGGCCCGTCCTCGGCCGTCACCGTACTGTCAGTCGTCATCGCCGGTGCCGTTGCCGTTGCCGGCGGTCCTGCTGGCGGTCCCGTCGTCGCCCGCCGCCCCGTCGTGGTCATGCGCGATGACCTGTCGCACGGTGTACAGAGGCCGGCCCTGCACCTCGCTGTACGTACGCCCGATGTAGCTGCCCAGCACACCGAGCGAGAGCATCTGCACACCGCCCAGGAACAGCACGACCACCATCAGCATCGTCCAGCCGGAGACCGTGATCTCGGGCCGCAGCACCTTCATGGCGAGTGCGTAGCAGATGCCGAGGAGCGACAGCGCGAGCACGGCGAAGCCCAGCTTGGTGATCATCTGGAGGGGCGCGGTGGAGAACCCGGTCAGCCCGTCGATCGCCAGCCGCGCCATCTTGCGCAGCGGGTACTTCGTCTCGCCGGCGAACCGCTCGTCCCGGTCGAAGTGCACCTCGCTCTGGCGGAAGCCCATCGAGGCGACCATGCCGCGCACGAACCGGCTGCGCTCACGGAAACGCCGCAGCTCATCGGCGGCGCGGCGGTCCATGAGCCGGAAGTCGCCGGTGTCCAGCGGGATGTCCACATCGGTGGAGGACCGCAGCAGCCGGTAGTAGGCGTGCGCGGTGGCCCGCTTGAAGAGCGTGTCCTGCCGGGTACGCCGCCGGGCATGCACGATCTCCGCGCCGTCCCGCCAGGCGTCGATCAGCTCAAGGCTGACCTTCGGCGGGTCCTGGAGGTCGGTGTCCATGACGATGACGGCGTCGCCGCGGGCCTCGTCGATACCGGCCGTGATGGCCATCTGGTGTCCGAAGTTGCGCGCGAAGTCGACGATCCGGACGCGCCGGTCGTTCTTCGCGATGTCCTCCAGGATGGCCAGGGTGCCATCGGCGGACCCGTCGTTCACGTACACCAACTCATAGGTGAACTCGGGGCGTTCACCCAACGCTGCCACGAGCTCGTCGTGGAAGTGGCGAATCCCGTCCTGTTCGTTGAAGACGGGCAGTACATACGAGACGAGCGCGGCGCCACCACGCTGACGGGGCACGTGGGACTCGCGCACCCGGCTGGAGATTTCTGGCATTCTGTGAACGTAGGGTCGCGATGTGAACGGGTCGCGAACACCCAATGAGCGGCGCGATGCCACGAATCGACGTGCGGGGCCCGTCGCGTACCGCGGCCGTCAGCCCCTGCGGCCGCGCCCTGGCGGGATCTCGACGAGGCCACCCGGCTCCGGCAGCCAAGCCGCCACCGGTGCCGGAAAGCGACCGTGCTCGTCCCACCACAGGACCATCGCCCCACCCGGCACCAGCTCGATCCCGGTGCCCCCGAACGCGTACCACTACCGGCAGAACCGCGGCTCGGCGACCAATTGCCAGGCGGGATCCGAGGCAGCCGGGACGAGGGCCTCTTTGATGACCTCGCCCAGCCAACCGGGTCGCCCAGCCGGTGCGCCGCCTTGGCCTGGGATGCCTTCCGGAAGAGCCGGCCCACCAGAAGGATGTGGAAGCGCGTGTAGGGGCGCTCGTGGTGCCGGTGCGGGTGGCCCTCCACACCCGCTCGGTGGCTTGCACTCCCAGCTCCATAGACGTGGACCACGGGACGACGGCAAGGAGCTCCGGCGTACACGAAACGGCCCCTGATCTGCGTTTCCGCAGATCACGGGCCGTTTTCATCGCGTGGCGGCGCCGGGATTCGAACCTGGGCAGGCTAAGTTGCCGGATTTACGGCCTTCTGCCATTCAGGCCTCGGCACCCCCGTTGACCTGCGGTGTAAGCGGTTAACGCCATCAGGCCGCGCGGCCGTCCACATGTGGTCCAGATCTTGCTCTCAGGGCTTCGAAACGACAGCTGCTGAGCTCCGTCCCACGAAGCCACGGGCCATCCTCAGGATCGGACTCGCGAGCCTGCCGGCCGACGCCCATGCTGGGTAATAGGGCGCCCCTGGCTTCAGGAACTGGTCGTCCTCAAGTGGGGACCGGACCGGGGGCACCGGAGTGGAGTGACCCATGTGCATACGACGACTGATCGGCCTCACTCTTGCCACTGCAACGCTCGCCGGCATGAGCGCCATTGGCGCTGCCGCCGCCCAAGCAGTGACGTTCCCGACCATCACCACCATCACCGCCGAAGAATGCACAGCACAGGGCGGAGCGGTTAAGACCATCCCATACGGCGGCACTGTGTGCTCGCTCCCCGACGGAAGTACGGTCAAGATCACCTGACGGTGCGTTTCCTCTCAACCGCAACTGCGGGCGATGCTGCCGCACGGCTGGCGATCGACGTCTCGGTCGACACGATGCCCTCTCATCCTGGATGAGCTTCCGGAGGCCGTGCATTCAATTCCCGCAGATGCGTCGAAACCTATGGCTTCCCTTGCGATGACGTGGCATGCGTCGCGCGACGAAGTGAGTAGCGGAAGTCGCCTTCGGCTACTGAATTGGGCCGTTCGGGGTGTCACCACAGGTCAGCGGTTCAGCCGGACAGTCGGACGGCTGGGACACCAGTCGCCGCGCAGACTCGGGACCGCGCCCTGTCGCGCAGCACGGCTGCCCAGTGCCTGGACCTCGCCCCACAGCGGCGTAAGCCCCTCGACGGCCCGGAAGACGAGCCTGCGGCGAGGGCATGGCTACTGCCACTGCGACAACTCCCACGTCTGCGGCTGCGATTGCCCTGATTAGCGTGCCCGACGGGTCGACACAGTCCCTGCGACTGTCCTGGCTACGCTCGCGCGGGGAGCGCCCCGCGGCGGGTGACTGCGGGGCGCTTTGTGCGGTTCAGTCGATCTTCTCCCCGTTGTACGTACCGCCCTTGCAGGTGTTGTCCGTCAGATCGGCCGTTCCGCCGCCCTGCTCGCACTGAGAAGGGCTGACGTAGGACGGGGCGCCCTGTGCGGTGGCGGCGGTGGCAGTGGCGGCGCCCGTGAGGCCGAGTCCGGCGAGGGCTGCCGTGGCAGCAACGGCGGCGAAGATTCGTCGAATGCGCATTTGGTTCCCCTTTCACGGATTACTCGGTTGGGGGTACTAATCAGCTTATCTTCACCCATGTGGGCACGTCCTGTTGCGCCTTTCGGGTGACGGTGAGGGGCCATGCAGCAGATCGAGCACCTGGGAGATGTCCTGGTCTGAGCCCTTGAGGCTGCCCCACCGGCTCATGACCGCGGCTGACGCGACGGCCAGATCGGAAGGCAGTCCGGCCTCTTCGAGGGCGAACGCTACTTCTCTCATCTCCGGACCCCAGCGCCACGAACGCGCGGCCGCCTTCGGACGGCCCTGTGCGATGTCGGCCAGCTCGTCCTCCACACCATAGGAACAGGCCAGTTCGTACGAGACAGTTGCAAGGACGCGGCTCGCTTTCTGGTAGCTGCGGTACGACAGCTTGAGAGCCGATGCTCGCCCGACGCCGCCGGGCAGGAGGTGAGCCTGAACGGCGCTTCCGTCGAAGAGTCGTGCCACGGGAGACAGCGCCGGTGACGGTCCTGAGAGATAGAGCCGCGTGCTCTCGAGGCCGATGAGGGCGAACCGATAACGGAGCCGTCGACCACCGTTGCCCCGGGTGCCGGCATGATGGCGCTGATGTTGGCCATCGTGGCGGGAGAGACCGCGCTTGCCGTCCTCGGCGACGGCCGCACCACAAGACCTCTGCTCCGCTGAGCCTTGCCTGAGCAGCAACAGCCCCGCCCATGCTGCTCGGATGCAGGATGCCGAGGGTGGTCATCCGACCGGCTCCCTGATGCTCCGGGGCTCGGCCGTCTTCCGTTCCTTCACCACGTCGTTGATGTCGCGGGCCGACTCAGCGGAGCTGAGCTGATCGGTCCGGATGGTCAGCGTCCACGGCGACCGAGAACCCGCTCCCCGCTGTCCGTTGGAAGGCCCCGGAGAAGATGGAGGAGGAAGTAGCCCCCGAGGCCGTCCCGAACCCTGAACAGGTCACCGCTCTCTTTGCGGCCGTACGGAAGCGGGGTTGCCCGCGGGCAGCACCTGGAAGCGTTCTTCGGTGCATCTACTACTCCGCCGCCCGCCCCGGTGAGCTGGTCGGGCGCCGGCTCAGGGATTGCGACCTCCCGCGCCAGGGCTGGAGCCTCATCCGACTCCGGGAGAGCCGGGCCCGCTCCGGCTCGCTCCTCCCCCTGAAGGGTGGTGATGAGGCAGCCAACGCCAAGACCAGGGCGGCACAGCCACGCCCTCATCGCAGATGCAGCAAAATGGCCCTTGATCCGCGTTTCCGCAGATCAAGGGCCATTTCATCGCGTGGCGGCGCCAGGATTCGAACCTGGGTAGGCTAAGCCGACGGATTTACAGACTTCTGGCGTTCACGCATTAGCACCCTCGTTGACCTGCGGCGGAGCCTGACGAGTACGAGACGGGGGCGTCCGCCGTCCACCCCTCGTCCACAGCCGCCTCACGGCACCTCGATGAGGAGTCGCCTCCGGCGACACGACTTCCCAACGTCGGCTTCGCCCACGACTGCTGAAACATGGTGAGGTTCGCGATTCAACCACCCAATGTTTCAGCCTGCCTGTACGTGCACAAGAGTCGCTACAGCACTGTCGAGTGACGCGACCGTGGAAGGGCTGTGGGCATGGATTCGGATCATGAAGAAACGCGAACGTTATGGAGGAGAGCAGCTGCGACCTTCCAGCCACTCGCCGGCGAGCCCACCCCGTTCGACGAAACCCAAGACTGGGGTAGCGGGCATGCCTACGGTGAGCAAGTCCCACTTTCGGGCTTCCCGGATGAGTCGAGCCTCATGGTTGGAGTGCTTGGACGTCTGGAGCCCTGGTTCCATGTGCGGCGAGAGGTCCCTGGCAAGCACCCGACGGGCGCTCCGTGCCGCATAGACGCGATACTCACCCCGAAGGACGCCCACTGCTGGAAGAACCCAGCTATCTCCCTCGGCGTCGAGTTCAAGGCCTGGTACTCCTACGTCGCGCATGCCGACCGGAGGGACACGACGGGCTGGGTCGCACAAGCCATTGACTATGCACACGTCGACTGGCAGGGATTCGACAGAATCCCCGTGTTCATGTGCCCCGATCCGTTCAAACGGCATCGATCCTTCGGTGCGTCACTACCGCCTGTCGCCACGTTCGTCGATGGCCTGCTTGGCAAGTACAACGTCGGCTACCTGGCGCTCTTCAGAGGCGTTGGACTCGCGATGTTGATGCAAGGCCAGCACATGATCTGGTCAGAGCGCTACGGGGTCTCGACGGGTAGAAGGTGGTCTTTGCGCCCCAAGGTCGGGCACCGGAGCTGACACCGGACAGCCCGGACAGCGACGCTTGGAGCTGTCCGGGCTGTTCTCGCAGGTCACCGGCTCAACCGGACAGTCGGACAGCCGGACGCGAGTGGCAGCCAGGCCGAGTATTTCAGGACGACTCCCGTGCCGCCTCTTGGTCAACAGCTATGTCATCGGTGGTTGGGTTCCAGAGAACGGTGGGCTGGACGACTTTGGTTCGCGCCCCCACCGTCGTCCCATAGGGGAATTGGCTATCGCGCGAGATGAAGTAGTCGGCATCTCTGCGTATTGCAGTCGCCAGATGAGCCGCATCCGCACCGAGGAGGCGGTGACGCTCAGAGACCTGCCTGGCCTCCCGTGCGGTTATGTGATCGACTTCCACCCACTCAACATCGAGTGAATCCAGATACTGATTTACAAGCTTGTCGCGGGCCGTCCGGAAGTCGCTTTCATCAGATCGCTTCTGTCCGTTCAGCTCGACAAGCAGCAAGGTTGAAGCGACCAATCGAATATCGCCACGGTGCGCAGCCATCAGAACTTTCAGAGAGTCTGGCCACAGCGCCGCCTCACGGCGGATGACGTTGATGAATATGCACGAATCCACGTATACCAATGGCTCAACCACGCCTCACCCGCCTGATGTATTCCTCGGTACTAAGCCCTTCGGTGAAATCTGGGTCTACACCCAGCAATTCCCATGGACTCAGGGCGTTTCCCCGATCCGGGGCATTTTCGATAGTGTCTAGCACGAGCGAGACAGGCTGCCCTAGGATGTTTCGTTTGAGTAGACCCTCTGCCAGCACCCGCTCCCCCCAAGCCTCTCGAAGGAGAGAGGATTGATCCTCTCTTGCTTCGACCCTCACTCCATGCTTGGACCCATCGACTCGCAAGAATGCCCTTGGGGAGCGACCCGTTCGATGCTCTAGCACTTCGAGCACTCCCGTGACGCTAGAGAACGATTTCTTCACGGGCTCAATCGCGCGCGCAGCATTAATGGTTGTTGCCTGATCGACAACTGCCGCTTCCGTCGGGATACGCATGCTGGCTACCGAAACCCGATCAACATCTCCAGAACGTACATGCTTTCCGATTTGCTCAACTCTATGAACTGTCGCATCGGTAAAGTAGGCAGGAATCTCAGCCACCCTCGAAAGGGATCGCACACCGCTTACGAGACCCTCAGTTGGAACACTGAGCGTGGAAATGGCCCGCTTATTTGGAATCACTTTGGGCACGAGGAGGATGCGAACGTCTTGCCGCATGCTCATATCCTTAATCGCCCATTGCATGCGAGGGGTCCGAGCGGGAATGGCGATGCGGTCAACTTCTTCTAGAGACTTCCGGACCTCGGAAAGAATGCTTGTGTACGCTTGCAGGTCGAGTCTTTGATGGCTTGGGGTGATGCGGACCTCAAGGGCCGCGCCTCCGATATCGGTGATCGTCATCCTGCCCCCTCTCCCGCTCGTCCTGCCGCTTTACGTCCGTTTGTTCCCTTTGGTCCGTGGTGAAGCTACAGGCTATCGGGTGTTCGCAGATCAGCCCATCGTTTCGAAGCGACTTTCCTGAGCCTCAGCGACGTAGGCGCTGGGTGTCTGAGGCTTATTCGTGATCACAGCTCGGTGCGTACGGCGAACGACCTGGCCATCTCCTTCCGCCAGGGATGGACTGCCCGGGTCTCGAACGGCTGACGCTCGGACCTTGTTCCTCGTGGGGACCTCATGTCACCACCTCGCTACCTTGATATCTGCCCCTCACCGCCTGGAGGCAACACTCATGCGTGGTCTTGGAGACCATCTCAGCATTGGCGAGCGGATCGCCTTCTGTCGGAAGCGCCGCGGATACACGCAAGAGGTACTGGCCGGGTTGGTCGGCCGCAGTACTGACTGGCTGGCGAAGGCGGAAACCGGCAGGCGCAAGCCGCCGCGGATTGACATGCTTGCGGAGCTTGCCCGCATCCTGCGAGTCCCGCTCGGGGACCTGGTCGGTCAGTCCATGCTCGTGGAAGACGAGAAGCAGCAGGACGACGTGCCGGCTGTGCGCGACGCGCTCATGAGTCCGCGTCGTCTTTCCCGTCTTCTGTTTGGGCCGGAGGCGGATGCTCAGCTCCCCACACCTGCTCCGGTCGCTGTGCGCGTCGAGAAGGCGTGGAACGACTACCAGGGCGGTCGGCTCGGCAGCGTGATCGCTGCGCTCCCCGCACTTCTCCAGACTGCGCAAGAGCTGGAGGATCGAGCGGCGCGGCGCGAGGAGGATCGTCGCGATTGCTGGGCAGTGTCGGCCCGCACTCATCACCTTGCGGCGACGACGCTAGCGAAGATCGGGGAGTCCGATATCTCATGGCTCGCGGCAGAGCGCGCCATGCAAGCGGCAGACGCCTCCGATGACCCCTTGGTGTTGGCATCCGCCGCACGTTCCGGAACTCATGCTCTTCTCGCCAACGGCCGCTATGAGGCAGCAATGGAGCTGGGCGAGGCCACAGCGCGCTGGTTGGCTCCTCAGGTAGAGGAGAGCGACCCGTCCGCGCTGAGCCTGCTCGGCATGATTCACCTGCGGGCTGCCGTCGCCGCGGCACGACACCAGGACCGCCCGACTGCTGCCGGACTTCTGAGCCGCGCCGAAGCGCTCGCGGATGATCTCGGCTCAGATGAGAACTACTGGCAGACCGGCTTCGGGCCCACGAACGTACTGCTGCACCGACTATCCATCGAGCTGGACCTCGACAACGTGGCCTACGTGGTGGAGAACGGTCGGATCAACGTGGACCATATGCCGCAGGAGCGCAGCGTCTCGCATCGGATCGACTTCGCCCGCGCGCTCTCGCTCGCGGGTCACGGTGACGAGGCCTTCGCGGAGCTGCGGAAGGCCGAGCGTACGTCGCCACAGCTCGTACGAAACAATCCCAGAGTGCGCGAGACGTTGCGGGACCTGACCAAGCAGTCACCAGTGACCGCCGGCGCTCGCTCTTCCGAGGTGTTCGTGATGGCGCAACGATGCAGGGCGGTGCAGTGAGTACGGGGAAGCGCGGGGTTCTCGGAGTCGTGGGTTCGGCGGCCGGCGGAGTGGAGGCGCTTCGTACAGGGTTGGTCGAACCTGCGATCGCTCGCGGCTGGCAGGTAGCCGTCACGCTGACGCCTACCGCAGGGAATTGGCTCCGGATGAGCGGGGAACTGGCTCGGTTGGAAGCTCTGACGGGACTCCCGGTACGGGATGAGCCGCGGCTCCCTGGGGACGACCGGCCGCACCCGCCCGTCGACTGCTACGTGGTCGCCCCCGCGAGCGCCAACATGGTCGCCAAGCTCGCGACGGGAATCCAGGACAATCAGGCGCTGACGCAGGTCAGTGAAGCCCTTGGCACGCTCGGACTCCCTGTAGTCGTCTTCCCGCGGGTGAATGCGGCCCACGCACGGCACCCTGCCTGGAATCGCCATCTTGAAGCACTACGTGAAGCTCAAGTTCAGCTTGTCTACGGGCCGCACGTGTGGCCTCTGTACGAACCGCGAGAAGCTCCGTCCGGGCGCCCACTCCCGTGGGCAGCTGTACTGAATGCCGCCGAGAATGCCGTGATGTGACACCAAGTCAACACCTCTGAACTGCAACAACGATGGACCCGGACACTCTGTCCGGGTCCATCGTCGCTTCCGCGCCCAAGCTGTCTCACATGGCAGAGACGTTCGAACAGCCCAGCAACAGCACGGGACTTACTCCCGCTCAGTGCGCCCTGCTCAGAGCGAGTCTCGGCAAGGCGCGCGCGGAGGCAAATCGGCTGATTCGGCAGGCCGAGGACATCACTGAGCGGGTGCTGACCCGTCGGAATCCACAATCTGCTCGAGTCGTTCAAGGCGGTCCGCAAGTTGACGGATCGTCTCGTGCATAGCAGCGACCTCCGTGGCGAGCGAGATGAATGCCGACCCTCCGCGCTGCCCGTCATCGAGGGGCCGCGAGGGGTCAGCCACGAACGTGCCGCGCCCCTGCTGGGAGAACACGAGCCCTTCCTCGCTGAGCTCGCGATAGGCGTTCTGCACCTTGACCAGGGTCACTCCATACCTCTTGGCCAGGTCACGGGCGGCCGGCAGTTGGTCTCCGGGACCAAGACCTCCGATCAGGAGTTCTTGGCGGATGTCCGCAGCGATGTCCTTGGCCGTGGGGCGCGGGGTACCGGGGCTCGTCTCCATGGGTTCGAGCGTAACCGGCCTAGGTCAATTTAGTTCTCCGCACTCCCCCTTGACGGCTCGGATTGACCTGGGTAACTTCCTCACTCAAGGATTGACCTAAGTCAATCTGGATCAACCCTCAGTACTCGCCTGCATCGGCGAAGCGAAGAGGACCGCAGTACCCGCGCCCGGAGGGCCCGTGAAACGGGCTCGAAGGAAGCGTCCGTTCCTTGAAAACTCAACAGCGTGCCGAATGAGGCCGCCGCCTCCTCCGAAAAGGCGGCCAGCGCGGTGAGGTCCGCGCAGCCCTGATGGTCGTAGGCCGGGTTCGACTCCTGGTCGGGGCACGCACGACACCGCCGCGGCGGCGGGACTCCCCAGCAAGGTCGCCTGCCGCCGCGGCTCTCCCTGCCACTCGACTTCAGGAGTGATCGATGCGTACGTACATCGGCGGCCATCAGGCGGTCTCCGCCAACGACTTCGTGGAATTGGCCCTTGGGACCCCGCTGGAGCTGTGGCTCGGGGTCGAAGGCGAGACGGACGAAGAGCGCGCGGCCCGCCTGGACGCGGCCCGCGACATCCTCGCCGACAACCCGACCCTGCCGGACGACGTTTCCCGGATCGCCGCGGAGGCGATCGAGACCTACGCGCCGGAGCTGTTCAACGTCGTCCCGTTGGTCCGGCCGGCGGTCCGGCGGACGCGGTCCCGGAAGGGAACTGCGGCATGACGACCATGCAGACCGTCGAGCGGCCGGCGGTGCCGCCGCTGACCCGCCCGGAGATGGGCCTGGCCGGGGTCGGCGCGTTCGCCGCTGCCGGGGTCGGCGCGCTGGGCCTGGTGTCGTCGTTCGATGCCGTCTCGGCCGCCGCTGCGGAGTGGGGGTTCACCTCGCCGTGGATGCTGCCGGTCGGCATCGACGTGGCGATCCCGGTGTTCACCGTGGCCAACCTGCTGCTGATCCGGATGGACATGGCGTTGACCTGGGTGCGATTCGTGCCCTGGGCGCTCACCTTGGTGACCTGCGGACTGAACGTCGCCGCCGGACACGGCATGTGGGCGAAGGTGGCCCACGGCACGATGCCGCTGCTGTGGGTGGTGTTCTCCGAGATCGGCGCCCACATCTACGCCGTACGGATCGGGGCTGCGACCGGCCGGCGGATGGACAAGATCCGTTTCGCTCGGTGGCTGCTCGCCTTCCCCTCCACCTTCTCCCTGTGGCGGCGGATGACGCTGTGGGAGATCACCTCTTACACCGAGGCACTGGCGCGGGAGAAGGAGCGGCAGCTTGCCCGGGCGGAGCTGCGCGAGGTGTATGGGCGCCGGTGGCGCAAGCACACCCCGCACCGCACCCGCGTGCTGCTCAAGCTCGGGGATCTCGCCCCGGCCGCGGTCGACGTCGACCCCGCCCCCGAGCCCCAGCCCGAGGCGCCGAAGGGCGAGGCGCCCAAGCCGCGTGGCCGGAGCCGGGGCCGGAAGCCGAGCCCGAAGGCGTCCCGTACGGCGGCGGAGCTGCTGACCGCAGCGCGGGAAGTCACCGCCGGATGGTCGGATGCTGAGATCAACGCCGAGAAGATCCGCACTGCGCTGCACTGCTCGGCAGCCAACTCCCGCACCGTGCGCGATGCACTGCTCGCCGAGCGGGCCGGTGGCCGGCGCCCCGTCGAGTTGGAGGGGGCGGCGGCATGAGCAGCACCCTGTTAACCGCACTCGTTGCTGCTGGGCCGCTGGCGGCCGGATGGGCTGTGCACGCCCGGCTTCTGCGTCGTCGCCTGCGCACCGCCCGCCGCGACCCGCTCACTGGTCTGTGGACCCGGGACGGCTTCACCCGCCGCGCAACCGTCCTGCTGCGCGATCCGCGGGCGGTGGTGGTCCTCGCGGACGTGGACCGCTTCAAGCACATCAATGACAGCCACGGCCACGCCGCCGGGGACGCGCTCCTGAAGGCGACCGCGGCCCGGCTCGCCCACTACGTCGGCGCCGATGGCGTCGTGGGACGGCTCGGGGGCGATGAGTTCGCCGCGGTCATCCTCGACACCCGCGGCACCGTAGGCGATCTGCTCGCCGTACTCCACGGCGTGCTCGCCCGACCCGTCGACGGACAGCCCCCGGCGGTACGCACCACGGTCTCTTTGGGCTGGGTGCGGGCCGAGGACTTCCCCGGCGAGGACCTCTCCAGCCTGTTGGGGCGGGCGGATGAGGCGATGTACGCGGCGAAGCAGGGCCGCGCCGGCGTCCGCCGCGCGGGGCTCGGCAGGCTGTTCGCCACGGTCACCGGCCGCCGCTCCGGTCGCCGCGGCGCCCGCACCGCCCCGCCACTGGTGGGGAGGGCCGCCTGATGTCGCCCACGTACGGCCGGTGCTACGACCCGACCGGTGCCCGCTACGGCATCCCCACCTACCCGTGGCGCCTCGCACCGGAGGGCTACGCCACCCGCCGTCAGCTCCGCGCCCGCGGGCTGCGGCCCGGCGGACAACCGGTCGCCGCGCAGCTCATGCGCCGCTCGCCCCGCCGCAAGTCCGGGGTCATGGTCGCCCACCTCTACCGGGTCGACCTGGCGAAGCCGGTGCGGCCGATGACGTCGCGCAAGTGGGGTGCGCTCGCCCTGGCGATGCTCGCCCGCCGCACCTGCCCGGCCTGCCGGCGCGATGCCGGATACGTCATTCCGCCCACGCTCGGCACCTGCGTTACCTGCGCCTACCCCGAGGAACAGCGCGCCGCCTGAAACCGACTCTTGAGGAGCACAGCATGCGTCCCGTCCTTCTGCACACCCTGATGCGCCGTACTGACGACACCCGCACGGTGGCCTACCGCCCGGAGCGGCTGAGGGTCGACACCGCCCGCCAGATCATCCGTCGGGCCCGCCGCAGCGCCGCGGTCGTCCGCGTCTTCGAGACGACGGACCGCGACGGCAACAACGTCCACGTCGCGCACGTCCAGTTCGGCCGCGACCGGTGGCGCGACGTCGACTCCGTCACCGACATCTACGAGATCCCCACCAAGGCCCTCACGGACCTCTGAACCTGACCGGTCCGAGGGCACTGCCCGACACACCTCAGAGGGCCCGGACGCCTGCCGACGAAAGCGCCGTCCGGGCCCACCCCTAACCCCGTTCCCAGGGAGGAACGTTCAGTGAATCACGACGATGAGAACGAACTGTTCAACCGGCTCGAAGCCGACATGGCCGCCGACTCCGGGCCCGACTCGGGCGCGGATGTGGTCGACCTGAGCAAGGCGCGGTCGGCCCGCCACGGGTCGGGCGACTCGTACACCGACCCGATCGCCGACCCGTCGGCCGACTCGATCCCGGAACCGTCGGGCGACCCAACGAAGGTGGTGATGGTCGACCAGCCGACTCCGACGGCTGCCGGTCCGGGGTATCTGGGTCGGCTGATGGGTGCCCGCCGCAGGGATGTCATCCCGGTGTGGCTGCGGTCGATGGCGGAGCTGAAGACTGCCGCGTCCTGGGTGGCGCGGCACTACGCGCACGCGGCCGGGTATCACGCGCTGCGCGCACCGGTCTACGCCGCCCGCTTGACCCTTCAGGCCCCGACCGGTGCCGCCCGGGTCGTCGGCGGGACGATGCGGTGGGTCGCCGACCGCGAGGGAGAGCCAGTCCGGCTCGCCGCCGTGCGGCGGGAGGATGCGGCCGACTACCTGAAGCTGTCCCGGCAGCGCGACGGACGCGTCCGACTCCGCACCCTGATCACGGTGCTGGCCATGTTCGTCGGGCTCGGGGCTGCGCTTGCCATCTACGTGCTCGCCCCGGGTTGGCTTCAGGCCCTCTCAGTGTCAGCGCTGGTGATGGCACTGGGGTTCAAGGGCCGGCAGGCGGATGCGCCGGTGATTCACCGGGCGGTGGAGCTGCCGAAGGCGATGAAGCTGACCAGTGACATCGTGCTGCGCGCCCTCGGGGCCCTGGGCATTCCGGCGATCAATCAGGCCCAGTCCAAGGGGAAGGAGGGGTTTGAATTCACCGCCCCGATCACCCGGGACGGGCCGGGCTGGCGTGCGGAGGGCAACCTCCCCTACGGCGTGACGGTCACCGACATCATCGAGCGCCGTGACCGCCTCGCCTCTGGATTGCGCCGCCCGCTGGGCTGTGTGTGGCCCGAAGCGGTGCCGGATGAGCACACCGGCCATCTGGTGCTGTGGGTCGGCGATCAGGACATGAACAAGGCCAAGCAGCCCGCATGGCCGCTGCTCAAGGCAGGCAGCGTGGACTTGTTCAAGCCGGTCGACTTCTCCACCGACCAGCGCGGACGGTGGGTGGGCCTGACGTTCATGTACATCGCCGGCATCATCGGCGCGATCCCGCGCATGGGCAAGACGTTCCTGCTGCGCCTGTTCGCCCTGATCGCCGCGCTCGACCCACGAGCGGAGCTGCACACCTACGACCTCAAGGGCACCGGCGACCTCGACCCGGTCGGCGAAGCGGTCTCCCACCGCCACCGGGCCGGTGAAGAGGACGAGGACATCGAGTACGCCATCGCCGACATGCGGGAAATCCGCGAGGAACTGCGCCGCCGCGCGAAGGTGATCCGCTCCCTGCCCCGGGACATCTGCCCGGAGTCCAAGGTGACCAGCGAACTCGCCTCCAAGCCGAGCCTTGGCCTGCACCCGATCGTGATCTGCGTGGACGAGTGCCAGGTGTGGTTCGAGCACCACGAGTACGGCAAGGAGTTCGAGGCGATCTGCACCGACCTGGTCAAGCGCGGCCCCGCCACCGGCATCGTGCTCCTGCTCGCCACCCAGCGGCCGGACGCGAAGTCGCTGCCCACCGGCATCAGCGCCAACGCCGGTGTGCGGCTGTGCATGAAGGTCATGGACCACACCGCCAACGACATGGTGCTGGGCACCGGCGCCCACAAGCGCGGCGTGCGCGCGACCATGTTCGCCTGGGCCGACAAGGGCATTGCCTACTTCGTCGGCGACGGCTCCGATGCCCGGATTATCCGCAGCGTCTACGTGGACGCCCCGACCGCCGAACGCATCGCACTGCGCGCCCGCAGGACACGCGAAGCGGCCGGCACCCTCTCCGGCCACGCGCTCGGGGAGGTCTTCGAACCGGTCGACGCCACCACATCGACGCTGCTGGCGGACGTTCTCGCGGTCATCCCCGAGAAGGAAGCCAAGGTGTGGAACGAAACAGTCGTCGAACGGCTCGCGGAGCTGCGGCCCGAAACCTACGGCGAGTGGGCGCAGATGTCGGGTGAGGAGCAGACCGCGCACCTGACCGCCGTGCTCAAGCCCTACGGCATCCCGGTCGGGCAGGTCGGGCGCCGCATCGACGGCAAGTTCGTCAACAAGCGCGGCATCAAGCGTGCCGACATCGCTGCTGCGGTAGCGGAACGTAACCAGAATCGGGACGCGGGCTGACTACCCGGGGGCGCTATCGATAGCGGGACGCCCTGCTATCGATAGCAGCCCCGATAGCGGCCCACACCCCATCTGATCAGGCCGCTAGCGCATAGCGGCCCACCTGCGAAAACCCCGGAAACCCGCCTGGGAGGGCCCGTCATGACCCCTGCCCTGTTCGCTATCGCCTGCCTACTCGCCGTCACGTTCTGTTACGGCGGGCTATGTGCGGCCGTGCCGTTCGGACCCTGCCGCAAGTGCCGCGGCTGGGGCTTCGAGATGAAGCACGACCGCAAGGGCCGCATGAAGCGCGGCAAGGACTGCCGCCGCTGCAAGGCCACCGGCAAACGCATACGCACCGGCCGCCACCTGTTCAACGTCGCCGCGCGCATCCACCGCGACGGCACCCGCTGACCCGGACACGAAGCGGCCGACGGTGCCCGTCATGAGACGTACCCCGCTCTTTGCAGGAGCTAGGTGGGCGCAACCGTCGGCCATTCCCACGAGCTTGCCAGCACCCGAGGGTGCCCGAAGTTTAGCCAGCCACCCCGCCACACCGTCAAAGGAGTTCCCCGCCGTGGTCGTCACCGTCTCCCTCGTCGCCCTGTTCGGGCTCGTCCTGTTCTTCCTCCTGCGCTCCAACTCCCTCGGCTACGGCAGCGCGTTCACCGCCGCCGGGTTCGGCTTCTTCCTCGCCTCCACCGGCGCCTCCGGACCCATCAACGAACTCGCCACCGCCGTCATCAACGCCCTCGGCAACCTCTGAGGAGCACACCACCATGACCGAACCGATCACGCTCATGGCCGCCGGCGAACTGCGCACCGCCCTGGAGGCCACCGCCCGCGGCGACCTCCAGGCGGCCGCCGCCGCACTCATGAGCATCGACCCCACCTCATGGCAGGCCATCGAGCACCGCCTCACCGTCCTCGGCGGCTCACTCCCCGAGCTGCTCGCCACCGTCGGGAGGGATGCGGCGTGAACGCCGAACTCATCGCCGCCACGGTGCTGCTCACCCCGGGCGCCATCGTCACCGCGGTCTGCCTCGCCGGACACCGGGCATCCCGGAGGGCCGATGACGCCCTGGCCGCCGCACTCGACGCCAACCGGGCCACGGGCTCCCAGCCGCCGCCGACCGGCGGCGAACCGGCCCCGCAGCCCGCGGCCGAGCAGGTCCGGCTCGCAACCGTCATCGACTTCCCCGCCCACCGTCGTAACGCGGCATAGACCCGAGAGGACAGCCATGTTCGAGATCCGCATCATCTGCGACGCGGACGACCGCGACCGCGTGAGCAAGACCCTCGCGGACGCGTTCACCACCGGGCCCGTACGCGAGCACGCCACTCGCGACGGCCAGCGCATCCGGCTGTACTTCACCGCCGACCACCGCCCCGAGCCGGAGCCGTGGCCGACGCCGGATGCGGCATACGTGCTCGCCCCGAGCATCGTCAGCGAGATCGGATGGACCGCCCGCACGGCCGCCGACAAGCCGTTCGGCGCGCGGCTCGGGCGGGAGTTCTGGCTCCGCAAGGCCGCCGTCCTCGACCGCATCGCCCTCGCCGACGAAGCCGCCGGCATCCACGGCGACGCGGCCGAGGTGGCCACCAAGGCCGCCCAGCGGCTCATGGATGTGGACGACGCGGCCGTGATCTGCGACCCGCGTCACTACGTCCGCCGCGAGTACGCCCGCTGGGCCAAGCACCAGTAGCAACGCCGCGGCGGCGGGACTCCCCAGCAAGGTCGCCCGCCGCCGCGGTTCTCCCTACCCGTCCGAAGACAGACAGGAGACCTACAGCATGACTCATGACCAGCCCCACGCGCTGCTCACCGCAGCCCTCACCGCTGCTGAGCGCGGCTGGCACATCTTCCCCCTCGTGCCCGGCGACAAGCGCCCAGCACTGCGCGACTGGGAGCCGCGCGCCACCAGCGACAGCGAGCGCATCGGCCGCTGCTGGGCACACGCCCCGTACAACATCGGCGTCGCCGCCGGACCCTCCGGTTTGGTTGTCGTCGACCTGGACCGGCCGAAGCACCCCGACGACGTCCCGCCGGCGGCTTGGGCCGAGTACGGCGTCACGGACGGGGCCGACGTGCTCGCAGTGCTCTGCGAGCGCCACGGTCAGCCTTTCCCGACCGACACGTACACGGTGCGTACGTGGAGCGGCGGCACCCACCTGTACTTCGCCGCCCCGGAGGGCCAGCCCCTGCGCAACACCGCCGGGGACAGTGCCCGCGGACTGGGCTGGAAGGTCGACACCCGCGCCGTCGGCGGCCTCGTCGTCGGCGCGGGTAGCACCTTCGACGGACGCCGCTACAGGGTCACCCACAACGGCCCCGTGGCGCCCCTGCCGCCCTGGCTCGCCGAACTGCTGCGCCCTGCCCCCTTGCCCCCACAGAAGCCAATCAGGGTTGCCCTCGCCGGACGCGGCCGGCGCAGCGCCTTCCTGCGATCCGCGGTCAACGGGGAAGTGGAGCGAGTCACCCGCTCCGGCCCGAACCAGCACAACAACGCGCTCTACATCGCATCCGTCGCCCTCGGACAGCTCGTCGCCGGGGGAGAGCTGAGCGATGCCGACGTGACGGGCTGGCTCCTGACCGCCGCCCTCCAAGTCGGCCAGGGCGAGCGAGAGGCCCAGCGCACGATCAACTCCGGCCTGCGGGCCGGAGCCCGGCGTCCGAGGACGGTGGCGGCATGAGCGCCAGCCCGAACCCGATCCCGCCGCTGCACCTGTACTCCGTGCCCAGCGACCCGGAAGCGGCGCCCAGGACGCCGCCGAAGCGCGAGCGCCCCCGCACCTCCTGGACTGCGGATCAGCTCATGGCCGCGCGCTTCCCCGAGCCGAAGTGGGCCGTGCCCGGCATCCTCGCCGAAGGCGTCAGTCTGCTGGCCGGACCGCCCAAGGTCGGCAAGTCCTGGCTCTCCCTCGGACTCGGCCTCTCCGTCGCGGCTGGCGGGCACGCCTTCGACTCTGTACCGGTTCAGGGCGGTCCCGTGCTCTACCTCGCCCTGGAAGACACCCCGCGCCGATTGCAGACCCGCATGGGGAAGCTGCTTGGCGGACAGGCCGCGCCCGCCGGGCTGACGCTGGTGACCGAGTGCCCGCCCTTCCCGCAGGGTGGGGTGGAAGCCATCGCTCAGTGGCTGGACCGCAACCCGGACGCCCGCATGGTCGTCATCGACGTCTTCGCCAAGATGCGCGGCCAGGCCCCACAAGGGGTGTCCGCCTACGACGCGGACTATGTCGCGGTCGGCTACGCCAAGCGGCTCGCGGACCACTACGGCATCGCCGTTGTCCTGGTCCACCACGTCCGCAAGGCGGGCTCGGACGACTTCCTCACCGAGGTCTCCGGCACCAACGGCATCGCCGGAGCCGCTGACGCCACCCTCGTGCTCAAGCGGGCCCGCGGGCAGGCCGACGGGATCCTTCACGTCACCGGACGCGATGTGAACGAAGCCGAGTACGCGCTTCAGTTCCAGGAAGCCTCCGGTGCCTGGCACTTGCTGGACGGACCGGCATCGGACCACACCATCGGCGACACCCGCGCGGCAATCCTGCGGCACGTGCGGGCCCACCCCGGGTCCAAGCCCAAGGACATCGCCGAAGCGCTGCCGCAGGTCGATGTGGACACCGTCCGCCGCACCTGCTCCCGCATGGCCGAGGCGGGACAGCTCACCAAGGACGGCAGCGGCCGGTACTACCCGGACACCGAGACCCGGACACAGACCGCACCGGAGGTGTCCCAGCTGTCCGACTGTCCGGTTACCCCACCTGACCAGCACGAACGACCCGGACAGTCGGAACTGGAGCTGTCCGGGCTGTCCGGTTCCACTGCCACCGAGAAGGAGGGCGCCCGATGACAACCCCTGCCCGCCGCCGTCGGCCCCCGGCCGACGAGTGGCTGCCGCTGACCGATGTCTTGGAGGAGATCGGTATCACCCGCGCCACCTGGTACCGCTGGCGCAACCGCGGCTACGGCCCGGAGGTCAGGCGCTTGCCCAACGGGCATCTGCGGGTCCGACGCAGTGCCCTCGACACGTTCCTCAACGAGCTGGAGGCCGCGTGACTGAGTGGAGCTACACCGTGCGGATCTGGAGCATCCGCAAGCGGCCCCACCGCAATCCGTTCCAGCTCCGTTGGCAGGTCGGCACCCAGACTCACTCCGAGTCATTCCCAACCTCCGGTCTCGCCGAAAGCCGCCGCGCGCAATTCATCACCGCGTCCCGCTCGGGAGAGCCCTGGGACGTCGAGAGCGGCCTCCCGAAGTCGATGGTCCAGAAGGCGAAGGACATCCCCTGGTACCAGCACGCCAGGAACTACCTGGAGATGAAGTGGGACCACTCTCCCGCCTCCACACGCCGGAATCTCGCTGAGGCCATGGCCACCATCACCCTCGCCCTGGTGAAGGACACCAAGGGCATGGCCGAGCACAAGGCCATACGGCGAGCGCTCTACACCTGGGGTTTCAACGTGAACCGCTGGAAGGAGGATCCTCCGGCCGACGTCGCCGATCTGCTCGCGTGGGTCGAGCGGAAGTCTGTCCCCACCTCCGCCCTGACGGATCGGATGCTCGTGCGGAAGGCCCTGGACGCCTGCGCACGACGGCTGGACGGCAAGACATCGTCGGGGGCCGTCATCGCCCGGAAGCGGGCCATCTTCCATCAGGCCCTCAGCTTTGCCGTGGACGCCGAGTTGCTGACCGAGAACCCGCTCCCGGCTGTCCGTTGGAAGGCCCCGGAGAAGGTGGAGGAGGAGGTGGACCCCGAGGCCGTCCCGGACCCGGAACAGGCCAGCGCGCTCTTCGAGGCCGTACGGAAGCGGGGTGCCCGCGGGCGGCACCTGGAAGCGTTCTTCGGGTGCATCTACTACTCCGCTGCCCGCCCCGGTGAACTGGTCGGGCTCCGGCTGCGGGACTGCGACCTCCCGCGCCAGGGCTGGGGGCTCATCCGGCTCCGGGAGAGCCGGGCTCGCTCCGGCTCCTCCTGGACGGACACGGGTGAGGCCCACGACCGGCGCGGGCTCAAGCACCGCACCCGGAAGACCGTTCGCTACGTGCCGATCCCTCCCGAGCTGGTAGCCATGCTCCGGTGGCATGTCACCCGGTACCGCGCCGAGGACGACGGCCGGCTGTTCCGGACCGCTCGCGGCGGCATCGTCCAAGAGAGCGGGTACGGCGAGGTGTGGGCGCGGGCCCGGGAGGACGTACTCTCGCCCGCTGAGCAGGAGTCGAAGCTCGCCAAGCGCCCATACGACCTGCGTCATGCGGCCGTCTCCACCTGGCTCAGCTCAGGGGTCGAACCGCAGCTCGTCGCCCAGCGAGCCGGGCACAGCACGGCCGTCCTCTTCCGGGTGTACGCGAAGTTCCTGAAGGGGGGTGACGAGGCAGCCAACGCCAAGATCTCCGCCCGCCTTAACCAGCGCCGCGGGGGATCGTCCACCGCGTGAACCGCCCATCAGCCCGTCTGCGCAGGTGGCGCCCGGAAATCTCGTCCACGTGTCGTCCAGAGACGCTGGTAGAGAGCGGGATTCAGTGAGACAGAGCGAGACAGTCATGCCCTGAGCGCAGGCACAGCAGAACGGCCCCTGTCCGCGTTTCCGCAGATCAGGGGCCGTTTTTATCGCGTGGCGGCGCCAGGATTCGAACCTGGGTAGGCTAAGCCGACGGATTTACAGTCCGCTCCCATTGGCCACTCGGGCACACCGCCATGGGATCGTCGCCGGTGCGCCGCTTTTCCGCGGTGCTCCGTGGCAACGACGTAAACGATACCTGATGCCCAGGGGTGCTCCGCCACCGGATTGATCAGCGCCTGGGGGGGTGCGGGTGACTAGGCTTGCCGCAGCGGTCCGGGGAGCGCGGTCGTCTGTGCACGTGCCGTCCCCGCACCCGATTCGCCCCCGACTTCAAGGAGCCACAGCACATGGCCGACTCCAGTTTCGACATCGTCTCGAAGGTCGAGCGGCAGGAGGTCGACAACGCCCTCAACCAGGCCGCCAAGGAGATCTCGCAGCGTTACGACTTCAAGAACGTCGGCGCCTCGATCTCGTGGTCCGGCGAGAAGATCCTGATGCAGGCCAACTCCGAGGAGCGCGTGAACGCCATCCTCGACGTCTTCCAGTCCAAGCTCGTCAAGCGCGGGATCTCGCTGAAGGCGCTGGACGCGGGCGAGCCGCAGCTCTCCGGCAAGGAGTACAAGATCTTCGCCTCGATCGAGGAAGGCATCTCCCAGGAGAACGCCAAGAAGGTCGCGAAGATCATCCGCGACGAGGGTCCCAAGGGCGTCAAGGCCCAGGTGCAGGGTGACGAGCTGCGGGTCAGCTCGAAGAGCCGGGACGACCTGCAGGCCGTGATCACGCTGCTGAAGGGCCAGGACTTCGAGTTCGCGCTGCAGTTCGTGAACTACCGCTGAGCCGGTCGACGAGTGGTTCCGGCACTCGGGGGCGGAGCGGCCGCGGTCGCTCCGCCCCCGCCGCGTGTGATGTCCGAATACCGCCAGCCGCCGGGCGCTCGGCGAACCAGACTCGACAGCGCGGAAAGCCGATGAGAGAGGACGGAGCCATGACGGTCTACGCGAGGGTCGACAGCCCGCTGGATGAACTGCTGCTGGTCGGCGAGGAGTCCGCGACCGCCCCGGGCGGTACCGCGCTGGTGTCGCTCTCCGTGCCGGGGCAGAAGGGCGCGGCGGTGGTCCAGGACGGGTGGCGGCACGCCCCGGAGGCGTTCGAGGAGCTTGCCGGGCAGTTGCACGCGTACTTCGGCGGGGAGCTGACGCGCTTCTCCGTCGAGTACGCCGGGCTGAGCGGCGGCGGCACCGGGAGCGGCGCCAGCACCGGCGGCACGGAATTCCAGCGGCGCGTCTGGCGGGCGCTGGAGGAGATCCCGTACGGGGAGACGGTGACGTACGGGCAGATCGCCGAGCGCGTCGGGTCGTCGGGCGCCGGCGTACGGGCCGTGGGAACGGCGATCGGGCGGAATCCGGTGCTGGTCGTGCGGCCCTGCCACCGGGTGATCGGCGCCGACGGCGCACTGCGCGGTTACGCGGGCGGGCTGGACCGCAAGGAGCGGCTGCTCGGGCTGGAAGGCGCGCTGGTGCCGTGAGCGCCGGGCTCTTCCCGCGCGAGCGGGCCGTGGTGGCGCCCGGGGCGGTGCACGTCCCGGGGTGGCTGTCCGCGGCGCGGCAGCGGGAGCTCGTGGAGGCGTGCCGCGGCTGGGCGCGCGGTCCGGTGCCGATCCGGCACACCAGGCTGCCGGGCGGCGGGGTGATGTCCGTGCGGACGGTGTGCGTGGGCTGGCACTGGCAGCCGTACCGCTACACCCGTACCGCCGACGACGTGAACGGCGAGCGCGTCGCCGCGTTCCCGGAGTGGCTGGCGGAGCTGGGGCGGGAGGCGGTGACCGAGGCGTACGGCGGTGATGAGGGCTACGCGCCGGACACCGCCCTCGTCAACTTCTACGACGGCGCCGCGAGAATGGGCATGCACCAGGACAAGGACGAGCGGTCCGGGGCCCCGGTGGTGTCGCTCAGCATCGGCGACAGCTGTGTCTTCCGCTTCGGGAACACCGAGGACCGCGGGCGGCCCTACACGGACGTGGAGCTGGCCTCCGGCGACCTGTTCGTCTTCGGCGGGGTGTCCCGCTTCGCGTACCACGGAGTGCCGAAGGTGTACCCGGGCACGGCCGATCCGGCGCTTGGCCTGACCGGCCGGCTGAACATCACCTTGCGCAAGACCGGGCTCGGGGACCCCGCACGGGCCTAGGCCCTGTCATTCGGATCAGGCCGGATCAACGAGCGGCCCGCCACGGAGCAGCTAATGTCACAGCGGTGCGTGTAACTGCAACGCGGACGAAGAAGTCGACGCGGTGGGGGCACCTCCCGTGCCCGAAGGGCTACGGCGGAGTCGGCGACCGACGACAACGCGGCAGATGTGCGCACCAGGACACGCGAACCCGGCAAGATCCGAACGCGCTAGCGCGACCGCGAGTGGCCGAACAGGATCCGGTACGCGATCAGCAGCACGAGCGCGCCGCCGATCGCGGAGACCCAGGTGGCGCCGTCGTAGAAGTCCTTGGTGATCGGCCGGTCCAGCCAGCGCGACGAGATCCAGCCACCGATGAACGCACCGGCGATGCCGATGAGTGTGGTGCCGATCAGCCCGCCCGGGTCGCGGCCGGGAAGAAGGATCTTGGCTATCACCCCGGCGAGCAGCCCCAGGATGATCCAGCTGATGATGCCCATGCCGTGACCTGCCTTTCTTTTGGACGTGCGGCGTCGTACCGAGAGACGATCCACCCGGGGGCGGCGGTTGCGGCGGCCAGTAGGGTGCGGCCCATGACACAGGAGCTGCGCCGGTCACTCGGCGTCTTCGACGCCGTCGTCATCGGGCTGGGCTCGATGATCGGTGCCGGAATCTTCGTCGCGCTTGCTCCAGCGGCCGGGGCCGCGGGCTCCGGGGCGCTGCTGCTCCTGGCTCTTGGGCTGGCGGCGGCCGTGGCGTACTGCAACGCGATGGCGTCGGCGGCGCTCGCGGCCCGCTACCCCGCGTCGGGCGGGACGTATGTGTACGGGCGCGAGCGGCTCGGCCCGTTCTGGGGGTATCTGGCGGGCTGGGGTTTCATCGTCGGCAAGACGGCGTCGTGCGCGGCGATGGCCCTGACCGTGGGCGCGTACGTCTGGCCGGGGCAGGCGCATGCGGTGGCGGTCGCCGCGGTCGTGGCGCTGACTGCCGTGAACTACGGGGGCGTTCAGAAGTCGGCGTGGCTGACCCGGGCGATCGTGGCGGTCGTGCTGGCGGTCCTGGCGGCCGTGGTGGTCTCCTCACTCACCTCGTCGGCGGCGGATCCGGGGCGGCTCGGCGCCGACGGCCCCGGCGGTGGTGCGGGCGGGGTGCTCCAGGCGGCCGGGCTGCTGTTCTTCGCGTTCGCCGGGTACGCGCGGATCACCACGCTCGGTGAGGAGGTCAGGGATCCGGCACGGACGATCCCGCGGGCGGTTCCGCTGGCGCTCGGTATCGCGCTGGTCGTGTATCTGGCTGTCGCGGTGGCTGTCCTTTCCGTGCTGGGCGCGGATGAGCTGGGGAGGGCGACGGCCCCGCTGGCGGACGCCGTCCGGGCGGCCGGGGCGCAGTGGCTGGCCCCGGTGGTGCGGGTGGGCGCGGCGGTGGCCGCGCTCGGCTCGCTGCTGGCGCTGATCCTCGGCGTCTCGCGGACCACGCTGGCGATGGCCCGCGACGGGCATCTCCCGCGCACGCTCGCGGCCGTCCACCCCCGCTTCCGGGTGCCGCACCACGCGGAGGCGGCAGTGGGCGTCGTGGTGGCGGTCGTGGCGGCGACGGCGGATGTGCGGGGCGCGATCGGCTTCTCGTCGTTCGGGGTGCTCGTGTACTACGCAATTGCCAACGCCTCGGCCTGGACGCTGAGTTCCCGCCATCGCGCACTCGCCGGCTGCGGGCTCGCGGGCTGCCTGGCGCTCGCCTTCGCCCTTCCGCTGTCCTCGGTGGCGTCGGGGGCGGCGGTGCTGGCGCTGGGCGCGGCGGCGTACGGGGTTCGGCGGTCGCGGCAGTTGCGGCGGCCGAGCTCGCGCTCGCGCTAGCGCTAGCGCGTCGCGAACGGCTGGTCGGTCGGGACGATCTCCTTGCCCAGGGGCAGCAACGACACCGGGATCAGCTTGAAGTTGGCGATGCCCAGTGGGATGCCGATGATCGTGATGCAGAGCGCGATGCCCGTGACGATGTGGCCGAGCGCCAGCCACCAGCCGGCCAGGATCAGCCACAGCACGTTGCCGATACAGGACGGGGCGCCGGAGTCCCGCCGGTCCACCACGGTGTAGCCGAACGGCCAGAGCGCGTAGACGCCGATGCGGAACGCGGCGAGTCCGAAGGGGATGCCGATGATCGTGATGCACAGCAGCACACCGGCCAGCAGATAACCGAGGAACATCCAGAACCCGCACAGGACGAGCCAGATGACGTTGAGGATGGTCTTCATGGGCGGCGACCTGCCATCTGCTCAAGGCGGGCGATGCGCTCCGCCATCGGTGGGTGGGTGGAGAACATCCTGGAGATGCCCTGGCCGGGGCGGAACGGGTTGGCGATCATCATGTGGCTCGCCGTCTCGATCTTCGGCTCGGGCGGCAGCGGGAGCTGTTTCGTACCGGCTTCGAGCTTGCGCAGGGCGCTGGCGAGGGCGAGCGGGTCGCCGGTGAGCCGGGCGCCGGAGGCGTCGGCCTCGTACTCCCGCGAGCGGCTGATCGCCAGTTGGATCACGGAGGCGGCGAGCGGGCCCAGGATCATGATCAGGAGCATGCCCAGCAGGCCCGGGCCCTCGTCGTCGTCCGAGCGGCCGATCGGGATCAGCCAGGCGAAGTTGACCAGGAACATGATCACGGAGGCGAGGGCTCCGGCCACTGAGGAGATGAGGATGTCGCGGTTGTAGACATGGCTCAACTCGTGGCCGATGACGCCGCGCAGCTCACGCTCGTCCAGGATCCGCAGGATCCCTTCGGTGCAGCAGACCGCGGCGTTGCGCGGATTGCGGCCCGTGGCGAAGGCGTTCGGCGCCTGCGTCGGTGAGATGTACAGCCGGGGCATGGGCTGGCGGGCCTGGGTGGAGAGCTCCCTCACCATCCGGTAGAGCGCGGGCGCCTCGAACTCGCTGACGGGGCGGGCGCGCATGGCACGCAGCGCCAGTTTGTCGCTGTTCCAGTACGCATACGCGTTCGTCCCGATGGCCACGAGAACGGCGACGATCAGGCCCGTACGGCCGAAGAGACTGCCGATGACGATGATGAGGGCGGACAGCCCGCCGAGGAGAACGGCGGTCCTGAGCCCGTTGTGCCGGCGGTGCACGGTACGCCCTCCAAGTGGTGCGGCAGGGGAACCCTTCGCTGGTCGGTGGTCCGCTCTCCAGTGGACCCTCCCGTACTGGTCAACGCCAGGCGGAAGCGACGGGTTCCCCGGCCTCTCCGGGCGAGGGGTTCGGCCGTTCGGGTGAACGTGCGCGCGAGCCGCCGGTCAGCGCTGCGCGGGCAGCAGCCCCGCCTTCTCCAGGGCCTCGGCCACCGGCTCGACCTCGCTGGTGCAGTGCGAGCAGCGGTTGGCGACCTGGGGGATCTCGCTGTAGCAGCGCGGGCAGTCGCGCACGGCCGACTTGATACTGACAGGCTCCTCCTTGGTGAAACGCTCCTGCACCTTCATCATCGGGACGACGACGAGGAAGTAGAGCACCGCGGCGGTGATCACGAAGGCGATCGCGGCGCTGATGAAGAGCCCGTACGGGAACTTCACGCCCTGGAGCTCGAAGGTGGCCTTGCTGAAGTCACCCGTGCCGCTGGTGGCGACCCCGATCAGCGGGGTGATGAAGGCGTTGGTGAAGCCTGTGACGACCGCCGTGAAGGCGGCGCCGACGGCCAGACCGATCGCCATCGAGATCACGTTTCCGCGGAGAATGAAGTCCTTGAACCCGCTGAGCACGGCCGGCTCTCCCTGTCGTTTGTCATGTGTGGGACCAGATGCGCGGAACACGGTGCCCGGTGGGGGCACCGCTTGTCGAACCGCCTGGTCAGACCGTCAGAAGAGGCTGGACGCGGCGAAGCGCAGCGCCAGCTGGGGCCAGCCGGACAGCAGGATCCCCGCGGCGCCCGTGATCACGATCGCGACCGTGACCAGGACCGGCGCACGGTGCCGCTCCGGAGCGGCGCCCTCGGCAGCCGCTTCGGGCGCCTCCTGGGGCGCGCGGAAGAGCAGGGCGGTCCACTGGAGGTAGTAGTAGAGCGCGATCACGACATTGAGGCCCATGACGACGGCGAGCCAGCCGAGCCCCGCGTCGACGGCCGCGGAGAAGACCGTGACCTTGGCGAACAGGCCGATGATGCCGGGCGGCAGTCCCGCCAGGCAGAGCAGGAAGAAGCCCATCAGGAGGGCGGTCACGGGGCGGGTGGCGTACAGGCCCCGGTAGTCCTCGATCCGGTTCAGCGGCTTCGTGCGGGCGACCAGGGCGACGACGGCGAAGGCGCCGAGGTTGATGACGGCGTACATCAGTGCGTACGCGACCGTGGAGCCGATCTGGTCGTCGCTGGAGTACGCCGCCGCCGCGATCGGCACCAGGATGTAGCCCGCCTGGGCCACCGAGGACCATGCGAGCAGCCGCACCGCGCTCCGGGCGCGCGTGGCCGACTGCCGTACCGCCGCGACGTTGCCGACCGTCATGGTGAGCGCGGCGAACACCGCCATGGCGGGCCCCCACACGTCCGCGTACGCCGGGAAGGCGACCACGGTCACCAGGATGAGCCCGGTGAAGCCGACGGCCTTGCCGATGACCGAGAGGTACGCGGCGACCGGCACGGGCGCGCCGACATAGGTGTCGGGCACCCAGAAGTGGAACGGAACCGCCGCCGTCTTGAAGGCGAAGCCCACGAGCGTGAGCGCGACGCCCGCCTGGGCGAGGGTCTCCAGCTGCCCCGGGACGGTGTCCAGGCGGGTGGCGACCTGGGTGAGGTGCAGAGTGCCCGTGGACGCGTACACGAAGCTGACGCCGAGCAGGGTCACGGCGGTGGCGGTGACGGAGGAGAGGAAGAACTTCAGCGCCGCCTCGCTCGACATCCGGTCGCCGCGCACCATGCCCACCAGGGCGAACGCGGGGAGCGAGGCCACTTCGAGGGCGACGACCAGGGTGGCCAGGTCGCGCGAGGCGGGCAGCAGGGCGGCTCCGGCGGCCGAGGACAGCAGCAGGAACCAGTACTCGCCCGCGGGCAGCCGGTCCTTGGTCTCGTGGACCGAGAGCAGGGCGGTGAGCAGCGCGCCGCCGAGCACCAGGAACTGGATGACGAGGGTGAAGTGGTCGGCGGTGTAGCTGCAGGCGTCGGGGGCGGTGGTGAGGCAGAAGGTGGAGCGGTCGCCGGCGCGCAGCGGGGCGAGCGAGAGCACCGCGGCGGCGAGGCCGGCGATGGCCGCGTAGCCAAGGAGCGGCTTGTTCCGCTCCGGTACGAAGAGGTCGGCGACCAGGATGAGCAGGCCGACGACGGCGGCGATGGTCGGCGGGGCGATCGCGAGCCAGTCGACGGACTGGACGACGGCCGGCGCGGCCGGCGTGTGCGTGGCTGCCAGGATCATGCCTTGCCTCCCGCGAGGAGCTTCTGCACGGCCGGGTCGGTGAGGCCGAGGAGGACCGCGGGCCAGAGTCCGGCGAGGACGGTCAGGGCGACGAGCGGCGTCCAGGCGGCGAACTCGTACCCCTGGACGTCGGCGATCGCCGCCTCGCCCGCGGGCCTGGTGGCCCCCATGCAGACACGGCGGACGACGACGAGGAGATACGCGGCCGTGAGCAGGGTGCCGAGGCCGCCGATCACCATGAAGGTGAGGTAGGCGGGGCGGCTGAGTCCCTCGGCGGGGTCGAAGGCGGCGAAGAGGGCGAGCATCTCGCCCCAGAACCCGGCGAGGCCCGGCAGGCCGAGGGAGGCGACGGCGGCGAAGGCGAGCAGAGCGCCGAGGCGGGGCGCGCGGCCGTAGAGCGCCGCGCCGGTGGCGCCGGCCAGGGCGTCGAGGTCGGCGGTGCCGTACCGGTCCTTGATCGCGCCGACCAGGAAGAAGAGCAGGCCGGTGATGAGTCCGTGGGCGATGTTGGCGAAGAGCGCGCCGTTGACGCCGGTGGGGGTGAGGGTGGCGATGCCGAGCAGGACGAAGCCCATGTGGCCGACGGAGGAGTACGCGATCAGCCGCTTGAGGTCGCCCTTGGAGCCCGGCCGGGCGAGGGCGAGGCAGGCCAGGGACCCGTAGATGATGCCCGTGACGGCGAACGCCGCGAGGTACGGGGCGAAGATCTGCATGCCGTCGGGCGCGATCGGCAGGGCGATGCGGACGAATCCGTACGTACCCATCTTCAGCAGGACACCGGCGAGCAGGACCGAACCGACCGTCGGGGCAGCGGTGTGGGCGTCCGGGAGCCAGCTGTGCAGCGGCCACATCGGCGTCTTCACGGCGAGCCCGATCCCGATCGCCAGAACGGCGATGACCTGCACGGACGTGCTCAGGCCCCGGCCGTTGTCAGTGGCGAGTGCCAGCATGTCGAACGTGCCCGCCTTCAGTCCGATGAGGAGCAGGCCGAGCAGCATGACCACGGAGCCGAGCACGGTGTAGAGGACGAACCTCCAGGCCGCGGCCCGGCGTTGCTCACCGCCCCAGCGGGCGATGAGGAAGTACATCGGGATGAGGACCGTCTCGAAGGCGAGGAAGAAGAGGAGCAGGTCGAGGACGGCGAACGTGGCGAGGGTGCCGCACTCCAGGACGAGCAGCAGGGCGACAAACGCCTTCGGGGACGGGCCCGCCGGCTGCTTGAAGTAGCTGTACAGCGCGCAGAGGAAGGTCAGCAGCGCGGTCAGGACCAGAAGGGGGAGGGAAATGCCGTCGACACCGAGGTGGATCCGCACGTCCAGGGCCGGGATCCAGCTGATGTCCGTCGTGGCCTGCATCTTCGACGGCTGGTCGTGGTCGAAGCCCAGGGTGAGGACGATCGCGGCGGCGAGGACCACTCCGGTGACGGTCACTCCGTGGCGGAGCACGGCCTGGTCCGGGGACTTCCCCTTCAGCCCGGGCGGGGCGGGCAGCAGGGCCGCCGCGGCACCGATGAGCGGGCCGACGACGATGAACGCGAGAAGGAACTGCATCACGGATTCGCTGATATCGATCACGGCTCACACTCCGGCGGCGACGAGTACGGCGGCGATCGCCAGGACGACGGAGCCGGCGAGCAGGGCGCTGAGGTAGGTCTGCACATTGCCGGTCTGGGCGCTGCGGACGAGCCGGCCCAGCCAGTTGGTGCCGGTGCCCGCGCCGCGCACGTACGTTTCGACGACCTCGCGGTCCAGGAAGCGGACCAGTTCGGCGCCGGCCTGCACGGGACGGACGAAGACGGTGCGGTAGACGGCATCGAGATGGAAGCCGTCGGCGGCGGGGCGGTGCAGCGGGCCGAGCAGCAGTCGGCCCGGGTCGCCGGGGTCCGACGCGGGATGCGGCATGTGCAGGGCCTCGGCCTCGACCAGGCCGGGCTCGGCGTCCGGATGCGCGACGTGCGGGGGCGCGGCGGCGGGAGCACCGGCCCGGGCACGGGCGGCGAGGGCCGTCGTGTGCCGCCAGGTGCCGTAGGTGACCAGCCCGCCGACGAGGGCGACGCCGGTGCCGAGCACGGCGGTGGTGAGCGTCGGGCTCAGCGCCCGTCCGTCGAACCAGTCGTCGAGGTAGGCCGCGGTCAGGCCGAAGCCGAGCGACGGGACGGCGAGCACCCAGAGCACCGCGGTCATGGCGAGTGGCTGCCTGCCGTGGTCGGGGGCCTCGGTGCCCCGGCCGCGGAACGCGAGCAGCCACAGCCGGGTGGCGTAGGCCGCGGTGAGGAGGGCGGTGAGCAGTCCGGCGACGAGGACGGTCCAGCCGGCCCCGGCCGGGGCGAGGTCGGATTCGCCGAGCGCCGTGTGCTCGGCGGCCACGAGGACGGCTTCCTTGGAGAAGAAGCCGGCGAAGGGAGGGATCGCGGCGAGTGCGAGCAGGGCGACGGTCATCGTCCAGTACGCGTCGGGGATCCGCCTGGCCAGGCCGCTCATCCGGGACATGGCGGTCAGGGAGTTGGTTCCGGCGGCGTGGATGACCACGCCGGCGGCGAGGAACAGCAGCGCCTTGAACGCGCCGTGCGCAAGGAGGTGGAAGACTGCGGCGCCGCGGTCGCCTACGGCCAGGGCGCCGGACATGTAGCCGAGCTGGCCGATGGTCGAGTAGGCGAGGACCCGCTTGATGTCGTCCTGGGCGAGGGCGGCGAGCGCCGAACCGACCATGGTGACGGCGGCCATCACCGCCAGCACGACCAGGGCGGCGGCGGACTCGGCGAAGACGGGGAGGAGCCGGGCGATGAAGTAGACACCGGCGGCGACCATCGTCGCGGCGTGGATCAGGGCGGAGACCGGGGTGGGGCCCGCCATGGCGTCGGGGAGCCAGGTGTGCAGCGGGAACTGCGCGGACTTGCCCGCGACACCGGCGAGCAGCAGGAGGGCGACCAGCGTGGGGTGCTCGATGCCGCCCGCTGCCACAGCGCCGAGGATGCCGGTGATGCGGAACGTCCCGGCGTCCAGCGCGAGCGCGAAGAGGCCGAAGAGGAAGGGGACATCGCCGAGCTTGGTGACCAGGAACGCCTTCAGCGAGGCGGCGCGCGCCTCGGGCGTCTCCCAGTAGTGGCCCACGAGGAAGTACGAGCAGATGCCCATGATCTCCCAGCCGACCAGCAGCACCATCAGGTCGCCGGAGTAGACGACGAGCAGCATCGCGGAGGTGAAGAGGGAGACCAGAGCCGCGTACGAGGGGTAGCGGGGGTCGTCGCGCAGATACGCGGTCGAGTAGATCTGCACGCAGGAGGCGACGACCCCGACGAGCACGGCGACCAGGACGGCGAAGCCGTCGAGGTACAGGGCGAGGTCGATCGGGACCGAGCCGGTGGGGGTGAGTTCGGTGGAGGCGGTGATCGGCCTGCCGCCCCCCTGGCGGACGGCGACGAGCACCGCGAGCACGGTGGCGATGAGCGTCGGCAGTACGGCAAGGGGGCGTACGAAACCGGGCGCGGTGCGGCCGAGGAGCAGCCCGGCGGCGGCGCCGAGGAAGGGAAGGAGGGGGACGAGAACGGCGAGGGTCGTCGTGGTCACGCGGTGGCCTCAGCCTTCTCTGCCGGGGCGGGCTCGGCCGCCTCCTCGGCGCCGGGTGCGCCCTCGGCGGTGTCGCGGAGCTTGTCGACGTCCGAGGTGCCGCGATTGCGGTAGACCATCAGGACGATCGCCAGGCCGATGCCGATCTCCGCGGCGGCGATGGCGATGGTGAACAGGGTCAGGGCCTGGCCTGCGTGCAGGGCGTCGCGGAGCCAGACGTCGAAGCCGACCAGGTTGAGGTTGACCGCGTTGAGCATCAGCTCGACGGACATCAGGACCAGGATCGCGTTCCGGCGTGCGAGCACTCCGTACAGGCCGGTGCAGAAGAGGAGCACGGAGAGCACGGCGGGATAGGCGAGATGCATCAGCGCTGCTCCTTGTCGCTCTTGCGGGAGAGGACGATCGCACCGACCAGTGCGGCGAGCAGCAGCACGGAGAGCGCTTCGAACGGCAGCACCCAGTGCCGGAAGAGGATCTCGCCGGAGACGCGGGTCGAGCCCTGGGCCGGACCGTCCAGGTCGATCCAGGTCGTGCGGAACGCGTCGACGACCACCCAGATCAGGGCGGCCGCGGCGGCGACGGCCACGGCGAGGGCGGCCGGGCGGTTGCCCGAGTCGGCGTCCGGGGAGCGGCCGATGGGCGCCTTGGTGAGCATCAGCCCGAAGAGGAGGAGGACGACGACGGAGCCCACATAGATCAGCACCTGCACCCAGGCGATGAACTCCGCGGTCAGGAGGAGGTACTCGACGGCGAGCCCGCCCAGTGCCACGACCAGCCAGAGGGCGGCGTGCACCAGCTGCTTGGTGGTGACCGTGACGACGGCCGCGGCGAGCGTGGCGATGCCGACGAGGACGAAGGCGATCTCGACGCCGGTCGGGGAGAGGAAGCCGTGCGCCTCGGCCGCGAGGCTCACAGGGCTCACGGGATTCACGGGGCTCACGTGGTCCCCTCCTCGGTGGCGGGAGGCGCGGACTCGGGGTGCTCGGGCTCGGGGTGCTCGGGCTCGGAGTGCTCGGCGGCGCGCTGCTCGGCAGCGGCCTGCTCGGCTGCCGCCTGCTCCGCCGCGAGCTTGTCGGCGGCCTTGCGGGCTGCGGCGAGCTCCTTGGGCTCCTCCGCGGCCGGGTCGAGCGCGGGCGGCTCCGGGACCGTCCACATCCACTCGCGGAGCTTGTCCCGCTCATGGGTGAGCTCGCGGATGTCCGTCTCCGCGTACTCGAACTCGGGGGACCAGAAGAGCGCGTCGAAAGGACACACCTCGATGCAGATACCGCAGTACATGCAGAGCGAGAAGTCGATCGCGAAGCGGTCGAGGACGTTACGGCTGCGTTCACGGCCACCGGGGGCGGCGGCGGGGACCGTCTCCTTGTGGGAGTCGATGTAGATACACCAGTCGGGGCACTCACGGGCGCAGAGCATGCACACCGTGCAGTTCTCCTCGAACAGGCCGATCACACCGCGTGTGCGGGGCGGCAGTTCGGGCTGGACGTCCGGGTACTGGGCGGTCACGGACTTCCGCGTCATCGTGCGGAGCGTGACGGCGAGGCCCTTGGCCAGGCCGGATCCGGGAATGCGGGACCGGGTGGGCGGGAGAGACTCGGGCCGGGCGGGCGGGAGAGACTCGGCCATTACTGCATCACCACCTTCACGACGCCGGTGAGGGCGATCTGGGCGAGGGCGAGCGGGACGAGCGTCGTCCAGGCGAGCCTCTGGAGCTGGTCCTCGCGCAGTCGCGGATAGGTCACCCGCAGCCAGATCACGATGAAGGCGAGCACGGCCGTCTTGAGCAGGGTCCAGACCCAGCCGAGGCCGTCGGCGCCGAACGGGCCGTGCCAGCCGCCGAGGAAGAGGACGGTGGTGAGGCCGCAGAGAACGACGATGCCCGCGTACTCGGCCAGCAGGAAGAGGGCGAAACGCAGGCCGGTGTACTCGGTGTACGCACCGAAGATGATCTCGGAGTCGGCGACCGGCATGTCGAACGGAGGGCGCTGGAGTTCGGCGAGGCCGGCGACGAAGAAGACGACGGCACCGACGATCTGCCAGGGCAGCCACCACCACTCGAAGGCGTTCAGGATGCCGGGGAGCGAGACGGTGCCGGCCGCCATGGCGACGGACGCGGCGGCGAGCAGCATCGGGAGTTCGTACGCGAGCAGCTGGGCGGCGGTGCGGAGACCGCCGAGGAGCGAGAACTTGTTGGCGGACGCCCAGCCCGCCATGAGCGAGCCGAGCACGCCGACGCCCATGACGGCGAGGACGAAGAAGATGCCCGCGTCCAGGAGCACGCCGACCGCGCCCTCGCTCGGGCCGACCGGAATGGCGACGAGCACGAGGAGATAAGGGAGAAGGGCGACGGCGGGGGCGAGCTGGAAGATGCGGCGGTCGGCGTTGGCCGGGACCACGTCCTCCTTCTGCGCGAACTTCACGCCGTCCGCGACGAGCTGGGCCCAGCCGTGGAAACCGCCGGCGTACATGGGGCCGAGGCGGCCCTGCATATGGGCCATCACCTTGTGTTCGGTCTGCCCGATGACGAGGGGCAGCACGAGGAAGACGGCGAAGACGACGACCAGCCGCAGGGCGACGTCGAGTGCGTCGTTCATGCGGGGTCGCCTCCTTCGGAGTCGGTCGGCGCGGTGCCGGGTCCTTCCTCGGACGCGTTCGCCGAACGGTGGGTCGGGGTGGTGGTGCCGGGTGCGGCCTCCGCCGCACCGGCCTCGGGCTCAAGCCCCGGCTCGGCCTCGGGCTCAAGCCCCGGCTCGGACTCGGGCTCAGCTGCGGGTTTGGCCTCGGCCTTCGGCTCGGGCGACGGTTTCGACCCGGCCTCGGCCTCCGGCTCGGGCTGCGGTTTCGCCTCGGGTTCGGGCTTCGGCTCGGTCCCGGGCTCGGCCGGTCCTTGCGGAGTGCGCTCGGGTTCGGCCTTCGTGTCGTCGAAGGCCGGGCGGGCGTGGTGCCAGGGGGCGTCGGCGCTGCGGGGGCGCGCGGCCGGTTCCGGCGTCGGAGGCTGCTCCGCGGCCGCCGGGCGCCGGCTCGCCGAACCCTCGCCGGCCGTACGGGCGCGGCGGGGCGGAGCCGCGGCGGCTTCCGGAGTGGTCGAGGCAGTGGTCGAGGCAGTGGTCGAGGCAGTGGTCGGGGCCGTCGGAGCCGTTCCCGCAGCCTGGCTCGCCGAGCCCTCCGACACACTGCGGGCGCGGCGCGGGGGACGCTCGCCCGCGGCGCCCGCGGCACGGGGGGTGCGGGCCGGGCGGGCGGGGGCCGGCGGGAGCTGGCCCTTGAGGGGGCCCCACTCGTTCGGGTCGGGGACGCCGGGCGGCAGCATCTGGCGGCGCTTCGGGCCGCCGTGCTCGGACTCCCCCGGCTCCTTCGCACCCGGCCACGCCTTGGCGACCCGCGCGGCCAGGACGAAGTCCTTGCGCAGCGGGTGGCCCTCGAAGCCGTCCGGGAGCAGCAGCGGCACGAGGTGCGGGTGGCCGGTGAAGGACACGCCGAACATCTCGTACGTCTCGCGCTCGTGCCAGGCCGCGCCCGCGTAGACGTCCACGGCGGAGGGGAGGACGGGAGCGTCGTGCGGGACCGTGGTGCGGAGCAGCAGACGCCGGACGGTGCTCCCTTCCGGCCCGGTCTCCAGCGCGGCGACGTGCGCGCAGACGCGGAAGCCCGCGCCCGGCTCGTCGACGGCGCTGAGCCAGTCGAAGTACGTGCAGCCGAGTCCGTCGCGGGCGGTGCGCAGCGCGTCGAGCCAGCCGGCGGCGGGCACGTCGACCGTCAGCAGGTCGTACGCGGCCTCGGCGGTGGCGTCGGGCCCGAAGCTCTCGGCGATGTCCGGTTCGAACGTGCTCATGAGACCGCTCCGGGGGCGGGCGGCGGGGTGACCAGGCCGCTGCGGAGTTCGCCGACGGAGGACCGGCCCGGGACGGCGCCGTACCGCTCCCCCAGCGACTCGCGGGCGATCTTCTCCTGGAGCTTGAGGATGCCCTGGAGCAGCGCCTCGGGACGGGGCGGGCAGCCCGGGACGTACACGTCGACGGGGATGATCTGGTCGACGCCCTTGGTCACGGAGTACGAGTCCCAGTAGGGGCCGCCGCAGTTCGAGCAGGCGCCGAAGGAGATGACGTACTTGGGCTCGGGCATCTGCTCGTAGAGCCGCTTCACCGCGGGCGCCATCTTGTCGGTGACGGTGCCGGACACGACCATGAGGTCGGCCTGGCGCGGTCCGGGCGCGAACGGGATCACGCCGAGCCGGATGAAGTCGTGCCGGGCCATCGACGCGGCGATGAACTCGATCGCGCAGCAGGCGAGCCCGAAGTTGAAGACCCACAGGCTGTAGCGGCGGCCCCAGTTCAGGACCACCTTCATCGGCTCGGGAGCCAGGCGGGCGAGCGCGCCCAGCCGCTTCGGCTCCGGGAGCAGCACCGGCTCGGGGGCCGGGGAGGTCGAGGGGGTCACGTCCATGCCAGGACGCCCTTCTTATATGCGTACAGCAGTCCCACGGCCAGGAAGCCGAGGAAGATGAACATCTCCACGAGCGTCGTCGCGCCGTATCCGGGTGCGGCGAAGACGGTCGCCCAGGGGAAGAGGAAGATCGAGTCGACGGCGAAGATCACGTAGAGGAAGGCGTACACGTAGTAGCGGACCTGGGTGTGCGCCCAGCCCTCCCCCACGGGGTCGACTCCGCATTCGTACGTGAGCAGCTTCTCGGGGGTCGGCACGACGGGCCGCAGCAGCCGGCCCGCGCCGAAGGCCACCGCGACGAAGAGGACTCCGATCACGGCGAGCAGTCCGACGACCGAGTAGCTCTGGAAGTAGTCGGCCGCGAGTACGGTCGGTTCGGTGGGTTCCGGCACGTCCGTCCCTCGCTCCCTGCCCCGTTGTCCGATGTCGTTCATGAACCGTTTCGACGGTTCGTTCGACGATCCGGTTCGACGATCCTTTCGCACGGGAGTCTAGGCCCTGCTAAGGGCACCGTAAGCAGCCGTGTCACGCCTTGGTCGGGATCGGGGCTTCGGAGGGTGGGGATATCCCTACATCACGCCACCCACATACCCCATGGCGTGCGCGGATACGACCCGGCAGGCTGGGGCGCATGACCGTGACCAGCGATACCGGAGCCGCCGCCGACGGCGGCTCCGTCGAGTACGAAGGGCCCCCGCCCGCCCGCTTCGCGTACGAGCGGCACACCTGGAAGGAGATCGCTTATCTCCTCTCCGGTCTGCCGTCCGCGATCGTCGGTTTTGTTTACACGGTCTTCATGGTCGCGACAGGCGTGGGGCTGTCCGTCACCGTCGTCGGTCTGCCCCTGCTGGCCCTCGGTCTCGCGGGTTCGCGGCAGCTCGGCCGGTGGGAGCGGCTGCGGGCGCGGGGGCTGCTGGATGTGCGGGTGGAGGAGCCGAGCCCGCTGGCGCGCCACGGGGGCGGGGACGGCTTCTTCGGCCGGGTGTGGGCCGGGCTGAAGGACCCGGTGGCCTGGCGCTCGGTGCTCTACGGCGTCATCCGGCTGCCGCTGGCCGTGGTCGGTTTCACCGTGACACTGGCCGGTCTGTTCGTGCTGTGGCCCGTGCTGCCGTACGTGGTGCGGGGCATGGCCAATGTGGACCGGGCGCTGGTGCGGAGCCTTCTCTCGCCCTCCGACGAGCTGGAGCGGCGGATCGCCGAACTGGAGTCGGACCGCGGCGTGGTCGTGGACACGGCAGCCGCCGATCTGCGCCGGATCGAGCGCGACCTGCACGACGGGGCCCAGGCCCGGCTCGTCGCCCTCGCCATGGGGCTGGGTCTCGCCAAGGAGAAGCTGCTGGAGGACCCGGACGCGGCCGCCGCGATGGTGGACGAGGCGCACGGCGAGGTGAAGCTGGCGCTCCAGGAGCTGCGCGATCTGGCACGGGGCATCCATCCCGCCGTCCTCACCGACCGCGGTCTGGACGCGGCCCTGTCCTCCGTCGCCTCCCGCTGCACCGTGCCCGTCCAGGTCACCGTCGATCTGGCGGCCCGTCCGGCCGAGGCGATCGAGGGCATCGCGTACTTCACCGTCTCCGAGCTGCTCCAGAACGTCAGCAAGCACGCCCGGGCCGCCCGGGCGTCGGTGGATGTGTGGCGCAACGACGACCGGCTGCTGATCCAGGTGCAGGACGACGGGCGCGGCGGAGCCTCGGCCGAGAGCGGCAGCGGTATGGCGGGGCTCGCGGAGCGGCTCGGCGCGGTCGACGGACTGTTCGTGGTGGACTCGCCGCCCGGCGGGCCGACGGTCGTCACGGCGGAGCTGCCGTGGCGCGACCGCACACCCAGGGCATGACGTCCACGGTGGGGTCGACGGCCTGACGCCGACGGCTCGCAGGTAGGGAAAACCCCCGGCCGAGACGGAGACCGGCCTCATGGTGGCGCGCCCCACCCGGCAAGCAGCATGGGAGCGGACGAGCGCAGAAAAGCAGAGAAGCAGAGCACCAGAGCACCAGCGCACCAGCGCACCAGCGCAGACGAGCAGAAACGGATGACGACGATGGCCACGGCATACGGAACGGAACGGGCGACCAGGTCCCATCGCCTCCCGCCGGCGCTGCGCGCGCCGTTCGAGGGCCGCACCTGGCGCGAGTTCGGGTATCTCATGCTCAGCCTGCCGCTCAGCGTCGTCTCCTTCTCGCTCGCCGTCTCCTTCGCGTCGGCCGGCGTCGGCCTCGTGGTGACCTTCCTCGGCATTCCGGTGCTCGCCGGGACGCTGGCCATGTGCCGCGGCTTCGGGACCCTGGAGCGGGCCCGGGCCCGCGCCCTGCTCGGCCTCGACGTCTCCGAGCCCGCTCCCGCCCTCCCCCGCAAGGGCGGGCCGATGGCCTGGATCGGCGCGATGCTGAAGAGCGGGGTGTCCTGGCGGCATCTGCTCTACGCGCTGATCCACATGCCGTGGGCGGTGTTCGCGTTCTCCGTCGCCCTGCCCTTCTGGCTGTACGGCTGGGGCTTCGCCACCTATCCGCTCTGGCACTGGGTCTTCCCCGTGTACGTCGGCGTGGACGGCCTTCAGCTCTACGGCGACGGCACCCACAACGTCTATCTGGACTCCCCCTTCGAGCTGGCCGTGACCTGCGCCTTCGGCCTGGTCCTCGTTCTGGCCACCCCCTGGGTCGTGCGCGGTCTCGCCACCGTGGACCGGCTGCTGGTGACGGGGCTGCTGGGCCCTTCCCGGCTGGAGGGCCGTGTCGTGGAGCTGGAGTCGGACCGGGGCGTGGTCGTGGACACGGCAGCCGCCGACCTGCGCCGGATCGAGCGCGACCTGCACGACGGGGCCCAGGCCCGGCTCGTCGCCCTCGCCATGGACCTGGGCCTGGCCAAGGAGAAGCTGCACAGCGATCCACAGGCCGCTGCGCGCATGGTCGACGAGGCGCACGGCGAGGTGAAGACGGCGCTCCAGGAGCTGCGCGACCTGGCACGGGGCATCCATCCCGCGGTCCTCACCGACCGCGGTCTGGACGCGGCCCTGTCCTCCGTCGCCTCCCGCTGCACCGTGCCCGTCCGCGTGGAGGTGGATCTGCCGGCCCGCCCGGTTCCGGCGATCGAGGGCATCGCGTACTTCACCGTCTCCGAGCTGCTCCAGAACATCAGCAAGCACGCCCGGGCGAGCCAGGCGTCGGTCGAGGTCTGGCGGACGCGGGAGCGGCTGATGCTCCAGGTCAGGGACGACGGGCAGGGGGGTGCGGACACGTCGGCGGGCAGTGGTCTCGCGGGGCTGGCCGAGCGGCTCGGCGCGGTCGACGGGCTCCTGGTGGTGGAATCGCCGCCCGGCGGGCCGACGGTCGTCACGGCGGAGCTGCCGTGGCGCGACCGCACACCCAGGACGTGACTCGGCACGTCCAGAGCGTGACCCCACGCGCCCGTAGTGCCCCGCACCGGGCCCGAAGCACGTCTTCGGGCCCGGAGGCGCGCGTACGGGCCGACGCACGGATCGGCGTACGGATCGGCGTACGGGCCGACGTACGAACCCGAAGTGCGCCGCCGAATACGCGTGGGTGGCGGCGCCCGCGGGCCGACCCTGGGATGCTGGAGGCGAGGGGCGCGACACGAGACATCGACACATGGGGGCTGCGGGCCGTGGAGGACAGGGTGCGGGTGGTCATCGCCGAGGATTCCGTCCTGTTGCGGGAGGGACTGACGCGGCTGCTGACCGACCGCGGGCACGACGTGGTCGCGGGCGTGGGGGACGCGGACGCGCTGATCAAGACGATCGAGGACCTCGCGGCGCAGGGCACATCGCCCGACGTGGTGGTCGCGGACGTCCGGATGCCGCCGACGCACACCGACGAGGGAGTGCGCGCTGCCGTGCGGCTGCGCCGCGACCACCCCGGGATCGGCGTGCTGGTGCTGTCGCAGTACGTCGAGGAGCGGTACGCCACCGAGCTGCTCGCCGGGAGCAGCCGGGGCGTGGGCTATCTGCTGAAGGACCGGGTCGCCGAGGTCCGGGAGTTCGTGGACGCCGTCGTGCGGGTGGCCAGGGGCGGCACGGCGCTGGACCCCGAGGTCGTCGCCCAGCTGCTGGGCCGGAGCCGCAAGCAGGACGTCCTGGCCGGGCTGACGCCGCGCGAGCGCGAGGTCCTCGGGCTGATGGCGGAGGGCCGGACGAACTCGGCGATCGCGAAGCAGCTGGTCGTGAGTGACGGAGCCGTCGAGAAGCATGTAAGCAACATCTTCCTGAAGCTCGGACTGTCGCCCAGCGACGGGGACCACCGGCGCGTACTGGCCGTACTCACCTACCTCAACTCCTGATCATCTGACACCCTGTCAGTGGACCGGAGAGACCCGGGGAGGGCTCGAGGAGGGACCGGGGAGGGGCCGCGGAGGGGCCCGGGGGGAGCCCCGGGGAGCACGGCAAGCACCACGGAACGTCGGCGGCACGTCCGCAGCAGTCGGGGAGGACAACATGGCGAACCGGGACCGCGGGGTGTCTCATAGTGACGTCCGGTATGTGAGCGGTCCCGGGAAGGTGACCCTCACCGACGTAGGGTTGACCTTGGAGCGACCGGTGAGCCGGCCGCGGCCCAGCCGCCTCGAAGGAGGTCCAGTTCAGTGACCAGCCAGGTCAGTAGCCCAGCCGAGCACGCAGACGAGGCAGACGAGCCCGGGGAGACCCTCGTCGGGGGACAGCGCAGGCCCCCCGGCGACAAGGAGGTCCGCCGGCTCGACCGGGTGATCATCCGGTTCGCGGGTGACTCCGGTGACGGTATGCAGCTGACGGGTGACCGCTTCACGTCGGAGACGGCGTCGTTCGGGAACGACCTGTCGACACTGCCGAACTTCCCGGCCGAGATCCGGGCGCCCGCCGGAACGCTGCCCGGTGTCTCCAGCTTCCAGCTGCACTTCGCCGACCACGACATCCTCACCCCCGGCGACGCGCCGAACGTCCTGGTGGCGATGAATCCCGCCGCCCTGAAGGCGAACATCGGGGACGTTCCGCGCGGCGGCGAAATCATCGTCAACACGGACGAGTTCGCCAAGCGCGCGATGGCCAAGGTCGGCTACGACACCAATCCGCTCGAGGACGGTTCGCTCGCCGCGTACAACGTCCATCCGGTGCCGCTGACGACGCTCACGATCGAGGCGCTCAAGGACTTCGGGCTCTCCCGCAAGGAGGCCGAGCGGTCGAAGAACATGTTCGCGCTGGGCCTGCTGAGCTGGATGTACCACCGGCCCACCGAGGGCACCGAGTCCTTCCTGCGCAGCAAGTTCGCGAAGAAGCCGCAGATCGCCGAGGCGAACGTGGCGGCGTTCCGCGCGGGCTGGAACTTCGGCGAGACGACCGAGGACTTCGCCGTCTCCTACGAGGTCGCCCCGGCCGACGCGGCCTTCCCGACCGGCACCTACCGCAACATCTCGGGGAACCTGGCCCTGTCGTACGGCCTGATCGCCGCCTCGCAGCAGGCCGATCTGCCGCTCTACCTGGGCTCGTACCCGATCACCCCGGCCTCCGACATCCTGCACGAGCTGAGCAGGCACAAGAACTTCGGCGTGCGGACCTTCCAGGCCGAGGACGAGATCGCGGGCATCGGCGCCGCGCTCGGCGCGGCCTTCGGCGGCTCCCTCGCCGTGACCACCACCTCGGGCCCCGGTGTGGCGCTGAAGTCGGAGACGATCGGCCTCGCGGTCTCGCTGGAGCTGCCGCTGCTGGTCGTGGACATCCAGCGCGGCGGCCCCTCCACGGGTCTGCCCACCAAGACCGAGCAGGCGGACCTGCTCCAGGCCATGTACGGCCGCAACGGCGAGGCGCCGGTGCCGGTCGTCGCGCCGAAGACGCCCGCGGACTGCTTCGACGCGGCCATCGAGGCGGCCCGGATCGCACTGGCCTACCGCACCCCGGTGTTCCTGCTCTCCGACGGCTACCTGGCCAACGGCAGCGAGCCGTGGCGGATCCCGGACCTCGACGAACTGCCCGATCTGCGGGTCCAGTTCGCCACCGGGCCCAACCACACCGAGGAGGACGGCACCGAGGTCTTCTGGCCCTACAAGCGGGACCCGCAGACGCTCGCCCGCCCCTGGGCGCTGCCCGGTACCCCCGGTCTGGAGCACCGGATCGGCGGCATCGAGAAGCAGGACGGCACGGGCAACATCTCCTACGACCCGGCCAACCACGACCACATGGTCCGCATCCGCCAGGCCAAGATCGACGGCATCGAGGTGCCGGACATCGAGGTCGACGACCCCGACAACGCGCGCACGCTCGTGCTGGGCTGGGGGTCCACGTACGGGCCGATCACCGCCGCCGTCCGCCGCATCCGCAAGGAAGGCGGCCATATCGCGCAGGCCCATCTGCGGAACCTCAACCCCTTCCCGAGGAATCTGGGCGAGGTGCTGGAGCGTTACGAGAAGGTAGTGGTTCCGGAGATGAACCTCGGCCAGCTCGCCACCCTCATCCGGGCGCGGTTCCTGGTCGACGCGGACTCCTACAACCAGGTCAACGGCATGCCGTTCAAGGCCGAGCAGCTCGCCGCGGCTCTCAAGGAGGCCATCAATGACTGAGACAGCGTCCTCACTGCTGTCCCTGGTTCCCAAGGCCGAGGCCAAGCAGTCCATGAAGGACTTCAAGTCGGACCAGGAGGTCCGCTGGTGCCCCGGCTGCGGGGACTACGCGATCCTCGCCGCCGTGCAGGGCTTCATGCCCGAGCTCGGCCTGGCGAAGGAGAACATCGTCTTCGTCTCCGGCATCGGCTGCTCGTCCCGCTTCCCGTACTACATGAACACCTACGGGATGCACTCCATCCACGGCCGCGCCCCGGCCATCGCGACCGGGCTCGCGTCCTCGCGCCGCGACCTGTCCGTGTGGGTCGTCACCGGCGACGGCGACGCCCTGTCCATCGGCGGCAACCACCTGATCCACGCGCTGCGCCGCAACGTCAACCTCAAGATCCTGCTCTTCAACAACCGGATCTACGGTCTGACCAAGGGCCAGTACAGCCCGACGTCCGAGGTCGGCAAGATCACCAAGTCGACGCCGATGGGTTCGCTCGACGCGCCCTTCAACCCGGTGTCCCTGGCCATCGGCGCCGAGGCGTCCTTCGTCGCCCGCACCGTCGACTCCGACCGCAAGCACCTCACCGAGGTCCTGCGCGCCGCCGCCGACCACTCGGGCACCGCGCTGGTGGAGATCTACCAGAACTGCAACATCTTCAACGACGGCGCCTTCGACGCCCTCAAGGACAAGCAGCAGGCCGAGGAGGCCGTGATCCGGCTGCAGCACGGGCAGCCGATCCGCTTCGGCGCCGACGGGGCGAAGGGCGTGGTCCGCGACCCCGCCACCGGCGATCTGAAGGTCGTCACCGTCACCGGTGAGAACGAGGCGGACATCCTCGTCCACGACGCGCACAGCGCCAGCCCCACGACCGCCTTCGCGCTGTCGCGGCTGGCCGATCCGGACACGCTGCACAACACACCGATCGGGGTGTTCCGCAGTGTGGAGCGTCCGGTCTACGACACCCAGATGGCCGAGCAGCTCGACGCGGCCATAGAGCAGAACGGCAAGGGCGACCTCGGCGCGCTGCTCCACGGCAACGACACCTGGACCGTCGTCGGCTGACCCGGCCCGTCCACACGAGGCCCGGTCCTGGACTCCTTCAGGACCGGGCCTCGTCGTACGCGGCGCGGTTGTCGAGGACCGTCTCCGTGCGCTTCCCCGTCCACTCGGCGAGCGCCTGGACGTGCGTGGCCGCCTCCTGGCCGAGCCCGGTCAGCGAGTAGTCGACACGGGGCGGGATCACCGGCTTGGCGTCGCGGTGCACGAAGCCGTCGCGCTCCAGGGTCTGCAGCGTCTGCGCCAGCATCTTCTCGCTCACGCCACCGACCGCGCGCCGCAGCTCGCTGAAGCGGTACGAACGGTGCCGCAGCGCGAGCAGGATCAGCACGCCCCAACGGCTGGTCACATGCTCCAGGACATTCCGCGACGGGCACATCGGGTCGGTGACGTCCGCCTTCATCCCCGGCTTCCAACTTACTTCCATGCCAGTACCTTACTTCAAAGTGGGTACTTCCCCCTGGTTAGTGCCCAGCTTACGGTGATGAAGCACCCGAGAACAGGAGTCACAGCCATGATCGTCATCACCGGAGCGACCGGACAGCTCGGCCGGCTCGTCGTCGAGCGCCTGCTCGCCACCGGCACCCCCGCCCAGGACATCGCCGCGGTCGTCCGCACGAAGGAGAAGGCCGCCGGCCTCGCCGAGCGCGGCCTCGAGCTGCGCATCGCGGACTACGACGCGCCCGGGACGCTCGCGGCCGCGTTCCGGCCGGGCGACCGGGTCCTCTTCGTCTCCGGCAACGCGGTAGGACGGCGCATTCCGCAGCACCGGGCCGTGGTCGACGCGGCGAAGGCCGCCGGGGTCGCCCAGCTCGCGTACACCGGCGTACTGGGCGGGCCCGAGGCCGACTTCGAGCTCGCCGCCGACCACAAGGCCACCGAGCAGGCGATCCTCGACTCCGGTCTGCCGTACACCTTCCTGCGCAACGGCTGGTACACGGAGAACTACACCGACCAGCTCGCCACGGTCCTCCGGCACGGCGCCGTCGTCGGCAACGCGGGCGGGGGCCGGATCGCGGCCGCCGCCCGCGCGGACTACGCCGCAGCGGCGGCGGCCGTCCTCACCGGCGACGGCCACCTCGGCAGGGCGTACGAGCTCAGCGGCGACACCACCTGGTCCCTCGCCGAGTACGCCGCCGAGATCGCGCGGCAGTCCGGCAAGGAGATCGCGTACAACGACGTGCCGGCCGAGACGCACCGGCAGATCCTGACCGGCGCCGGAGTGCCCGAGCTCTTCGCCGCGATCCTCGTCGACGTCGACGAGGCGATCCGGCGCGGGCTGCTGGCCCGCGGGGACGGCGACCTCTCCCGGCTGATCGGACGGCCGACGACCCCGCTCGCCGAGACGGTCGCCGAGGCGCTGGCCCACCACTGACCGCACACCGTCACCGTCACGACCGTATTGCGGAACGGGCATGACAGCCTGCCCTGCTCGGCGCTACCTTTCACCAGGACACGCGTGGGGCAGGGCAGGAGGGCCAGTGAAGGACACCGAGCAGCGGACAGGTTTGCTGTACGGGATCGGCGCCTACGGGATGTGGGGACTGGTCCCGCTCTTCTGGCCGCTGCTGAAGCCGGCCGGAGCGATCGAGATCCTCGCCCACCGCATGGTCTGGTCCCTGGCCGTGGTGGGCATCGCGCTGCTCGCCCTGCGGCGCTGGGGCTGGATACGTGAGCTGCTGCGCGAACCGCGCAAGCTGGGGCTGCTCACCGTCGCCGCCACGGTGATCACCGTGAACTGGGGTCTCTACATCTGGGCGGTCAACAGCGGCCAGGTCGTGGAGGCTTCGCTCGGGTACTTCATCAATCCGCTGGTCACCATCGCGATGGGCGTCCTGCTGCTCAAGGAGCGGCTGCGGCCCGCGCAGTGGGCGGCGGTCGGCATCGGCTTCGCCGCGGTGGTCGTGCTGACCATCGGCTACGGGCGCCCGCCGTGGATCTCGCTGGTGCTGGCGTTCTCGTTCGCCGTGTACGGGCTGATCAAGAAGAAGACCAACATCGGCGGCCTGGAGTCGCTGGCGGCGGAGACGGCGGTGCAGTTCCTGCCCGCGCTCGCCTATCTGCTCTGGCTGGGGTCTCAGGGCACGCTGAGTTTCGGCGCGCAGGGCACGGGCCACGCCGCCCTGCTCGCGGCCACGGGCCTGGTCACCGCCGTGCCGCTGGTCTGCTTCGGGGCCGCGGCGATCCGGGTGCCGCTGTCGACGCTCGGGCTGCTGCAGTACCTGGCGCCGGTGTTCCAGTTCGCGCTCGGCATCGTCTACTTCCACGAGGCCATGCCCGCAGAGCGGTGGGCCGGGTTCTCGCTGGTCTGGCTGGCGCTGACGGTGCTGACCTGGGACGCGCTGCGGACCGCCCGGCGAACGCGGGCCAAGGCGGCCCGCCTGGCCGCGGCCGCGCCGGTGGCCGGCGCTCCGGGCGCCGTGAAGCACCCGGAACCGACCGTCTGACGGAGCCCCCGAGCCCCGCCCCGAGCCCTCCGGCCCCGTGATCAGCATGCCGAGCGAGACCGACGTGCCGCGGCGGCGCGGGTGCGGTCCGCAGGCCCTGACCACCGGATGGGACGACCACCGCGCATGGCGGGATCCGGCCGCCCTCCGGCATCCGGACGATCCGTACGGGGCCGGACGCGGGACGAGGAAGCGGCCCGGCTGGAGCGACTGAAGCGACTGGGGGCGCAGCACCCGTCGGCGTCCCTCGATGTCCGTCGACGCCCGTCGACGCCCGTCGACGGACATCGATGCCGTCAGCGCCTTTCGGTGTCCGTCAGCGCCCGCCAGCGCCCGTCGGTGTCCGTTGAGCGAACCCGACTGACCGGTTTCCGCCCTTGACGGTCCGTCACCCTCTCGCTGACCATTCACCACACACACCGCACCGAGTACAGCTCCAGCACCCTGCGACACCGCCGTCGCGGGGTGTCGCGCACGTTCCGTCCTGTCCCCGTACGGAATCCGGAGCCCCCACATGACCCACTCCGCGCACAGACGCGCCGCCGCGGTCACGGCACTCGCCCTCGCCGGACTGCTCGCCGCGGCCGTACCGGCCGCCACCGCCGCACCGAGCGCCGCCCCTTCCCCGGCGGTGCTCGCCGCGCCGGACATCCCGCTCGCGAACGTCAAGGCCCATCTCGCGGACCTCCAGTCGATCGCCACCGCCAACGGCGGGAACCGCGCGCACGGCCGCACCGGATACAAGGCGTCGGTCGACCATCTGAAGGCCAAGCTGGACGCGGCCGGATTCACCACCACCGTCCAGCAGTTCACCTCGTCCGGCGCCACCGGCTACAACCTCATCGCCGACTGGCCCGGCGGCGACGCCAACCAGGTGCTGATGGCCGGCGCCCATCTCGACTCCGTCACCTCCGGCCCCGGCATCAACGACAACGGCTCGGGCTCGGCCGCGGTCCTGGAGACCGCGCTCGCCGTCTCACGCGCCCAGTTCGCGCCCGCCAAGCATCTGCGCTTCGCCTGGTGGGGCGCGGAGGAGCTGGGCCTGGTCGGCTCCCGCTACTACGTCAACAACCTTCCCGCCGCGGAGCGTTCGAAGGTCACCGGCTACCTCAACTTCGACATGATCGGCTCGCCCAACCCCGGCTACTTCGTCTACGACGACGACCCGGTGATCGAGCAGACCTTCAAGGACTACTTCGCGGGCATCGGCGTCCCGACGGAGATCGAGACCGAGGGCGACGGCCGCTCCGACCACGCCTCGTTCAAGAACGTGGGCATACCGGTCGGCGGCCTCTTCACCGGCGCCAGCCGTACGAAGTCCAGTGCGCAGGCCCAGAAGTGGGGCGGCACGTCGGGCCAAGCGTTCGACCGCTGCTACCACTCCTCCTGCGACACCACGGCGAACATCAACGACACCGCGCTCGACCGGAACAGCGACGCCATCGCCCATGCGATCTGGTCCCTGTCCGCCGGTACGACCGTCCCGCCGGGCGGCGACGTGTACGAGAACACCGCCGACGTGGCCGTCCCGGACAACGCCGCCGCCGTCACCTCACCGCTGGCGGTCACCGGGCGCACCGGCAACGCGCCGTCCGCACTCCAGGTGGGTGTGGACATCGTCCACACGTGGCGCGGCGACCTGGTCATCGATCTGCTGGCCCCGGACGGCACCGCGTACCGCCTGAAGAGCTCCAGCGGCAGCGACTCCGCGGACAACGTCGTCGCGACGTACACGGTGAACGCGTCGGCGGAGGCCGCGAACGGCACCTGGCAACTCAGGGTGCAGGACGTGGCGGCCCAGGACACGGGTCACATCAACAGCTGGAAGCTCACCTTCTGAGCGCGCCGGCCCCGGACCCGCGGTCCTGCGGGCCGTGACGCGGTACGCAGCGCGGGGCGCCCCCCGAAGGGGACGCCCCGCGCCCGTTCGCCCGACGTGCGGACTACTTCGCCTCGTTCGCCGCCTCGACCAGCGCTTCCTTGGTGACCGCGCCGACGTAGACCTTGCCGTCGTCCGTCATCAGGGCGTTGACCAGGCGGGTCTTGAAGACCGTGCCGGTGCCGAAGTCGCCCTTCACCTCGTCGCCGAGGGCGTCCAGGAACTGCCCGGCCTCCGGCGGCACATCGCCCTCGCCGGCCTTCGGCGCCTTGAAGCCCTCGCCGCCCGGGACGGTGAGCTCGGCGATGGAGGTCCAGCCCTCGCCGATGACCTCAAGCCCGTTGAAGTCCTCCAGGCCCTCGAACTCCTTGCCGTCCTTGGGCTCCTTGAGCCCCTTGCGGCCGTCGAGCTCCGCGTGGCCTTCGAGCTCGTCCGCCTCGGTGACCTTCGCGCCCTTGGGCGGGGTGAAGTCGAAGGTGGACGCGGCCGGCTCGGAGAAGTCGACCTTGGTGAAGCCGGCGTCGACCGCGGCCTTGCCGCCGTCGCTCGGCAGCAGCGTGAACTTCAGCGGCACACCGTTCTCCGCGTCCACCGCGACCTTGATGGACCCGATCGTCGAGCCGCTCTGCTTCGGCTTGATGACCAGCTGGTACGCGTCCCGGCCGGCGATCCGGGCCGTGCCGTCGACCGTCACCGACGTCGTCTCGTCGGCGGCCTTCAGGGCCTCGTCGGCGAGCGCCTTGGGCGTCGTCGGCAGCTCCTTCGGGGCCTCGTGCGCGTCCCCCTCGCCCTTGCCCTCGCCGTCGTCCTTGCCGTGCACGACCTCGTTCGACGCGCTGTCGTACGTCCAGACGTCGTCACCGTTGTGGGTGACGCTGTACTCCTCGTCGCCCGACCGAAGGGCCACGCGCTGCCGGTCCGGTCCGTCGGCCGCGACGTCCACCAGGTGGCTGCCGGAGGCCAGCTCCATCAGCTTGTCCTGGGGCGAGGCGGAGGCGCCGGAGCCGCTGCCCCCGCCATCGGCGCCCTTCATGAAGCTGTCGGCGAGGCCCGCGAAGGACGGGAGGCCCAGGTCCGTGGTGATCTTCACCGTGCCGGAGAGCTGCTGCACGTCCGAGGCGGCGATCTTCTCGATGAGTTCCTGGGCGGTGATCTCCGGCAGATCGGGGTCGCCTGTCGCGGCGAGCGCCGGGACCAGCCCGATGGTCGCCGCGGCAACGCCCGCCACCGCGGCCGGGACGAGGTACCGCGCCGCCTTACGGCGGGCCGGGCCGACCTCCCCGGGCTCTTCGGTGACCGGTGCGTTCTCGTTCGGTGCCATGGTGTGCCCTACCTCCGTGATAGCCGCGTCTCCGTCCACACCATCTGACCAAAAGCCCCGGAGAGAAGCGTCAGCCCCCGGAATCAACTCCGCGTACTTCTGCGGTATGACCCGGGGGCGAGGAAACTCCGCCGACCAGTAGGGGTCGCGGCCCGGCCGCGCCGCTCAGGGGCGGCTCAGCCCGCGCGGTGCACCACCGCGTCGCACAGCTCCTCCAGCGCGGCCTTGGCGGAGCAGCCGGGCAGCGGCCCGAGCATCGCCCGCGCCTCCTCCGCGTACCGCACGGTGTCGCGCCGCGCCTGCTCCAGGGCGGGGTGCGCCCGCAGCCCGGCCAGTGCCTCGGCGTGCCGGGCGTCGTCCGTCAGGTCGCCTTCGAGAAGCTCGACCAGCGCCAGGTCCTCGGCCCGCCCGTGCCGGGCGGCCTGCTCACGCAGCCGCAGGACCGGCAGCGTGGGGATGCCCTCGCGCAGGTCGGTCCCCGGGGTCTTGCCGGACTCGTGCGAGTCGGAGGCGATGTCGAGGACGTCGTCGGCGAGCTGGAAGGCGACGCCGAGCCGCTCGCCGTACTGGGTGAGGATGTCCGTGACGCTCTCGTCGGCGCCGGACATCATCGCGCCGAAGCGCCCGGAGACGGCGATCAGCGAGCCGGTCTTGCCTCCGATGACGTCGAGGTAGTGGTCGACGGGGTCGCGGCCGTCGCGCGGGCCCGCGGTCTCCAGGATCTGGCCCGTGACCAGCCTCTCGAACGCCTCGGCCTGGATGCGTACGGCCTCCGGGCCGAGGTCGGCGAGGATGTGGGAGGCGCGGGCGAAGAGGAAGTCGCCGGTGAGGACGGCCACCGAGTTGCCCCAGCGGGTGTTGGCGCTGGCCACGCCCCGGCGCACCTCGGCCTCGTCCATGACGTCGTCGTGGTACAGCGTCGCGAGGTGGGTCAGCTCGACGACGACGGCCGAGGGCACGACACCCGGCGCGTACGGATCGCCGAACTGCGCGGCCAGCATCACCAGCAGCGGCCGGAAGCGCTTGCCGCCGGCGCGGACGAGATGTTGCGCGGCCTCCGTGATGAAGGGCACCTCGCTCTTGGTGGCATCGAGCAGTCCCGCCTCGACGGCCGCCAGTCCGGTCTGGACATCGGCCTCAAGAGCCTGGTCCCGCACGCTCAGCCCGAACGGCCCGACGACGGTCACGAGAGGTACTCCTGTCTGCTGACGATCACACGGATTGTCGATGTGTCGCTGTCCCCACTCAAGTCAGCGTATCCGGTCCCCTTTCGATCACCGGCGGCGCCTTCCCGCCGCCCCCGGTATGTTCTTGATCGGCTTATACGAAGGGGTATGCGACCTTTGTCCGGAACGGCGACCGAACCCCGCACCAACGCCGAGCGGCCCCCGCCCGAAGACAACCCCGAGGTCCGCCATGAGAATCCGCACCGACTACCCGTACGAGACGCGCCAGGACGACGTCCGGATCCCGCTGTCGGACGGTATCCGGCTGTACGCCCGGATCTGGCGGCCGCTGGACGACGAGCCGGTACCGGCACTCCTGGAGTACCTCCCCCACCGACTCACGGACGCGACCGCCGCGCGGGACCGGCAGCGCCATCCCTGGTACGCGGGCCACGGCTACGCCTCCGTACGGGTGGACATGCGCGGCCACGGCAACAGCGAGGGCGTGCCCGGGGACGCGTACCCGCCGGCCGAGCTCGCCGACGGCGCCGCCGTCGTCGCATGGCTCGCCGAACAGCCGTGGTGCGACGGCGGCGTGGGCATGTTCGGCGTCGGCCGGGGCGGCACCACCGCCCTCGCCGTCGCGGCCCTCGCCCCCGAGCCGCTGAAGGCCGTCGTCACCGTCTGCTCCACCGACGACCGCTACGACCGGCCGGGCGGAGGGGCACACGCCCGGTCGGCGGCCCTGCTCGCCGGCGCCGCCCGGCCGCCCGACCCGCTGTACGCGGGCGACACCTGGCGGGAGCTGTGGCTGAACCGGCTCCAGGCCGTCGAGCCCGCCCTCCACACCTGGCTGGAGCACCCGACGCGCGACGCGTACTGGGAGCACGGCAGCATCCGCGAGGAGTACGGCGCGATCCGGGCGGCGGTGCTCGCGGTGGGCGGCTGGCACGACCCGTACCGCGACACGGTGCTGCGGCTGGTCCAACACCTCGACCCGGCGCGCGTACGGGGGCTGATCGGTCCCTGGTGCCACCAGTACCCCGACCGGGGGCTGCCGCCGGGCCCCGCGATCGGCTTCCTCCAGGAGACGCTGCGCTGGTGGGACCACCACCTCAAGGGCGCCACCGCGGCCGGCAGCGCCTCACCCGCGGGCGGCGTGATGGGCGAGCCGCTGCTCCGCGCGTGGATCGGCGAGTCGCACCCGCCCGCGACGACGTACGCCACCCTGCCCGGGCGCTGGGTCGGCGACGACGTCTGGCCTTCGCCGCGCACCACCCCGCGGGTCCACGTCTTCCGGGGCCCGCCGGTCGTCGTCGACTCCCCGCAGCACACGGGGGTCGACGCGGGCCGCTTCGTCCCGGCAGGCGGCGACGCCGACCTCCCGCCCGACCAGCGCGAAGAGGACGCCCGATCCGCGAGCTTCGACTTCGCCGTCACCGAACGGACGGAGATCCTCGGGCGCCCCCGGGTGAGGCTCCGGATCCATAGGGACGCACCGGGCGGCCAGGCCGTCGCCCGGCTGTGCGACGTCGGCCCCGACGGCTCGTCCACCCTGGTCACCAGGGGCGTCCTCGACCTCTCCGCCCGGCACGGCCCTGACCGCCGCGACGCCTGGCCGCCCGGCGCCACCGAGGACGTCTGCTTCGAGCTCAGCGCCATCGGCCACGCCTTCCCGCCCGGCCACCGCATCCGGCTCGCGGTCTCCTCCGCGTACTGGCCGTGGATCTGGCCCTCGCCCGGCACGGCGGGCTTCACGCTCGAACCGGAGGGCTCGTCCCTCGAACTCCCCGTCCGCGCACCGGGAGACACGGCCGGGGCGATCGGCTTCGGGGAACCCGAGCAGTCCGAACCGCTCGGCGTCGTCACGCCCGTGACCCTCGACGAGCCCCGCCCCGGGCGGCTGGTGGTCCGCGATGTCGCCAAGGGCGAATGGCGGCTGGAGACCGACCCGGCGGACGGTGGCACCCATGTCCACCCCGACGGCCTCGAATACACGGAGGAGGCCCTGGACACGTACACGATCCAGGAGCGCGATCCGCTCTCCGCCCGTGCCCGGTCCGACCGGACGATCCGCCTCCACCGCCCTGACCTGGCCTGGGACATCCATATCGAGGCCCGCTCCGAGACCAGCTGCGACGGGGACGGCTTCCTCACCTCCGACGAGCTGGTGTGCCGGCACGGACAGGAGGTGGTGTTCCACCGCACCTGGGAGAAGCGGATTCCGCACACGTCCGGCTGACGGCGCCCGGTGGACGCCGGGTGGCCGAAGCGGCCAAATGGACGCTGACGGCCGGTGCATCGCCCACGTAACGTGTCCCCCACACACGTGGAAAGCGAGGCAAGCACCGATGCCCGAGCAGAGCCCGCTCGATCTCGCCGAGGGCGATCCCTTCGGCCCGCACAACCTCCCGTACGGCGTCTTCACCACCGCGGACGAGCCCGGCCTGCGGCGGCTCGGCGTCAGGATCGGCGACCATGTGCTGGACGCCGGAGCGGCCGCGCACACCCTCGGGTCCCCGTACGCCTCGCTGCTCGCTCAGCGGAGTCTGGGACCGCTGCTGGCGGCGGGCCGCACGGCCTGGCGCGACGTACGGCGCGCGCTCACCGCCTGGGTGACGGTGCCCGCCCACCGGCAGGACATCGAGCCGCTGCTGCACCCGCTCGACGCGGTCACCCTCCACCTTCCCTACGACGTCGCCGACTACGTCGACTTCTACTCGAGCGAGCACCACGCCACCAACGTCGGCCACATCTTCCGGCCCGACGGCGAGCCGCTCACCCCCAACTGGAAGCATCTGCCGATCGGTTACCACGGCCGCTCCGGCACGGTCGTCGTCTCCGGCACCGACGTCATCCGACCCGCCGGCCAGCGCAAGACCCCCGCCGACCCGGCGCCGCTCTTCGGCCCGTCCGTCAAGCTCGACATCGAGGCGGAGGTCGGCTTCGTCGTCGGCACCCCGACCGAGCTGGGCCGGCCGGTCCCGCTCAACGCCTTCCGCGACCACGTCTTCGGGCTGCACCTGCTCAACGACTGGTCCGCGCGCGACATCCAGGCGTGGGAGTACGTGCCCCTCGGCCCGTTCCTCGGCAAGTCCTTCGCCACCTCGGTCTCCGCCTGGGTCACCCCGCTGGAGGCGCTCGACGCGGCGCGCGTCGCCCCGCCCTCCCGGGACGTGGACGTACTGCCCTATCTGGACGACTCCGGCGACGAGGAGCCCTGCGGCTTCGACCTGCGCATCTCGGTCGCGATCAACGGACAGATCGTCAGCGAACCGCCGTTCGCCACGATGTACTGGACAGCTGCCCAGCAGCTCGCGCACATGACCGTCAACGGCGCCTCGCTGCGCACCGGCGACCTCTACGGCTCCGGCACGGTCAGCGGCCCCGAGGTCCACCAGCGCGGTTCACTGCTCGAACTGACCTGGAACGGCCGGGACCCGCTGGAGCTGCCGTACGGGAAGCGGACGTTCCTGGAGGACGGCGACGAAGTCACCATGACCGCGTGGGCCCCGGGCCCGGACGGCGTACGGGTCGGCCTCGGCGAGGTCACCGGCCGTATCGTCCCCGGCGTCTGACACCCCTGGGGCCGCCGGTTCGGCAGGCGGCCGGGAGCGGTACGTCCTGGAGGACGGCGGACCTCGGTCGCGGGTCTCCCCCGGCGGGAGAACCGCGGCCTTCCCCCGCCCCACCCGGCGTCCACGGTGTCACTGCCTGGCTATAGGTTGCGGTGTCCCTCTCTTGCAAGGAGCGCCACGCGCATGTCCATACCGCCGCAGCCACCATCGTCCCCGGAGCCGTACCCGCAGCCGGGCCGGCCGGGGCAGCCAGGTCAGCCGGGACCGTACGGACAGCCGGGGCAACCGGGGCAGCCCGGCCCTTACGGACAGCCGCCCGCGGCCGGCCCACAGCCGGGCCAGCCGGGCCAGCCGGGACCGTACGGACAGCCGGGGCAGCCCGCGCCGTACGCCGGCCAGCAGGGTTGGTACGGCGGGCCGCAGCAGAAGAGCAACACGCTGGCCACCGTGGCGTTCGTCATGTCGATCGTCTGCGCACTGCCGTTCGTCCCGCTGATCCTCGGCATCATCGCCCTCTCCCAGATCCGCAAGCGCGGCGAGAAGGGCAGGGGCTTCGCCATCGCGGCCATCGCCATCCACGGTGTGACACTCGGGTTCTACGTGCTCGTGGCGGTCTTCGGGCTCACCGGGGCGCTCGACGAGCCGAAGCGGGACACCAGCGGCCAGGTCACCACCCCGGGCTCCAGCAACGTGCAGGACATCCGCAAGGGCGACTGCTTCACCACGTCGGACGACCTGGCCGAGTACGGCGACGAGGACGGCGCCCAGGCCGCCTTCTCGGTGCGCATCGTGCCCTGCGACCAGCCCCACGAGGGCGAGGCGTACGCCGTCTTCAACCTGGAGGACGGGCCGTACCCGGGTACGGAGAAGGTCGCATCGATCGCCGACGAGAAGTGCGCCGGCACGGCGCTCACCGGCTACGTGGGCAAGGCCGCGAAGCTCCCGGAGACGCTGGAGGTGTACTACTACCACCCGGAGTCCGCCGGCTGGACCCTCGGCGACCGTGAGGTCACCTGCTTCCTGGGCGACACCAGCGGCTCCAGCACCGGCTCGGTGCGCGCCACCGGTTCCTGAGCCGGGGTCGGGGCCGGGGGCCGGTCGAGCCGGCCCGGTCGAGCCGACCCCGTCGGGCCGGGGCCCGGCCGGCCCGTCTCCGGTCAGCTCTCCTCGTCCGCGGCCGTCCGCTCGCCCTCGGCCTGGGACGGGGTCGTCCTGGAGACGTCGGGGTGCTGCTCCTCGGTCGATTCGGCGTCCTCGCCCTCGGCCTGCGAGGGGGTGGTGTACTCGGGGTACTGGTACTGGTCGATCATGACGCTTCTCCTTTGACCTCCAGCGCTCCCCGTGACCGAGCGTAGTCCTTTTCCGGCGGCCCGGCCCTCCGCACACAAAGGCGGCTCATGGCGAAGGCCCGGCATCCCCCTGGGGGGATGCCGGGCCTTCGCCATGATCACGCCCGCGAGCACACGCGCGGCTACCGCACGAACACGCTCGCCTGACCCGCAAGATCCAGGAAGTACTGCGGCGCGACACCCAGCACCAGCGTGACCGCCACACCTACCGCGATCGTCGTCATCGTCAGCGGCGACGGCACGGCGACCGTCGGGCCCTCGGGCTTGGGCTCGCTGAAGAACATCAGCACGATGACCCGGATGTAGAAGAACGCGGCGATCGCGGAGGAGATCACACCCACCACGACCAGCACCCCGGCGCCGCCCTCGGCCGCCGCCTTGAAGACCGCGAACTTCCCGGAGAAGCCCGAGGTCAGCGGGATTCCGGCGAAGGCCAGCAGGAACACCGCGAAGACGGCGGCCACCAGTGGCGAACGCCGCCCGAGCCCCGCCCACTTGGACAGGTGCGTGGCCTCTCCGCCCGCGTCCCGGACCAGCGTGACGACGGCGAAGGCGCCGATCGTCACGAAGGAGTAGGCGAGGAGGTAGAAGAGCACGGACGAGACACCGTCCGGTGTCACCGCGATGACACCGGCGAGGATGAACCCGGCGTGCGCGATCGACGAGTACGCGAGCAGGCGCTTGATGTCGGTCTGGGTGATCGCGACGATGGCGCCGCCCAGCATGGTGACGATCGCGATGGCCCACATGACCGGCCGCCAGTCCCAGCGCAGGCCCGGCAGCACCACGTACAGCAGCCGGAGCAGCGCACCGAACGCCGCGACCTTGGTGGCCGCCGCCATGAAGCCGGTGACGGGGGTCGGCGCGCCCTGGTAGACGTCCGGGGTCCACATGTGGAACGGCACCGCGCCGACCTTGAAGAGCAGACCCATCAGGATCATCGCGCCGCCGATGAGCAGCAGGGCGTCGTTGCCCATCGTGGCGGCGAGCGCCGGGTCGATGGTCTGGACGGTGCCGTCGACGACGTCGGCGATCCGCGCGTACGCCACCGAGCCCGCGTAGCCGTAGAGGAGCGCGATGCCGAACAGCAGGAACGCGGAGGAGAAGGCGCCGAGGAGGAAGTACTTCACCGCGGCCTCCTGCGACATGAGCCGCTTGCGGCGGGCCAGGGCGCACAGGAGGTAGAGCGGCAGCGAGAAGACCTCAAGGGCGATGAACAGCGTCAGCAGGTCGTTGGCGGCCGGGAAGACCAGCATGCCGGAGATGGCGAACAGGGCCAGCGGGAACACCTCGGTGGTGGTGAACCCGGCCCTGACCGCTGCCTTTTCGCTGTCGCTGCCCGGCACCGACGCGGCCTGCGCGGCGAAGGAGTCGACGCGCTTCCCGTGTGCCTCCGGGTCGAGCCTGCGCTCGGCGAAGGTGAAGACGGCGACCAGCGAGGCCAGCAGGATCGTGCCCTGGAGGAACAGAGCGGGCCCGTCGACCGCGATGGCGCCCATCGCCGCGATGTGCGCCTTGGTGGTGCCGTATCCCCCGGCGGCGAGGCCCACCACCGCGGCGAACGCGGCGGTCAGCGCGACGACGGTGAGGAACACCTGGGTGTAGTAACGGCCCTTGCGCGGGACGAACGCCTCGACCAGCACTCCCAGGACCGCCGCGCCGACCACGATCAGCGTGGGGGCGAGCTGGGCGTACTCGATGTGCGGGGCGGGGATCTTGTCCAACGGCTGGGCCGCCGCCGTTGTCCACAGGCTGTGGACAGCTGTCGTGCTCACTTGGCCGCCTCCACCTCGGGCTTGGGGTCCTTCATCTGTACGTCGGACATGGTGTGCTGCACGGCCGGGTTGACGATCTCCGTCAGCGGCTTGGGATAGACACCGAGGAAGATCAGCAGCGCGATCAGCGGGGTGACCACCACCAGTTCACGCAGGCGCAGATCCGGAAGGCTCCGCACCTCCTCCTTCACCGGGCCGGTCATCGTCCGCTGGTACAGGACCAGGGTGTAGAGCGCGGCGAGCACGATGCCGAGGGTCGCGATGATGCCGATCACCGGATAGCGGCTGAACGTGCCCACCAGGACCAGGAATTCACTGACGAAGGGCGCGAGGCCCGGCAGCGACAGAGTCGCGAGTCCCCCGATGAGGAAGGTGCCGGCGAGGACCGGGGCGACCTTCTGCACCCCGCCGTAGTCGGCGATGAGCCGGGAGCCGCGCCGCGAGATCAGGAAGCCGGCCACGAGCATCAGCGCGGCCGTCGAGATCCCGTGGTTGACCATGTAGAGCGTGGCCCCGGACTGGCCTTGGCTCGTCATCGCGAAGATGCCCATGATGATGAAGCCGAAGTGCGAGATCGAGGCGTAGGCGACCAGACGCTTGATGTCCCGCTGGCCCACCGCGAGCAGCGCTCCGTAGATGATGCTGATGAGCGCCAGGACGAGGATCACCGGCGTCGCCCACTCCGACGCCCCCGGGAACAGCCCGAGGCAGAAGCGGAGCATCGCGAAGGTGCCCACCTTGTCGACCACGGCCGTGATCAGCACGGCGACCGGGGCGGTCGCCTCCCCCATCGCGTTGGGCAGCCAGGTGTGCAGCGGCCACAGCGGGGCCTTCACCGCGAAGGCGAAGAAGAAGCCGAGGAAGAGCAGGCGCTCGGTGTCGGTCGACATGTCGAGCGTGCCGTTGGCGCGGGCCTCGGCGATCTCCGTCAGCGAGAAGTTCCCCGCGACGACGTAGAGCCCGATGACCGCGGCCAGCATGATCAGTCCGCCGACCAGGTTGTAGAGCAGGAACTTCACGGCGGCGTACGAGCGCTGCGCCGCCGCGTTCTCGTCGCTGCCCCCCGCCGCGGCAGCGGCATGTCGAGAAGGTGCGGCGCGGTCCCCGAAGCCGCCGATGAGGAAGTACATCGGGATGAGCATGGCTTCGAAGAGGATGTAGAAGAGGAAGACGTCGGTGGCCTCGAAGGAGAGGATCACCATCGCCTCGACGGACAGGATCAGGGCGAAGAAGCCCTGCGTCGGCCGCCACCTCAACGAATCGGTCTCAAGTGGGTCGGCATCATGCCAGCCCGCCAGAATGATCAGCGGGATCAGCACCGCAGTCAGCGCGATCAGCGCCACCCCGATGCCGTCCACACCCAGCTCGTACCGGACCCCGAAGTCCTTGATCCAGGGGTGGGATTCGGTGAGCTGGTAGCGGTCGCCGCCGGGGTCGAACCGGACGGCGATCAGCGCCGCCAGCACCAGCGTGCCGAGCGAGACGAGCAGCGCCAGCCACTTCGCGGCGGCCCTCCGGCCGGCCGGGACGGCGGCGGTGGCGATCGCACCGATCGCCGGGAGTGCCGCCGTCACCGTAAGGAGCGGGAAGGACATGTCGGTCACACCGCCCTCATCAGCAGGGTCGCGGCGATCAGCACCGCCGTACCTCCGAACATCGAGACCGCATAGGAGCGGGCGTAGCCGTTCTGCAGTTTGCGGAGCCGGCCCGAGAGGCCGCCGAACGACGCCGCCGTGCCGTTGACGACGCCGTCGACCAGACTGTGGTCGACGTAGACGAGCGAGCGGGTGAGGTGCTCGCCGCCGCGCACCAGGACGATGTGGTTGAAGTCGTCCTGGAGGAGATCGCGGCGGGCGGCCCGGGTGAGCAGCGAGCCGCGCGGAGCGGTGACGGGCACCGGGCGGCGTCCGTACTGGGCGTAGGCGAGTGCGACGCCGATGACCATCACCGCGACCGTGGAGATCGTGACCGTGGCGGCGCTGATCGGCGGGTGGCCGTGCTCGAAACTGGTCACCGGCTCCAGCCACTTCACGAACGCCTCGTGGAACGAGAAGAGTCCGCCCGCGAAGACCGACCCGAAGGCGAGCACGATCATCGGGATGGTCATCGTCCGCGGCGACTCGTGCGGATGCGGCAGGTCGCCCTTCTCGTCGGGCTGCCAGCGCTTCTCGCCGAAGAAGGTCATGAGCATCACGCGGGTCATGTAGTACGCCGTGATCGCCGCGCCCAGCAGGGCCGCTCCGCCGAGGATCCAGCCCTCCGTGCCGCCCTTGGCGAAGGCCGCCTCGATGATCTTGTCCTTGGAGAAGAAGCCGGACAGGCCCGGGAAGCCGATGATCGCGAGATAGCCGAGGCCGAAGGTGACGAAGGTGACCGGCATGTACGTCCGCAGGCCGCCGTACTTCCGCATGTCCACCTCGTCGTTCATGCCGTGCATGACCGAGCCGGCGCCGAGGAAGAGCCCGGCCTTGAAGAAGCCGTGCGTCACCAGGTGCATGATCGCGAAGACATAGCCGATCGGGCCGAGGCCGGCGGCCAGGATCATGTAGCCGATCTGGGACATCGTCGAACCGGCCAGCGCCTTCTTGATGTCGTCCTTCGCGCAACCGACGATCGCACCGAAGAGGAGCGTGACCGCGCCGACGATGGTGACGACGAGCTGCGCGTCCGGCGCCGCGTTGAAGATCGCGCCGGAGCGGACGATCAGATAGACACCGGCGGTCACCATCGTCGCCGCGTGGATCAGGGCCGAGACCGGGGTCGGGCCCTCCATCGCGTCCCCGAGCCAGGACTGCAGCGGCACCTGGGCGGACTTGCCGCAGGCGGCGAGCAGCAGCATCAGCGCGATGGCGGTCAGCGTGCCCTCGGACGTCCCGGCCGTGGACTCCAGCACCGGCCCGAAGGCGAAGGTCCCGAAGGTCGTGAACATCACCATGATGGCGATCGACAGGCCCATGTCCCCGACCCGGTTGACCAGGAACGCCTTCTTCGCGGCGGTCGCCGCGCTGGGCTTGTGCTGCCAGAAGCCGATGAGCAGGTACGAGGCGAGGCCGACGCCCTCCCAGCCGACGTACAGCAGCAGGTAGTTGTCGGCGAGGACCAGCAGGAGCATCGCCGCGAGGAACAGGTTGAGGTAGCCGAAGAAGCGGCGGCGGCGCTCGTCGTGCTCCATGTACCCGACCGAGTACAGGTGGATGAGCGAGCCGACGCCGGTGATCAGCAGGACGAAGGTCATCGACAGCTGGTCGAGCTGGAAGGCGACGTCCGCCTGGAAGCCCTCGACCGGGATCCAGCTGTACAGGTGCTGGGTCAGCGTCCGGTCGTCGCCGGGCCTGCCGAGCATGTCGGCGAAGAGCACGACGCCGATGGCGAAGGAGGCGGCGGCGAGCAGTGTGCCGATCCAGTGGCCCGTGCGGTCGAGCCGGCGCCCTCCGCACAGCAGCAGCACCGCTCCGAGCAGGGGCGCCGCGACCAGCAGCGCAATCAGGTTCTCCACGTTTCAGCCCCTCACAGCTTCATCAGGCTGGCGTCGTCGACCGAGGCCGAGTGGCGGGAACGGAACAGCAACACGATGATGGCGAGCCCGACCACGACCTCCGCGGCGGCGACGACCATCGTGAAGAAGGCGATGATCTGGCCGTCGAGATTGCCGTGCATCCGGGAGAAGGCGACGAACGCGAGGTTGCAGGCGTTGAGCATGAGCTCGATGCACATGAACACCACGATCGCGTTCCGCCTGATCAGCACGCCCGCCGCGCCGATGGTGAACAACAGGGCGGCAAGATAGAGGTAGTTGACGGGATTCACCGCTTGGCCTCCTGTCCGTCCCGGTCGAGTGCGTCCTTGGCCCGTCCGAGGCGCTCCTCCGAGCGCTGCTCCAGCGCCTTGAGGTCGTTCAGCGCCTCGGTGGAGACATCGCGGAGCTGCCCGCGGTCGCGCAGCGTCTTGCTGACGGAAAGCTGCGACGTGGTGCCGTCCGGGAGCAGACCGGCGACGTCCACCGCGTTGTGCCGGGCGTAGACACCCGGGGCGGGCAGCGGCGGCAGGTGCTTGCCCTCGCGGACCCGCTGCTCGGCCAGCTCCCGCTGGGTGCTGGCGCGCTCGGTGCGCTCCCGGTGGGTGAGCACCATCGCGCCGACGGCCGCCGAGATCAGCAGCGCGCCGGTGATCTCGAAGGCGAAGACGTACTTGGTGAAGATGAGGGCGGCGAGCCCTTCGACATTGCCACCCGCGTTGGCCTGGCCGAGGCCGATGAAGGAGCCGGGGCTCAGCGAGGCGTTCCCGATGCCGGCGGCGAGCAGGACGCCGAAGCCGAGTCCGCAGAGCGCGGCCCACCAGCGCTGGCCCTTGATGGTCTCCTTGAGGGAGTCCGCGGCCGTGACGCCGACGAGCATGACGACGAAGAGGAACAGCATCATGATCGCGCCGGTGTAGACGACGATCTGGACGATGCCCAGGAAGTACGCCCCGTTGGCGAGGTAGAAGACCGCGAGGACGATCATGGTCCCGGCGAGGCACAGCGCGCTGTGCACGGCCTTCCTCATCAGGACGGTGCCGAGCGCGCCGAGGACGGCGACCGTGCCCAGCACCCAGAACTGGACGGCCTCCCCCGTGGAGGTGGCCGCGGCGAGCGTGGCGCTCATGCGTCGACCTCCTCGTCCACGGGCCCGTCCGCCGGCTTCTCGCCCTTGGAGGTGGCGACCTGGCGCTCCGTGCCGGGCGCGGCCTCGGTGACCAGCCCCCGGTAGTAGTCCTGCTCGTCCGTGCCGGGGTAGATCGCGTGCGGGGAGTCGACCATGCCGGGCTCCAGCCCGGCGAGGAGCTGCTCCTTGGTGTAGATCAGGTTCTCCCGGGAGCTGTCGGCCAGCTCGAACTCGTTGGTCATCGTGAGCGCCCGGGTCGGGCACGCCTCGATGCACAGACCGCACAGAATGCAGCGGGCGTAGTTGATCTGGTACACCCGCCCGTACCGCTCGCCCGGCGAGTAGCGCTCCTCGTCGGTGTTGTCCGCGCCCTCCACATAGATGGCGTCCGCGGGACAGGCCCAGGCGCACAACTCGCAGCCGACGCACTTCTCCAGCCCGTCCGGGTGCCGGTTGAGCTGGTGCCGGCCGTGGAAGCGCGGCGCCGTCGTCTTCTGCTGCTCCGGATACTGCTCCGTCAGCCGCTTCTTGAACATGGCCTTGAAGGTCACGCCGAAGCCGGCGACCGGGTTCTGGAACCCGCTCTCGGAGTCCTTGGATCGCTCAGACACCGTCAGCCTCCTTTCCGTCACGTCCGTCACGAGGACCGTCACTGTCAGTATTCATGCCACCACTGACAATCAGTTCGCGGTCGCGCCTCGGCCGCCTGCGCGGCACCGGCGGCAGCTCCTGCCCGGGCAGCGGGGGCACCGGGTATCCGCCCGCCATCGGGTCGAACGCGGCGGGCGGCGCCGCCTTCCCTGCTTCCGTGCCCTCTTCCGGCTTGCCGCGGACGAGGTCGACCACGAAGGAGAGCAGCAGGACCGCGAGGACCGCCCCGCCGACGTAGAGCACGATCTGCGAGAAGTCCTGTCCCTCGTTGCGCAGCGCCCTTACGGTCGCGACGAGCATCAGCCAGACGACCGAGACCGGGATGAGGACCTTCCAGCCGAGCTTCATCAGCTGGTCGTAGCGGACGCGCGGCAGTGTGCCGCGCAGCCAGATGAAGAAGAACAGCAGCAGCTGCACCTTGATGACGAACCAGAGCATCGGCCACCAGCCGTGGTTCGCGCCCTCCCAGAAGGTGCTGATCGGGTACGGGGCCCGCCAGCCGCCCAGGAAGAGGGTGACCGAGACCGCCGAGACGGTGACCATGTTGACGTACTCGGCGAGCATGAACAGCGCGAACTTGATGGACGAGTACTCGGTGTTGAAGCCGCCGACGAGGTCGCCCTCGGACTCCGGCATGTCGAACGGGGCCCGGTTGGTCTCGCCGATCATCGTGACGATGTAGATCAGGAACGAGACCGGCAGCAGCAGCACGTACCAGCGGTCCGCCTGCGCCTCGACGATCGCCGAGGTCGACATCGACCCGGAGTAGAGGAAGACGGAGGCGAAGGCCGCGCCCATCGCGATCTCGTACGAGATCATCTGCGCGCAGGAGCGGAGCCCGCCGAGCAGCGGGTACGTGGAGCCGGACGACCAGCCCGCCAGCACGATGCCGTAGATGCCGACGGAGGCGACCGCGAGGATGTAGAGCATCGCGATCGGCAGGTCGGTGAGCTGCATCGTGGTCCGCTGGCCGAAGATCGAGATCTCGTTGCCTGCCGGGCCGAAGGGGATCACGGCGATCGCCATGAAGGCCGGGATGGCGGCGATGATCGGCGCGAGGACGTAGACCACCTTGTCCGCGCGCTTGACGATCAGGTCCTCCTTGAGCATCAGCTTGACGCCGTCCGCGAGGGACTGGAGGAGGCCCCAGGGGCCGTGCCGGTTGGGGCCGATGCGCAGCTGCATCCAGGCGACGACCTTGCGCTCCCACACGATGGAGAAGAGCACGGTCACCATCAGGAAGGCGAAGCAGAAGACTGCCTTGATGACGACGAGCCACCACGGGTCCCGCCCGAACATCGAGAGGTCCTCGGCGGCGAGGACGCTCTGCGGCTGGGCCGCGAGCTGAGCAAGCGCGATCATGCGCGCACCTCCGGTGCGGGGACGGCCGGGCCTCCGGCCGGCCGGAGGACGTAGCCACGGGGAGCCACCGTGCGACGGGCCGGAGCGGCCTCGGCACGCGGCGCAGGACGCCTGCGGGAGTACGCGGTCACGACTCCACCTCCGGTGCCTCGGACACGGCGGCCCCGGCGGTCGCCGGGCCGATGCGGACCAGCTCGCCGGGGCGGGTGCCCGTGTCGCTCGGCACGCCGCCGCCCGTCGAGTTGAGCGGGAGCCAGACCACCCGGTCGGGCATCTCGGTCACCTTGAGCGGCAGTTCGACCGATCCCGCGGGTCCGGTGACGGCGAGGAGGTCGCCGTCCTTGACGCCGGTCTCGGCCGCGGTGGCGGCGGAGAGCCGGGCGACCGCGGCATGCCGCGTTCCGGCCAGCGCCTCGTCGCCCTGCTGGAGCAGGCCCTGGTCGAGCAGCATCCGGTGGCCCGCGAGGACCGCCTCGCCCGCGCCGGGGCGGGGCAGCGGCCGGGTCGACTCGGCGGGCTCGTTCGCCCGCGGGCCGCCCCAGGCGCCGAGCCGGTCCAGCTCGCGCCGTACGGACCGCAGGTCCGGCAACCCGAGGTGCACGTCGAGCGCGTCGGCGAGCATGTGGAGCACCCGCGCGTCGGTGGGCGGCAGCGGGCGGGTCATCTGGTCCGGCTTCAGCGCGGCCTCGAACATCCGCGCCCTGCCTTCCCAGTTGAGGAAGGTGCCCGGCTTCTCGGCGACCGCGGCGACGGGGAAGACCACGTCGGCCCGCTCGGTCACCTCGCTCGGCCGCAGCTCCAGCGAGACCAGGAAGCCCACCGCGTCGAGTGCCTCGCGCGCCCGTGCGGGGTCGGGCAGGTCGGCTACCTCGACGCCCGCGACGAGCAGCGCGCCCAGTTCGCCGGTGGCCGCGGCCTCGACGATCTGGCCGGTGTCACGGCCGTAGCGGTGCGGGAGTTCGCGTACGCCCCAGACCGCCGCGGTCTCCTCGCGGGCCCGCGGGTCGGTCGCGGGGCGGCCGCCGGGCAGCAGCGACGGGATCGCTCCCGCCTCCACGGCACCGCGTTCGCCGGCCCGGCGCGGGATCCATACCAGCCGGGCACCGGTCGCCGCGGCGGTCCGCACCACCGCGGTGAGCGCACCCGGCACCGCGGCCAGCCGCTCGCCGACGACGATCACGGCCCCTTCGGCGCGCAGCGCCTCGCCGGCAGCCGCGCCGTCACCGTCGAGCCCGGTGCCGGAGGCGAGCGCGTCGAGCCACTCGGTCTCGGTGCCGGGGGCGGCGGGCAGCAGCACGCCCGCGGCCTTCGTCAGTCCGCGGGTGGCGTGTGTGGCGATCGCGAAGGTGCGCTGGCCGTGCTTGCGCGCGGCCTTGCGCAGCCGCAGGAAGACGCCGGGGGCCTCCTCCTCGGCCTCGAAGCCGGCGAGCAGCACCACCGGAGCCTTCTCCAACGAGGTGTAGGTGGCCCCCTCGCGGTCGAGGTCCCGGCCGCGCCCGGCGACGGCCGAGGCCAGGAAGTCCGCCTCCTCGGAGGAGTGGACCCGGGCCCTGAAGTCGACGTCGTTGGTGTCGAGGGCGACCCGTGCGAACTTGGCGTACGCGTAAGCGTCCTCGACCGTGAGCCGCCCGCCGGTCAGCACCGCGGTCCGGCCGCGCGCCGCCGCGAGCCCCGCGGCCGCCGCCTCCAGGGCCTCCGGCCAGCTGGCCGGCTGGAGCTCACCGCTCTCCTTGTCGCGGACGAGCGGGGTGGTGAGCCGGTCGCGCTGCTGGGCGTAGCGGAAGGCGAACCGCCCCTTGTCGCAGATCCACTCCTCGTTGACCTCGGGGTCGTCGGCGGCGAGCCGCCGCATGACCTTGCCGCGCCGGTGGTCGGTGCGGGTGGCGCAGCCGCCCGCGCAGTGCTCGCAGACGGACGGCGAGGAGACGAGGTCGAAGGGGCGGGCGCGGAACCGGTAGGCCGCCGAGGTCAGCGCGCCGACCGGGCAGATCTGGATGGTGTTGCCGGAGAAGTAGGACTGGAACGGGTCGCCTTCGCCGGTGCCGACCTGCTGGAGGGCTCCGCGCTCCAGCAGCTCGATCATCGGGTCCCCGGCGACCTGGTTGGAGAAGCGGGTGCAGCGCGCGCACAGCACGCAGCGCTCACGGTCGAGCAGCACCTGGGTGGAGATGTTGACCGGCTTCTCGTACGTGCGCTTCCGGCCCTCGAAACGGGTGTCGGCCTGGCCGTGCGAGACGGCCTGGTTCTGGAGCGGGCACTCACCGCCCTTGTCGCAGACCGGGCAGTCGAGGGGGTGGTTGATGAGCAGCAGCTCCATCACGCCCTGCTGCGCCTTCTCGGCGACGGGCGAGGTGAGCTGCGACTTGACGACCATGCCGTCGGTGCAGGTGATGGTGCAGGAGGCCATCGGCTTGCGCTGGCCCTCGACCTCGACGATGCACTGCCGGCAGGCGCCGGCCGGGTCGAGGAGGGGGTGGTCGCAGAACCGGGGGATCTCGATGCCGAGCAGCTCGGCGGCGCGGATGACCAGCGTGCCCTTGGGCACGGAGATCTCGACGCCGTCGATGGTGAGGGTGACCAGGTCCTCGGGCGGGACCGCGGTGCCGCCGCCGGCGGGGGTCGAGGTGGTCACGGTCATGGCCGCACCTCCGTCCGGGCTGCGGAACGGCCTGCGGCAGAGCCGCGGCCGGGGTTCGGCGCGTGCGCCACAGTCATGCGGACAGCCTCCAGAAGGGACTCGGCGGATCGCCGGGACGGGCCGCCCCCGAGGCGGCCCGCGGCGCGGCCGCGGACGGAAAGCACAGGAAGCTCGGTGGGCACGGGAAGCGCCGGAACGGGTGCGTGGTGCATAGCGGTCATGCCGGCACCTCGTGGTTCTTGTCCGCCCAGGCGGTCGACCTGGCCGGGTCGAAGGGGCAGCCGCGGCCCGTGATGTGCTGCTCGTACTCGTCGCGGAAGTACTTGAGCGAGGAGAAGATCGGCGAGGCGGCACCGTCACCGAGCGCGCAGAACGACTTGCCGTTGATGTTGTCGGCGATGTCGTTCAGCTTGTCGAGGTCCTCCATGGCGCCCTTGCCGGCCTCGATGTCGCGCAGCAACTGCACGAGCCAGTAGGTGCCTTCGCGGCACGGAGTGCACTTGCCGCAGGACTCGTGGGCGTAGAACTCGGTCCAGCGGGTGACGGCCCGTACGACACACGTCGTCTCGTCGAAGCACTGGAGCGCCTTGGTGCCGAGCATCGACCCGGCGGCGCCCACGGCCTCGTAGTCCAGCGGGACGTCAAGGTGCTCGTCGGTGAACATCGGAGTCGAGGAGCCGCCCGGGGTCCAGAACTTGAGCCGGTGGCCGGGGCGCATGCCGCCGCTCATGTCGAGCAGCTGGCGCAGGGTGATGCCGAGCGGGGCCTCGTACTGGCCCGGTGCGGCGACATGGCCGCTGAGCGAGTAGAGCGTGAAGCCCGGGGACTTCTCGCTGCCCATCGAACGGAACCAGTCCTTGCCCCTGTTGAGGATCGCGGGAACGGAGGCGATGGACTCGACGTTGTTCACCACGGTGGGGCACGCGTACAGACCGGCGACCGCGGGGAAGGGGGGACGCAGCCGGGGCTGGCCGCGCCGGCCTTCCAGGGAGTCGAGGAGCGCGGTCTCCTCACCGCAGATGTACGCGCCCGCGCCCGCGTGCACGGTGAGTTCGAGGTCGAGCCCGCTCCCCAGGATGTCGGTGCCGAGGTAGCCCGCGTCGTACGCCTCGCGCACGGCCTCGTGCAGCCTGCGCAGCACGGGGACGACCTCGCCGCGCAGGTAGATGAAGGCGTGGTTCGACCGGATCGCGTAGCAGGCGATCACGATCCCCTCGATGAGGGAGTGCGGGTTGGCGAAGAGGAGCGGGATGTCCTTGCAGGTCCCGGGCTCCGACTCGTCGGCGTTGACCACGAGGTAGTGGGGCTTGCCGTCGCCCTGCGGGATGAACTGCCACTTCATTCCGGTGGGGAAGCCGGCGCCGCCGCGGCCGCGCAGCCCGGAGTCCTTGACGTACGCGATGAGGTCGTCCGGCGCCATCGCGAGGGCCTTGCGCAGTCCTTCGTAGCCCTCGTGGCGACGGTAGGTGTCCAGGGTCCAGGACTCGGGCTCGTCCCAGAAGGCGGACAGCACGGGCACGAGCAGCTTCTCGGGGCTCGTCCCGTCGCCGGCCTCCGGGCCGTACTCGGTGGACACGGTCATCACTCCCCCTCCTCGGAAACCGGGCCCGCGGAGTCGGACGGGCGGGACGAAGTGCCTCGGTCGTGGCTGGTGGGGGGCGACGGGTGGGCAGGGTCGGACGCGGACGTCTGCTGCGGTGCGTCGTGCGAGCTGAGGTGCTCGGCCGGCGGCTCGCCCTGCGGGGCGGCGCCGCGCTGGTGGACCATGCGCGCGTGGGGAGCCTCGCCCCTGGCCAGCCGGAGGCCGGTCAGGGAGGCCGGGCCCGCTCCGCCGCTCGCCCCGACGGCACCGGGGCGCTCGTCGGGGAAGCCCGCCAGGATGCGCGCGGTCTCCTTGAAGGTGCACAGCGGCGCGCCGCGGGTGGGTTCGACGGGCCTGCCGGCCCGCAGGTCGTCGACGAGCTGCCGGGCCGACTCGGGGGTCTGGTTGTCGAAGAACTCCCAGTTGACCATCACGACGGGGGCGAAGTCGCAGGCCGCGTTGCACTCGATGTGCTCAAGAGTGACCTTGCCGTCCGCGGTGGTCTCGTTGTTGCCGACGCCCAGGTGCTCCTTGAGCTCGTTGAGGATGGCGTCGCCGCCCATCACCGCGCAGAGCGTGTTGGTGCACACCCCGACCTGGTAGTCCCCGGAGGGCTTGCGCCGGTACATCGTGTAGAAGGTGGCGACGGCCGTGACCTCCGCCGTCGTCAGGTCCAGCATCTCCGCACAGAACCGCATGCCGGTGCGGGTGACATGGCCCTCCTCGGACTGCACCAGGTGCAGCAGGGGGAGCAGCGCGGACCGGCTGTCCGGGTAGCGGCCGATGATCTCCTCGGCGTCGGCGGCCAGCCGCTCGCGCACCTCGGCGGGATAGTCCGGGGCGGGGAGCTGGGGCATCCCGAGCGATACGTCTGTCACCGGTCGACGCCTCCCATCACGGGGTCGATGGACGCGACGGCGACGATGACGTCGGCGACCATGCCGCCCTCGCACATCGCCGCCATGGTCTGCAGGTTGGTGAAGGACGGGTCGCGGAAGTGGACCCGGTAGGGGCGGGTGCCGCCGTCGGAGACGACATGGACGCCGAGCTCGCCCTTGGGCGACTCGACGGCCGCGTACGCCTGTCCGGCCGGGACCCGGAAGCCCTCGGTCACCAGCTTGAAGTGGTGGATCAGGGCCTCCATGGAGGTGCCCATGATCTTCTTGATGTGGTCGAGGGAGTTGCCGAGGCCGTCCGGGCCGAGCGCGAGCTGTGCGGGCCAGGCGATCTTCTTGTCGCCGACCATCACCGGGCCGGGGGCGAGCCGGTCCAGGCACTGCTCGACGATCCGCAGCGACTGGCGCATCTCCTCCAGCCGGATGAGGAAGCGGCCGTAGGCGTCGCAGGTGTCCGCGGTCGGCACGTCGAAGTCGTACGTCTCGTATCCGCAGTAGGGATCGGACTTGCGCAGGTCGTGCGGGAGGCCGGTCGCGCGCAGGATCGGTCCGGTGGCGCCGAGCGCCATGCAGCCGGCCAGGTCGAGATGGCCGATGTCCTGCATACGGGCCTTGAAGATCGGGTTCCCTGTGGCGAGCTTGTCGTACTCGGGCAGGTTCTTCTGCATCTTCTTCACGAACTCGCGGATCTGGTCCACGGCGCCCGGGGGCAGGTCCTGGGCGAGTCCGCCGGGGCGGATGTACGCGTGGTTCATCCGCAGGCCGGTGATGAGCTCGTAGATGTCGAGAATGAGTTCACGATCACGGAATCCGTAGATCATGACCGTGGTGGCGCCGAGTTCCATGCCGCCGGTGGCGATGCACACCAGGTGGGACGAGAGCCGGTTCAGCTCCATGAGGAGGACCCGGATGACCGTGGCCCGGTCCGGGATCTGGTCCTCGATGCCGAGCAGCTTCTCGACCGCGAGGCAGTACGCCGTCTCGTTGAAGAACGGCGTCAGGTAGTCCATGCGCGTCACGAAGGTCGTGCCCTGCGTCCAGGTCCGGTACTCGAGGTTCTTCTCGATGCCGGTGTGGAGATAGCCGATGCCGCAGCGGGCCTCGGTGACGGTCTCGCCGTCGATCTCCAGGATCAGGCGGAGCACTCCATGGGTGGACGGGTGCTGGGGACCCATGTTGACGACGATGCGCTCGTCGTCGGCCTTGGCCGCGCTCTGGGCGACCTCGTCCCAGTCCCCGCCGGTGACCGTGTAGACGGTCCCCTCGGTCGTCTCACGCGCCGATGCAGATGGGGTTGTCACGAGTACGACCTCCGCTGGTCCGGAGCCGGGATCTGGGCGCCCTTGTACTCGACGGGGATGCCGCCGAGGGGGTAGTCCTTGCGCTGCGGGAAGCCCTGCCAGTCATCCGGCATCATGATCCGGGTGAGGGCGGGGTGGCCGTCGAAGATCAGCCCGAAGAAGTCGTAGGTCTCGCGCTCGTGCCAGTCGTTGGTCGGATAGACCTCGACGAGTGACGGGACGTGCGGGTCCGTGTCCGGGGCGCTCACTTCGAGGCGGATCAGCCGGCCGTGGGTGATCGAGCGCAGGTGGTAGACGGCGTGCAGCTCGCGGCCCTTGTCGCCCGGGTAGTGGACGCCGCTGACGCCCGTGCAGAGCTCGAAGCGGAGCGCGGGGTCGTCGCGCAGCGTCCTCGCGACGCGCACGAGGTGCTCGCGGGCGATGTGGAAGGTGAGTTCGTCGCGGTCGACGACGGTCTTCTCGATCGCGTGCTCCGGGACGAGGTCCTGCTCCTCCAGGGCGCCCTCGAGCTCGTCGGCGACCTCGTCGAACCAGCCGCCGTAGGGGCGGGTGGCCGCGCCGGGCAGCCGTACGGAGCGGACGAGTCCGCCGTAGCCGGAGGTGTCGCCGCCCTTGTCGGCGCCGAACATGCCGCGCTGGACGCGGATCTCCTCGCCGTGCTCTCCGCGCTGGCCCGGCAGGTTCTGCGCGCTGAGCTCCTTCTCGGGGTTCGGCCGGTCGTCGCGTGCGCCGGGTGCGTCCGTCATCGCAGCAGCCCCTTCATCTCGATCGTCGGGAGCGCCTTGAGGGCCGCCTCCTCCGCCTCGCGGGCCGCCTCCTCGGCGTTCACGCCGAGCTTGGAGGACTGGATCTTCTGATGGAGCTTGAGGATCGCGTCCATCAGCATCTCCGGCCGCGGGGGGCAGCCGGGCAAATAGATGTCAACGGGAACAATGTGATCAACGCCCTGCACAATCGCGTAATTGTTGAACATTCCGCCCGATGATGCGCAAACCCCCATGGAGATCACCCACTTGGGGTTGGGCATCTGGTCGTAGACCTGCCGCAGGACGGGCGCCATCTTCTGGCTCACCCGACCGGCGACGATCATCAGGTCCGCCTGCCGCGGCGAGCCGCGGAAGACCTCCATGCCGAAGCGGGCCAGGTCGTACCGGCCTGCGCCCGTCGTCATCATCTCGATGGCGCAGCAGGCCAGGCCGAAGGTGGCGGGGAAGACGGACGCCTTGCGCACCCAGCCCGCGGCCTGTTCGACGGTGGTCAGCAGGAAACCGCTCGGCAGCTTCTCTTCGAGTCCCATTTGGTGTGCTCCTCAGCCCCTCAGTAGGCCCTCAGTCCCAGTCCAGGCCGCCGCGCCGCCATACGTACGCGTACGCGACGAAGACGGTGAGCACGAAGAGCAGCATCTCCACGAGCCCGAAGATCCCCAGGGCGTCGAAGGTGACGGCCCAGGGATAGAGGAAGACGATCTCGATATCGAAAATGATGAAGAGCATCGCCGTCAGGTAGTACTTGATGGGGAAGCGGCCGCCTCCGGCCGGCTGCGGCGTCGGCTCGATGCCGCACTCGTACGCCTCGAGCTTCGCCCGGTTGTAACGCCTCGGACCGATAAGCGTGGCCATGACCACGGAGAAGATCGCAAAAGCTGCCGCCAGGGCGCCGAGCACGAGGATGGGCGCGTACGCATTCACGCTCCTCGCTCCTTCCAGTCGTCCTTGACCGTTGGACCGCACCGGGCATCCGTCACCCCGCCTCGAAGATCACGCACATGTGAGGCAGTTCACAAGCCCGACTGCTCCGCATCCTATGCCCGCCGGTCTGTGATCTGCGACACGGGGTACGACAACGCCTTTGTGATCTCCACCACCTGACGAAGGATCATGAAGTCGGATGAGCGGTGATCTTGCACGCGAAGCGTACGAGCGACTACAAGATGTGACGCGGTGGCGCGTTACCGCTGGTCAGAAGGGTGGCTCCATTATCAGGAGTGCTATATGCACGCAAATTCGCGAGGGGTGGAAGCGGGTGGTAGAGGACACCGGTCACCCGAGCGAGGGGCGGCGAGGACGGAAGTGGACGTGTGCATCCGTTCACGAGCCCCGGGGAGGGGCGACCACCCAGCCCCCGGGAGCGCCGGACGGGGTCCGATCGGCCCTCGCCCCCCGGGGCGACACTGCGGCTACCCGGAATGGGCGATTCCAGAGCGCGTCCGGCGGTGACCGTTCTGTGACCTGTACCACTCCCCCGCCCGCCCGGGAATCAGGGGCTTGGCCATCGGTGTGAAGGGGTGGTAAGCGACGGGCAATTCGGACCTTTTACTGAAAGCCCATGATCACAGCCCTGATCGCCGATGCCCGTTTTGCCCGTTACGGCGTCAATAAAGTTCCCAGGAAAGCGGATTGTGGGATTCCGAACGTAACTGTGGCGCAACACACGTTTCTTGAAGGGAACCGGAACTCCTTGATAGCGGTTGTACTCATGTCCCACACCGCTCACATACGAAGCCACCGGAAGCCCCGCCCCCGCAGCGCCTCGAAGCTCGCGCTCCGGGCCGGAGTTGCCGGTGGCGTCCTCAGCACCATCGCGGTGGCCGGTAGCGCCGGGCCGGCGAACGCCGAGCCGGTGACCGAGACCATCGAGATGCCCGCACTCACGCTGGAGTCCCCGGCGCTGGCGAGCGCCGTCGCGCTCTCCGCCGAGGCGACCCAGCAGTCCGCCCTGGACTCCCAGCTCCAGGCCCAGGAGAACGCGGCCGCCGCGAAGGCCGCCAAGGCCGCTCAGAAGGCCAAGGACGAGGCCGTCCGCAAGGCCGAGGCCGAGAAGAAGGCCGAGGAGGCCGCCCGCGCCGAGGCCGCTGCCCGTGCCTCGCGCGACTCCGCGCGCACCACGCTCTCGGCCGCCTCCCAGAGCAGCTCCTCCCAGGCGTCCGGCTCCGTCGGCACCGTCATCTCCTTCCTCAAGGCGCAGCTCGGCGACGCGTACGTCATGGGCGCCACCGGTCCCAACGCCTGGGACTGCTCCAGCCTCGTGCAGGCCGCGTACAAGCAGGTCGGCGTGGACCTCCCCCGCGTCTCGCAGGACCAGTCCGTGGCGGGCACCCAGGTCTCCCTGGACAACCTCCAGGTCGGCGACATCCTGTACTGGGGCGGCGCCGGCTCCGCGTACCACGTCGGCGTCTACATCGGCGGCGGCCAGTACCTCGACGCCGCCAACCCCAGCAAGGGCGTCGTCATCCAGGACCTGTCCGGCTACCCGGCCGACGGCGCGGTCCGCGTGCTCTGAGGCACCATTGCGCGATGAAGGCCGCCGCTTCCCCGTCCGGGGGCGGCGGCCTTCCGCATGTCCGGGCCGCCGGACAGGGCGTTGGCCGGGGCGTCAGCCGGGTCGCCGGCCGGGGTCGTCAGCCCAGATCGAAGGTGTTGGGCAGCCCGAGGCGGAAGCGCGCCTCGTCGACGCGCTTGAGGGGCTCCAGCTCCGGCGGGCGGTACAGCTCCCACACCGTGCAGCGCCGCGCGTCCGAACCGTCCTGGTCGAGCAGGGCGTTGACGGCGCGCCGCGCGGACTCGTTGGCGCCCTCCATCGTCGCCAGGTCCACGTCCGTACGGACGTAGTCACCGGCGAGGAAGAAGTTCGGGACGGCGGTGCGGGCGGTGGGGCGCAGATGCCAGGTCCCGGTCGGATGGATGAAGAGCGGCTCGCGGTTCTGCGGATCGGGACCGCCGAGCCCGCTCACCGCCGGGTCCATGAACCACGCCACCCGGTCGGCATCCTCGACCAGGGTGCGCCCCGTGTCGTTCACCCCGTCCTTCAGCTGCGCCCAGCACTCCTCGACGATCTCCTCGCGGGTGCACGCGCGGGCCGGCTTGCCGTAGAGGATGCCCGGCCGGTCCCACTCCGAGACGATCGCCGAGACGCAGTCGAGCACCTTCCCGTCGCCGTAGTCCGCGGCGAAGTCGCGGCCGTCCCAGAACTGTGCCTGCCCGATGGCGGTCACCGCCCAGGGGGAATCCAGGCAATTGACATGTCCGTGGACGAGCGGAACTTTCCGCCGCGTATAGAACATGATGCCCGTCATCCAGTCCGTACGGAGCTTGTCGCAGCGGGCCAGTTGCGGGTCCGCCGCGCGCAGGGCGGGGCCCCAGGTGCGCCGGGCGTGCTCGACCGGCATCGCCTGGACGTAGTGGTCGGCGGTGATGGTGCGCGAGTCGGACCCGCCGGGATCGGTGATGCGCACGCCGGTGACGCGCCCGTCGGCGTACAGCACCTCCCGTACCTCGCTGGAGTGGACGAACTCCACGCCCAGGGAGGTGAGATGCTCCCTCCAGGGATCGATCCACGCCTCGGAGGTCGGGGCGTTCAGGACGCGGTCGATGTCGGCGTCGGGGCCGTCGAGGCCGCGCCCGAGCAGCCCCCACAGAATCAGCGCCTCCATGATCACGCGGCCGACGGTGCGGGTGGACGCCTCCTGCGCGCGCGTGGCGACGAGATTGCGGGTCTGGCCGATGCCCAGCAGGATCCGGTACTCCTCGCTGAAGTCCCCCGCACGGATGAAGTCCCACCAGGGCGTGGCCTCCCACTCGCTCTCTCGGCGGGCGTCGCAGCTGGTGAGATGGACGAGGAGGCGGTTGGCGAAGTAGGCGACCTCGTGCGCGGGCAGCTTCGTGCCCGTGTCGAGCGCGGCGGTGACCTCGTCGCGGATCCACGTCGGGGTCAGGTCGCCGAGGCGCGGCGGGGTCGTCGCGCGCCGCAGCGGGAAATGCAGATCGGGCCGGCCCGCCTCGCGGGCGAAGAGCTCCTCGGTGGCGTTGCGCAGATTGCCCCGTACGCCGCCGGGGTTGCCGGGGAAGGGGATGCGGCGCATCGTGTCCGGCAGGTTCCGGTAGAAGCCGGGGAAGAAGCGGAAGCCGTGCTCGCCGGGGAGCGGTTTGCGGCCACCGGTGCCGGTGCCGGGGACGTCCATGGAGCGGGCCTTGCCGCCGAGGACGTCGTAGTACTCGTAGACGGTCACGGCATAGCCGCGTTCGGCGAGTTCATGGGCGGCGCTGAGTCCGGAGACACCGCCGCCGAGCACGGCGACACGTCGGGCGGCTGCGGCGGCCCGGGCGGCGGCCGGCGCGACGCCGACCGCCCCCACGGCCCCGGCACCCACGGCCCCCGCCGTCCCGGCGAGGAACGTCCTGCGGCTGTTTCCCCCTTGCGCGCTCCCGTGCGTGCCCTTGCCCATGGCCGAGCCCCCTCCACCGACGCCTTGTCAGAAGTACGTCACGCAGGCTAGGGAGAGGCCGACCGGGCCGGAAGCGACCGGCACGGACGGCCACAGCACCTCTACAGCGCGTACACGCCTGCTGCGGCGGTCCGAACACAGCGTGGATCGCCGTGCGCGCAGTCACAGGTCAGCCGAGCCACCGCCGCCACCGAGGCTGCGGCGCCTCGCAGCGTCCTGCGGCGATGGCCTCCTGGTAGGCGCGCCTGGCCAGTTCCTGGTCGGACCGCACCACCCCGTCGCCGTCGGGCAGGGGATCACCGTTCGCGTCGGCCAGCTTCGAGACGGCGAACGTGCAGGCGGGCGCGACGGGACGGGTGGCGTACCAGCCGGCCGTCACGACGGCCGCGAGGACAACCCCGCAGACGGCGGCGGGGAGTGCGCGCACACGGCGGCCGGGGACGGGACGGATCACGGCCGCATCGTACTGGCGTCCTGACCGCCGGGCCGGACCGCCGGGCCGGACCGTCGGGCCGGCCCGGCGGAGCCGAGGGCCGGGGTCGCGGTCAGGCCTTCGGGGCCACCTTGCTCAGGCCGTTGATGATGCGGTCCATCGCGTCGCCGCCCGTCGGGTCGGTCAGGTTCGCGAGCATCTTCAGCGTGAACTTCATCAGGACCGGGTGGGTCAGTCCGCGCTGGGTCGCGATCTTCATGACCCTGGGGTTGCCGATGAGCTTCACGAAAGCGCGGCCCAGCGTGTAGTAGCCGCCGTAGGTCTCCTTGAGCACCCGCGGGTAGTTGCGCAGGGCCAGTTCGCGCTGGGCGGGGGTCGCTCGGGCGTGGGCCTGGACGATGACGTCGGCGGCGATCTGGCCGGACTCCATGGCGTACGCGATGCCCTCGCCGTTGAACGGGTTGACCAGGCCGCCCGCGTCGCCGACGAGGAGCAGGCCGCGGGTGTAGTGGGGCTGGCGGTTGAAGGCCATCGGCAGGGCGGCGCCGCGGATCGGGCCCGTCATGTTCTCGGGGACGTAGCCCCAGTCCTCGGGCATCGAGGCGCACCACGCCTTGAGGACCTCGCGCCAGTCGAGCTCCTTGAAGGAGGCGGAGGTGTTGAGCACGCCGAGGCCGACGTTGGAGGTGCCGTCGCCCATGCCGAAGATCCAGCCGTAGCCGGGCAGCAGCCGGTCCTCGCCCGGGCCGCGCCGGTCCCACAGCTCCAGCCAGGACTCCAGGTAGTCGTCGTCGTGGCGCGGGCTGGTGAAGTACGTGCGGACCGCGACGCCCATCGGGCGGTCCTCACGGCGGTGCAGGCCCATCGCGAGGGAGATCCGCGAGGAGTTGCCGTCGGCGGCGACGACGAGCGGGGCGTGGAAGGTGACCGGGGTCTTCTCCTCGCCCAGCTTGGCGTGCACGCCGGTGATGCGGCCGGTGCGGTCGTCGATGATCGGCTCGCCGACGTTGCAGCGTTCGTGCAGCCGCGCGCCCGCCTTCTGCGCCTGGCGGGCCAGCTGCTCGTCGAAGTCGTCCCGCTTGCGGACGAGCCCGTAGTCCGGGTACGAGGCCAGCTCCGGCCAGTCCAGCTGGAGCCGGACGCCGCCGCCGATGATGCGCAGGCCCTTGTTGCGCAGCCAGCCCGCCTCTTCGGAGATGTCGATGCCCATGGCGACGAGCTGCTTGGTGGCGCGGGGCGTGAGGCCGTCGCCGCAGACCTTCTCGCGCGGGAAGGCGGTCTTCTCCAGCAGGAGGACGTCGAGTCCGGCCTTGGCCAGGTAGTACGCGGTCGTGGAACCGGCCGGGCCCGCGCCGACGACGATCACATCTGCGGTGTGCTCGGAGAGAGGCTCGGTCACGGCGTGGACTCCCGAAGACTCGATTTCGCGTGCCTAAAAGGCACTGGACCTGTGCAGTCTATGGGGGCGTACTGATCCACGAACCGAAGGGCTGTCCCATGAGCGAAACGCTTCCCGCCGCACCGGTGGTGCAGCTGCGTGTGCCCACCGACGAGGACGCCCTGGCCTGGCACCGGATCTTCGCGGACCCGGAGGTCATGGAGTTCCACGGCGGTGCGCCCGCGGAGCTGTCGGTGTACGAGGAGCTGACGGCCCGGCAGCGCCGGCACGACGCGGAGCACGGCTTCTGCCTGTGGACGCTGCTGGACGCGGCGGGCGAGGTCATCGGGTTCACGGGCGCCCAGCCGTGGCCGCACGACTGGGGCCCGGTGGGCGAGATCGAGATCGGCTGGCGGCTGGCCCGGCGGGCCTGGGGGCAGGGGTACGCGACGGCCGCCGCCCGCATCACTCTGGAGCGCCTGCGCGCGGAAGGCGTGCCGAGCGTCGTCGCGATGGTGGCCGCGGAGAACGAGCGGTCGATCGCCGTGATGCGGCGCCTCGGCATGGAGCACGCGGAGACGTTCACCACGCCGGTGTCGCAGCGGAAGGGGCACTGCTTCCGGCTCGGCCTGTGAGGTCCGGTCGGAAGCCGGTCAGAAGTCAGAAGACGGACAGTCCGGTGAGCGTCGTGAAGCGGTCCAGCGCCGCGACGCCCGCCACCGAGTTGCCCTGCCGGTCGAGCCCCGGGCTCCACACGCACAGCGTGCAGCGCCCCGGGACGACGGCGACGATCCCGCCGCCCACCCCGCTCTTGCCCGGCAGCCCGACCCGATAGGCGAACTCCCCTGCCGCGTCGTACGTCCCGCAGGTCATCATCACGGCGTTGATCTGCTTGGACTCGCTGACGGTCAGCAGCCGGGAGCCGTCCGCCCGCACCCCGTGACCGGCCAGGAAGCGGATCGCGAGGGCCAGGTCGGCGCAGTTCATCTCGATCGAGCACTGCCAGAAGTAGTGGTCGAGGAGGGTCGGCACCGGGTTGGCGATCGTCCCGTACGAGGCCATGAAGTGGGCCAGGGCCGCGTTGCGGTCGCCGTGCTCCGACTCCGACGCGGCGACGTCCGGGTCGAAGGCGAGCTCCTCGTTCCCGCTCTCGGCCCGCAGGAACTCCAGGAGTTCGCTGCTCGCGTCGCCGGTGAGGGTCTGGAGCCGGTCGGTGACGACGAGCGCGCCCGCGTTGATGAACGGATTGCGCGGGATGCCGTTCTCGTACTCCAGCTGCACGAGCGAGTTGAAGGGGTTGCCGGAGGGCTCCCGGCCGACCCGTTCCCACAGCTCGTCGCCGCCGAGGGAGAGGGCGAGCGCGAGGGCGAAGACCTTGGTGACGGACTGGGTCGAGAAGGGGTGCTCCCAGTCGCCCGTGCCGTAGACCTTGCCGTCGAGGTCGGCGACGGCCATGCCGAAGCGGTGCGGGTCGACGGCGGCGAGCGCGGGGATGTACTCGGCGGGGGTGCCGCTGCCGACCAGCGGGGCCACGTCGTCCGCGATCCGTTCCAGGAGCGCCTGGTAGTCCACGGCTGCTCTCGCCCTCTCGCGGCCGGGCTACTGGGGCTTGGTGGCGCGGTGCAGGGCCACGATGCCGCCCGAGAGGTTCCGCCAGGCCACCTTCGACCAGCCGGCCTTCTGGAGCAGCCGCGCCAGCTCCGCCTGCTCGGGCCACGACTGGATGGACTCGGCGAGGTAGACGTACGCGTCGGGGTTGGAGGAGACCGCGCGCGCCACCGGCGGCAGCGCCCGCATCAGGTACTCCTCGTACACGGTCCGGAACGGCGCCCAGGTGGGGTGCGAGAACTCGCAGATGACGACGCGTCCGCCGGGCCGGGTCACCCGGTGGAGCTCGCGCAGCGCCCCGTCCGTGTCCTGCACGTTGCGCAGCCCGAAGGAGATCGTGACGGCGTCGAAGACGTTGTCGCGGAACGGCAGCTTCGTCGCGTCACCGGCGGTCAGAGGCAGCCACGGGTGGCGCTTCTTGCCCTCGCGCAGCATGCCGAGCGAGAAGTCGCAGGGCACGACGTACGCGCCGGTGCGTGTGAAGGGAAGCGACGACGTGCCGGTCCCGGCGGCGAGGTCGAGCACCTTCTCGGCCGGCCGCGCGCCGACCGCCTTGGCGACCTCGTTGCGCCAGCGCCTGTCCTGGCCGAGCGAGAGGACGTCGTTGGTGAGGTCGTAGTTCGCCGCCACACCGTCGAACATGGAGGCGACTTCGTGCGGCTGCTTGTCCAGGGAGGCTCGGGTCACTCCCCCATTGTGCCCGCAGGACGGTCCCGGAGCTCGGGCAGGTCGGCCAGCGGGTCTCGGTGTCCCGGCACGGTGTCCCGGCACGGTGTTCCGGCTCGGCGTTCCGGCTCGGCGTTCCGGCTCGGCGTTCCGGCTCGGCGTTCCGGCTCGGCGTTCCGGCTCGGCGTTCCGGCTCGGCGTTCCGGCTCGGCGTTCCGGCTCGGCGTTCCGGCTCGGCGTTCCGGCTCGGCGTTCTGCGCCGGAATACCTCTTCAACCTACGCCGCCGGGGTGTCGGCCCCGGTGACCGGGGACCGGTTGCCGGCCGCCGCACGGGAACGAGGCGCTGCCGGCGCTCGTGCGGTATGCGGACTTCCGGGGCGGCGGATAGGCACCGCCGCCCAGCAGCGCCGACGGACTCAGCGGCGCCGGTACACCAGGCGGCCGGCGATGACGGTGGCGACGCAGGTGGCGGCGCCGTGCTCGGCGAGGGCCGACTCGTCCGGGACGTCGAAGACCGCGAACCGTGCCGCCGTGCCGGGGTTCAGGCCGGGCGCCCACAGCACCGGTCCGCCCGATGCGAACGGGTCCAGCGCCGGCACGCCGTCCGGGCGCCGGGCGCGTCCGGTCAGGATGAGCCCCGCGCGGCGGACCGCGTCGAGCACGGCCCGGTTGTGCAGTTCACCGGCGGCGGCGACGGTGCCGTGCGCCAGCATCCGCTGGACCCCGCGCCGCGCGCTGGCGCCCCACCGCGCGTCGGTCATCTCCAGGGCGTCCAGCGCCGCACCCGTGACCGGCTCGGTACCGAGCTCGTCGGACTCGCGCGGGTCGGGGTGGTACGCCTGCTCCAGCAGTTCGGGACCGTAGAGGTTGACGAGCCCCGGCGTGATGACGCCGGGCCACCGTCGTACCCGCGCCTCCGGGCGCTCGCCGACGACCTCCTCGTAGGGCCCGACGGCGACGACTCCCGGGCCGTCGACGAGGACGGCACGGCCCGCCGCCGCGACGTGGATCGTCAGCAAGACGTCGTCAGTTCGCGTTCAGGAGCTTCAGTTCCGGATGCGCCGTGCCGCCCTCGATCGCGGTCGAGGAGATGTGCGAGGCGACCCGCTCGTCGACCGGGTCCTCCGCCGGGTCCTCGTGGACGACGATGTGCTCGTACGTGGTCGTCCGCTGCGCCGGGACGCGGCCCGCCTTGCGGATCAGGTCGATGATCTCCTGGCGGTTGGACCGGTGCTTGGCGCCGGCCGAGGAGACGACGTTCTCCTCCAGCATGATCGAACCCAGGTCGTCCGCGCCGTAGTGCAGCGAGAGCTGGCCGACCTCCTTGCCGGTGGTCAGCCACGAGCCCTGGATGTGGGCGACGTTGTCGAAGAAGAGCCGGGCGATCGCGATGATCCGCAGATACTCGAAGATCGTGGCCTGGGTGCGGCCCTTGAGGTGGTTGTTCTCCGGCTGGTACGTGTACGGGATAAAGGCCCGGAAGCCACCCGTCCGGTCCTGTACGTCCCGGATCATCCGCATGTGCTCGATGCGCTCGGCGTTGGTCTCGCCGGTGCCCATCAGCATCGTGGACGTCGACTCGACACCCAGCCGGTGCGCGGTCTCCATGATCTCCAGCCAGCGCTCGCCGGACTCCTTCAGCGGCGCGATCGCCTTGCGCGGCCGCTCGGGGAGCAGCTCGGCGCCGGCGCCCGCGAAGGAGTCGAGCCCCGCCGCGTGGATGCGCTGGACGGCCTCCTCGACGGAGACGCCGGAGATCCGGGCCATGTGCTCGACCTCGGAGGCGCCGAGGGAGTGGATGACCAGCTGCGGGAACTCCCGCTTGATGGCGGAGAAGTGCTTCTCGTAGTACTCGACGCCGTAGTCCGGGTGGTGGCCGCCCTGGAACATGATCTGGGTGCCGCCCAGCTCGACGGTCTCGGCGCAGCGCCGCAGGATGTCGTCGAGGTCGCGGGTCCAGCCCTTGGCGGTGTCCTTGGGCGCGGCGTAGAAGGCGCAGAACTTGCAGGCCGTGACGCAGACGTTGGTGTAGTTGATGTTCCGCTCGATGATGTACGTCGCGATGCGCTCGGTCCCGACGTACCGGCGGCGGCGCACGGCATCGGCGGCGGCGCCCAGCGCGTGCAGGGGCGCGGACCGGTAGAGGTCGAGCGCCTCGTCGGGGGTGATCCGCCCGCCCTCGGCGGCGCGGTCCAGGACGGACTGAAGGTCGGCCTTCTCGGTCACCGGGAGTCACCTTTCGGCGGGGTCTGGACGGTCCGAAACAGCCTACGCCAGCGCTTTCGGCCGACTCAGCGCGGCTGCCTCAGTGCGGTCCGGGCGCCGCCTCGGTGCCGCCTCGAACCCTGGCCGATGCCGCCTCGGACCTGGCTCAGCGCTGCCTCGGACCCTGGCTCAGCGCTGCCTCGGACCCTGGCTCAGCGCTGCCTGGCCAGCTCGCCCGTGGGGTTTCCGGCGCGCGCGTCGGCGGAGACGTACCGCAGGGAACCGCCGCTCAGCTCCAGCCGCAGGCCCTTCGTGCTCTCCGTGCACATGCCCTGGCTGCGCGGGCCGCGCTCGGCGTCGACGACGAGGGTCCGTGTGTCGGCGCCGGTCGCGGTGAGGAGGTCCTCGCAGATGAAGTTGCCGAGGATGTCGGTCTGTTCGGCCGTGCCGACCCGCTGGCCGGTGCGCCCCGCCCTGATGGTGACCTTCATGGTGCCGGCGGGCAGCCCGGCGGCGGTGATCTCCCCTTCCCAGGTCCCGACGAACGCCTTCGGCACGTCCTTCGCCGCGCGCGAGGCACCGTCCGCCGGAGGGCTGGAGGCCGTCGAGCTCGGCGGCTCGGTCGCCGCGTCCTTGCCGTCCCCGCCCGGGAGGACGTCGAGGAGGAGGCCCGCGCCGACCGTCACCGCGGCCAGCGCGCCCGCGACGGCGAGCGCGACCGTGCAGCTCACCTTGCGGGCGCCGCCGGGCCTGCCGCGTTCCGTGCTGGTGGTCACCGAGACGGACAGGCGCCCTTCAGGCCGGCCGTCGGGAGGGCCGTCGGAACGCCCGTCGGAACGGCCTCGCTGCGGCGGTACGGCATCGGCCACCGACGGCGCGGTCGCGGTCGGCACCGGCGCGATCAGCCCCGGAGCCGGCTCGCTCAGCCCCGGATCGATCGGCGGGCCGAACTCCCCCACCGCACGACTCGTGAACGGCACGGGCCCCGACCCCGCCGGATCCTGCCGGGCCGGCTCCAGGTCGAGAAGCCGTACCGCGGCCCGGCTCACCTGCTCCACCAGCGGCCCCGGCAGCCAGCCCGCCGCCACCAGCGCCCCCGCACCCCCGCCACCCGGGGCCAGCCGGGCGGCCAGCTCCCGCGGGGCGGGCCGCGCCGACGGCTCCTTGGCCAGGCAGGCGGCGACGACATCACGCAACTCTCCTGCGAGGGCGCCCAGTTCGGGCTCCTCGTGGACCACCTTGTAGAGGAGCGCCGCCGACGAGTCGCCCGGGAAGGGGGCGGCACCCGTGGCCCCGTACGCGAGGACCGCGCCCAGCGAGAAGACGTCGGCCGCGCCCGTCACCCCGCCCTTGCCGAGGATCTGTTCAGGCGCCATGTAGCCGGGCGAGCCGACGGAGACGCCGGTCGTCGTGAGCGAGGCGGTGCCGTCCGTCGCCCGTGCGATGCCGAAGTCGATGAGGCGGGGGCCGTCGAGGGTCAGCAGCACGTTCGAGGGTTTGACGTCCCGGTGGACCAGGTCCAGTGCGTGGACGGCCGCCAGCGCCTCCGCGAGGCCCGCGCCCAACGCCCGCACGGTGTGCTCCGGCAGCGGCCCGTGCTCCGTGACGGCCTGCCCCAGTGAAGGGCCCGCCACATAGCCGGTGGCCACCCAGGGCACGGGGGCGTCCGGGTCGGCGTCCAGCACCGGTGCCGTCCACTCGCCGCCCACCCGCCGCGCCGCCGCCACCTCGCGGCGGAACCGCTCCCTGAACTGCTCGTCGAGCGCGAAGTGCGGATGGACGACCTTGACCGCGACGGTGCGGCCGCCCTCGGAACGTGCCAGATACACCCGGCCCATCCCGCCCGCACCGAGCCGCCCGAGCAGCCGGTACGCACCGATGGTCCCCGGCTCGCCCGCCTCCAGCGGATGCATGAACTCCCCCGATTCCGCCCGACTCCCGCGATGCCCGCCCGGGAGACGACGCCTGTCCGGGACGGGATGCCCGTCCCGGACAGCGTAGAGCGCGGCGTGGGCCGCATCACCGGGATCCGATGCGCCTCCGGGCCAACCGATCGGCCGCGGCCCTCATCTCCTTGGGCGTAAATCGCACACCTTGCACCGAACCACTGCAAACCATCGGAGTCCGGTATGAAAAGCCTGACCAAGTCCCTCGTGGCCGCTGTCGCTCTCGGCTCTGTCGTGCTGGTCGCGGGCTGCTCCTCCGAGGGGGACCCGGTCTCCTTCGACGGCCCGTCGGCCCAGGCCCCCGCGGCGGCGGGCGGCGGGCGGCAGGCCGCGCGGCCGGACGATGGCGCCGCCGAGGCCGCCGCCAGGACGGTCATGCCTACGGGCCCGAAGGCCGAGTTCACCACCCAGAACACCCTCGACGACGGCACGAAGATCGGGGTGACGACCCTTCACGGCAGGAAGTCCGGCTTCACGGGCAAGGTGTGGGTGTGGGCGCCGCAGCAGTACTTCGACCAGAAGTACGCCAACAGCGGCTTTCCGGTGCTGATCGCCCTGCCCGGCGGCAGCGGCTATCCGAACAATTACTGGATGGGCACCGACCTCAAGCTCCAGAGCAGCATCAGCAAGTGGTCGAAGGAAGGCAAAAGCCTGCCCTTCGTCGTCGTGATGCCCGTCCTCAACCCGGACGACAAGCACTACTACGACGGCAGCGATATACCGGGGCAGCCGAAAATGGGCACCTGGATGACGGAAGACGTTCCCGATTTCGTCAGGGCGAATTTCCGTACGTTCAACTCCCGTGACGGCTGGGCATTCATGGGCTCCTCGTCCGGCGGCTTCGTCGGGCTGAAGTCGGTGCTGAAGCACCCGGACAAGTTCAAGGCCGTCATCGCCTCCGGACCCGACACCGTCCCGGACTCCCCGCTGTGGGCCGGGCACGAGCCGGAGCGGCAGGCGAACAATCCGGAGAAGCTCGCCCAACTCCTGGGCGCGAAGCCCGGCTCCAAGGACACCGACGTCTATCTGGCGTTCCAGATCGGCACCCGGGAGTCCGGGATGAAGAACCTCAAGACCTTCATCCGGGACCACACCAAGGGCCCGGTCAAGACCCGCCTCCAGGTCATCCAGGGCGGCGGGCACAACGCCAAGACCTACATGAAGGGCATGGGGGACGGCTCGATCCAGTGGATCAGCGAGCACATGCAGGCCCCCGTCCCCTCGTCCTAGGCCGTGTCTGACAAATCCCGCCTGGTGCGCGGCGTCCGGCACGCACCCCGCCCTGCGGGCGGACGGCGCCATTTGTCAGACACGACCTAGCCCCCGGCGCCGAGCAGCTCCACCCGTACGTCCGCCGGGAACCCGGTGGTCGGCCCGGTCCTGCGCGCGAACTCCCGTACCCCGGCGAGCTGCTCGGCCCCGAAGCGGAAGTCGAGCGTCGTGAAGTAGCGCTCCAGCAGCTTCGCGTCGAAGACCTCCCAGCGCGACGCCTGCTCGGCGACCTTCCCGACCTCGTCCAGCGACAGGTCACGCGAGGCCAGGAACGCCTCGTGGACCTTCCGTACGACACCGGGCTCGCGCTCCAGATAGTCCCTGCGTGCCGCCCAGACCGCGAAGACGAACGGCAGCCCGGTCCAGTCCTTCCACATCTGCCCCAGGTCGTGGACGCGCAGGCCGAGGCGGGGCGCGTCGTGCAGCGAGGCGCGCAGGGCCGCGTCCCCGATCAGCACCGCCGCCTCCGCCTCCTGCATCATCACGCCGAGGTCGGGCGGGCACGCGTAGTAGTCGGGCGCCACGCCGTACTGCTCGGCGAGGAGCAGCTGGGCGAGGCGTACCGAGGTGCGCGAGGTGGACCCGAGGGCGACCCTCGCGCCGTCCAGCCGGTCGAGCGGCACCTGCGACACGATCACGCAGGACATGACGGGGCCGTCGCAGCCGACCGCGAGGTCGGGGAAGGCGACGAGGCCGTCGGCGTTGCGGAGGTACTCGACGAGGGTGATGGGGCCGATGTCGAGGTCACCGCGGACCAGCTGCTCGGAGAGCTTCTCCGGGGTGTCCTTGGTGAGCTCCAGGTCGAGCAGCGTTCCGGTGCGGGCCAGGCCCCAGTAGAGGGGCAGGCAGTTCAGGAACTGGATGTGACCGACGCGTGGCCGGCTGCGACGGTCGCCGTCGGCGGCGGCGTTCTCCGCGTGTTCCGCGGGTTCTGCATGACTGTCCACAGCGCGAGGCTAGACCCGTGGGTGGCCCTGGGAATGAGCGGGGTACGGCGCGCCGCGACCGTCAGCTTGTCAAGCGGGCATCAAACATCCGGGTGACGTGATCTTTCCCTCTACCCATGCGAACACCCTGCGTGCTACGCTCAACGCAAGTTGCAGTTTGGTTTCCCTTGCAGTACAGAGCCTGCGGAGCATGTAACCCGCAGGCTTTTGTTTTTCAGACTTGTTTGCAGGTTCTGGAGCAGGGCAACCCTTTGGCCCAAGGAGGGCTTATGGCTACCGGAACCGTCAAGTGGTTCAACGCTGAAAAGGGCTTCGGCTTCATCGCCCAGGACGGCGGCGGCCCGGATGTCTTCGTCCACTACTCCGCGATCAACGCGTCTGGTTTCCGCTCCCTGGAGGAGAACCAGGTCGTGAACTTCGACGTCACCCAGGGCCCGAAGGGCCCCCAGGCGGAGAACGTCACCCCGGCCTAAGTTGCCCGGGTCGGCGATCGCGCACGACTTAGCAGTACCCAAGGAGCCCCGTTCTGTACGGAACGGGGCTCCTGCCTCTTGAGGTCTTCTGCGGGGCTGTCACAGCTCCCGGAACATGACGTTCAGCCCGACCGTGCCGTGGACCGGATGCCGGAAGGCGCCCGGTACGGTCCCGAGGATCCGGAAGCCCAGCGACTCCCAGAGCCGCACCGCCGGATTGGTCTCCACGACCGCGTTGAAGACCATCCCCGTGTACCCGTCGGCCCGCGCCTGCTCCAGCACGTGCTCGGCCAGCCTCCGCCCGGTCCCCCGCCCCGCCCGCTCGGGGTCGACCATGAACGCCGCGTTGGCGATGCCCGCCGCCGGGCCGCCGTAGTTGGGCCGCAGGTACGCCGAGGCGACGACCGCGCCGCCCTCCGGGTCCTCCACCACGAACACCCGGTTCGCCGGGGCCATCCACAGCGCGCGGGCTGCCGGCTCCGGCGTGTCCGGGTCCCAGGTGTAGGTCTCCCCCGCCGCCACGATCCGCTGCCAGAACGGCCAGATACGGTCCCAGTCGTCACTCTTCGCGTCTCTGATCAGCACCCTTCGAGTCTCGCAGAGACCCGGAGGAAGACCCCCTGGGCGGGCGTATTTCTCCTACCCTGGAGACATGACCGAGCGTAAGCCGCCAGGCGTCAGCTTCGAGTCGTGGGCCGACAAGCAGATCCGGGAAGCGACGGAGCGCGGCGACTTCAAGGATCTGCCCGGCATGGGCATGCCCCTGCCGGAGAGCGGTGACGCGTACGACGACATGTGGTGGATCAAGGGCAAGATGCACCGCGAGGGCCTGTCGTACCTGCCACCGTCCCTCGCCCTGCGCAAGCAGGCCGAGGACGCGCTGGAAGCGGCGCGCCGGGCCCCGTCCGAGGCCGCGGTGCGGCGCATCATCGAGGACATCAACGCCAGGATCACCGCCGCACTGCACCGCCCGCCCCAGGGCCCGCCGCTCAGGCTGGTGCCGTACGACGTGGACGCGGTGCTGCGGGACTGGCGGCTCACCCACGTCTGACCGGCCACCGGCCCCGTCGCCCCTGGGGTCATGAAGTCCCAGGACCCTACGACCGCTCCAGGATGGCCGTGACGCCCTGGCCGCCCGCCGCGCAGACGGAGACCAGACCGCGCCCCGGCGCGTCCCGCTCGGCCAGCAGCTTGGCGAGCGTGGCGACGACACGGGCGCCGGTGGCCGCGAAGGGGTGCCCGGTGGCCAGCGACGAGCCCGCGACGTTCAGCCGCGCACGGTCCACCGGAGCGAGCCCCTGCTCCTCCCAGGCCGCGAGGGTGGCGAGCACCTGGGAGGCGAACGCCTCGTGGATCTCGACGAGGTCGAAGTCCCCGATGCCGAGCCCGGTGCGCTCCAGCATCCGGGGCACGGCGTGCGCCGGCGCCATCAGCAGCCCCTCCTCCCCGTCCACGTAGTCCACCGCGGCCGTCTCGTACGCCGTGAGGTACGCGAGGACGTCGAGCCCCCGCTCCCGCGCCCACTCCTCGCTCGCGAGGAGCACGACGGCGGCGCCGTCCGTCAGCGGCGTGGAGTTCCCGGCGGTCATCGTCGCGTTCTCGTGGTCCGTGCCGAAGACGGGCTTCAGCGCGGCGAGCTTCTCCGCCGTCGAGCCGGGGCGCAGGTTCTGGTCCCTGGCCAGGCCGCGGAAGGGGACGACGAGGTCGTCCAGGAAGCCGCGCTCGTACGCGGCGGCGAGCCGCTGGTGGCTGGTGGCGGCCAGTTCGTCCTGGGCCTCGCGGGAGACGCCCCACTTCCGGGCGGTGATCGCCGCGTGCTCGCCCATGGACAGGCCGGTGCGCGGCTCGGCGTTGCGCGGGATGTCGGGGACGAGGTGCCTCGGGCGCACCCGGGCGAGGGCCCTGAGCCTGGCGCCCGTGCTCTTCGCGCGGCGGGCTTCGAGGAGCAGCCTGCGCAGCTCGTCGTTGACGCCGAGTGGCGCGTCGCTGGTGGTGTCCGCGCCGCCCGCGACCGCGGAGTCGATCGCGCCGAGCGCGATCTTGTTGGCGGCGGCGATGACCGCCTGGAGGCCGGTGCCGCACGCCTGCTGGATGTCGTACGCGGGGGTGTGCGGGTCGAGGGCAGAGCCGAGGACGGTCTCGCGGGCGAGGTTGAAGTCGCGGCTGTGCTTGAGGACCGCGCCCGCGACGAACTCGCCCACCGCGCCCCGCGCCCGGAGGCCGTACCGCTCCACGAGGCCGTTCAGGGCGGCGGTGAGCAGCTCCTGGTTGGAGGCGGTGGCGTAGGGGCCGTCGGAACGGGCGAACGGGATGCGGCTGCCGCCGACGATCGCGACCCTGCGGATCTCGTGGAGGTACATCTCGACCAGCTCCTGACCCTTGAGTAACCTTACTCTGGAGTAAAAACCCGGCGTCAATCTACGACCCAGCTGGAGTCCGGACAACCATGGCCGACCGCACCCCCGACCGCTATCAGCGCTTCGCCCGCACGGCACCCGGCCGGTTCCTCACACACCGCCTCGGGCTCCCGGAACCGGCCGTCCTGCGGCGTTGGTCGCCCGAGCGGCCCTCGCTGGACGGGGAGTTGCTGCACCTGACGGCCGCCGGTCCTGCCGACGCGGCGCTCGGCGCGGTCCTGGCCCGTACCGGCCTGCCCGTGGCCACGGCGTCCGAACGGCCCGCCGCGGTCGTCCTGGACGCGACCGGAGTCGCCACGGCGGGCGCGCTCGCCGGGGTGCACGCGGCGCTGCACCCCGTCGTACGGTCCGTCGCGGCGAGCGGGCGCGTCGTGGTGCTGGGCGCGCCGCCGTCGCCGACGGACCATCACCAGGCGGCCGCTCAGCAGGCGCTGGAAGGGTTCGTCCGCTCCCTCGGCAAGGAGATCGGCCGGGGCAGGACGGTCAATCTGGTGCGGGTGGGCGGGGCAGTGCAGGAGGCGGAGTCGACGCTGCGCTTCCTGCTGTCGCCCAGGTCGGCGTACGTGAGCGGCCAGGTCGTGGAGATCGGCGCCCGCACCGGCGGCGGAACGGGCTCCGGGTCCGGCGGCCCGAGCGGCCCGAGCGGCCGGTCGGGTGAGGGGCCCGATGGCACCAGCGGCAGCGCGGGCAACGGGCCCGAAGACGCGTCCCGGGACAGGACCGCCGCGGACCGGGCCGCGGGTTGGGCCGGGGACTGGTCCGGAGTCTGGTCCGGGGACTGGTCGCGGCCGTTGGCCGGACGCACCGCTCTGGTCACCGGCGCCGCACGCGGTATCGGCGCCGCCGTCGCCGGTGCGCTCGCCCGCGACGGCGCCCATGTCGTCTGCCTCGACGTGCCCGCGGCCCAGGCCGATCTGCTCCGCACCGCCGAGGCGCTGGGCGGCAGCGCGCTGCCGCTCGACATCACGGCGGCCGACGCGGCCGACCGGATGGCCGCGGCCACCGGCGACGGGCTCGACATCCTGATCCACAACGCCGGAATCACCCGGGACCGGCGCCTCGCCAACATGTCCGCGGACCGGTGGGCCTCCGTCCTCGACGTCAATCTCGCCGCGGTGCTCGACACCACCGACACCCTGCTGAAGTCCGGCGCACTGCGACCGGGCGGCCGTGTCGTCGCCACCGCCTCCATCGCGGGCATCGCCGGCAACACCGGGCAGACCAACTACGCGGCCTCCAAGGCCGGAATCATCGGCATGGTCCGCTCACTGGCCCCCCGCGCGGCCGCGCACCACGGCGTGACGGTCAACGCGGTGGCCCCCGGTTTCATCGAGACCCGGATGACCGCCGCGGTCCCCTTCCTCATCCGCGAGGCCGGCCGCCGCATGAACTCCCTCGCCCAGGGCGGCCTCCCGGACGACGTGGCGGAGACGACGGCCTGGCTGTCCCACCCGGCGTCGGCCGCGGTGAACGGCCAGGTGGTCCGCGTCTGCGGCCAGTCCCTGCTGGGAGCGTGACGCTCCCGCCCACCGGCCCACCCCGTCCGTCCCGACTGGTGGCCCGCAGCCGTCCGCGGGGCGGAACGGGCGGGCACGACCACCCGCCGGCCCGCACCCGGCAACGAGGCAGAGGAACCACGCATGGAAACCACCCGCACCCTGGCCGCCCCTCCACCACTCGGCCCCGCCCTCCTGCGCGGAGCCCTCGCGTCGCCGCTCAAGCGCCGCGTGCGGGAGGGCGCCGCCTTGCCGCAGACGCGGCTCGTGGTCCCGGCCGCGGCGGTCGACGCGGGGCGCCTCGCCGCGTACGCACGCGTCTGCGGCTTCTCCGAGAGCGGCGCGCTCCCGCTCACCTACCCGCACGTCCTCGGCTTCCCGCTCGCGATGCGGCTGATGGCCGGACGGGCCTTCCCGCTGCCGCTGCTCGGGCTGGTGCACACGTACATCGAGATCACCCGGCACCGGCCGCTGCTGCCCACCGACGCCCCCACCCTGTGCGTGTACGCGGCCGGACTCACCCCGCACCGGCGCGGTACGGAGGTGACGATGGTGACCGAGGCCCGGCTCGGCGGTGAGGGCGGCGAAGGCGGCGAGGGCGGCGAGCTCGTATGGGAGTCGCGCAGCCGCTATCTGCACCGGCACGCCCGCCCCGACGACGTACGCACGATCACGCCCTCGCCCTCGCCCTTGCCCTCGCCGTCGCCCGAAGCGACAGCCGGGACGACGACCGCACAGGCGCGGTGGCCGCTCCCCGCGGACCTCGGGCGCCGGTACGCCGCGGCATCGGGCGACCGCAACCCCATCCATCTGTACGCGCTCACCGCCCGCGCCTTCGGCTTCCGCCGGGCCGTCGCGCACGGCATGTGGACGTTCGCCCGCTGCCTGGCCGAACAGCCGCACCCGGGCGGGATCCGTTACGCCGAGGCGGAGTTCAGGGCGCCGGTCCTGCTGCCCGGCACCGTCGAGTACGCCGTGGGCGAGGGGGCCGACGAGAGCAACGAGGGCAACGGGAGCGACGAGGGCGACGGGGGAGTCTTCGAGCTACGGGACCCTCGCAACGGCCGCGTCCACCTCATCGGCCGGACGGCGACCACCGCTCGCCCCGCATGAGGCTGCCGAGGCCCGCCCAGGCGAAGTTCATCAGCGTCGCCGCGGCCTCCTTCGCGGAGACGCCGGGGGTCTCGTTCGCCCATCCTGCGAGCGACTCGGCCGCGCCCACCAGCGCCTGCGCGAGCCCGGCGACATCCCGGTCGGCGAGCTCCCCGTCCCCGTGCGCCTCCCGCGCGGCGGCCCCGATCAGCCCGGTCACGAACGCCACGATCTCGTCCCGCATCACCGCCGCCTCGGCGGCGAACGGCTCGCCGTGCGTCCGCGCCTGCCGGTGCAGCACCGCCCACGCGTCCGGGTGCTCCGCGGTGTGCCGGAAGAACGCCGAAAGCCCCTCCCACAGTTGCCGGTCGGCGGGCAGCCCCGGCTCCACCGCGGCCCGCACCGCCTCGACCAGCGCCCCGGCCTCGCGCCGGATGCACGCCGTGAACAGGTCCTCCTTGGAGTTCAGATACAGATAGACCAGCGGCTTGGACACCCCGGCCAGTTCGGCGATCTCGTCCATCGACGCCGCCCGGTACCCGCGCTGCCCGAACGTGCGCACCGCGGCGTCCAGCATCTGCCGCTCCCGCACGGCGCGCGGCATCCGCTTCCCGCTCCGCCCGGCTCCCACAGCGCCCATCCCGGCCTTCCTCCCCCACCCGCGGTCTACCCGCCGGTAAGCCTACGGCCCCGCAAAAGCGCCCCGGCTCCCTTCGGTGCCGGGGCGCTCACGCACGACTGATGGCGTCAGGCGTTGGGACGCTTGCCGTGGTTGGCCTTCTTCCCCTTACGGGCACGCCGCTTGTTGCCTCGCTTGGACATGGCACAGATCCCCTCATTCGGGACAAATCCTTTGGCTCCGTCAGTCTAGGTTCGCCCCGCCGGGAGCCGCATCCGCGCGGCGGTCGGCCCGGCGCCGCTCAGCTCGGCGGGCACGGCAGCGTGTCGCCCGCGCGCTTGTACTCCTCGCCCGTTCCCGTGAGCCAGGCCGTGGAGTCGGAGCACCCGAAGGAGCGGTAGTGGACGGACCGGTAGCCGCTCGCATCGGCCAGTTGACCGGTGAGCTCGAAGGGCTTCCCACCCGACCGGCTGAGCACCATCTCCGCCGTGCTGCCGCCCACTTGATAGCGGACCCGGTAACGCCAGCGACAGTAGCCCTCTTCGGACGTCGCCTCGATGAGGAGTGCCTCGCTCTCGTTCTGGTCCAGCGTGATGTGCCGGGGTTCGGAGCCCGTGAAGTACGGCTCCTCCGCGTCCGTCTCCTTCTCCTTCCCTTTCTCCTCGGGCCCTTTCTCCTTGGGCACCATGAGCCTCGGTGCGGGCTCGTCGATGGCGACCTTGAGCGCAATGGCCCTCTGGACCCCCTGGCTGGGTGCGTTCACGAGGTTGCCCGTGAGTGGCGACGAGCACGTACCGCCCTCCACCTCGGGAACGATGTCGGTGATCCTGACCTGCTGGCTGGCGCGGCCTTGCAGGGTGACCATCCACCTGGCGTCGTCGACGTCCACAACGCTCTCCTCGTGCCTCCCCGGCTCACCGGAGCCCACCGCGTCGAGGACACGCCCGTCCACGTCGCCGCGGACCAGGAACAGACCGGTCTTCTTGACGTTCCTGACCTCGACCACGTCGATGGCGTTCTGCGGCGAGAGCCGGTCCGGCAGCCGGTCCAGCGGAAGAATCGCCTTCACGGCGCCCGTCAGCACGTCCTGGAAGGTCACGGTCGCCACCGCCAGCAGAATGCCGGCCAGCCACGTGGCGGGGCTTCTCAGATACCGCAGCCGGTCCGGACCGTCCGTCGGCTCCGAACGTGTCCGGCCGCCCCTGCGGACGCTCAGTCGGGTGAGCGACCCGGTCCTGCGGGCCGCCGGTCGGTTGTTGCGGTTGTTCGGCACGGCTCAGTCGCCCTCCACTCCACTGGGCTCCGCGGGGCGCCTGGACGTCCGGCGGGCCATCACCAGGACCGCCGCCAGGCACGCGGCCCCCGTCGTCCATCCCCAGGCCGTGCCGAAGCGGACTGCGTCACCGACGGCCGCGTCGAAGGGGCGGACGAACTCGGTGGCGTTCGGCCGCGGCGCCGCCTCCTCCAGAAGGCCGCTCTCCACCAGGGCGGCAGCCAGGGCGGCGAGCAGCGTCACGTACCAGCAGGCGAAGAAGAGCCGCAGCGGGCTCTTGCGCGCCGCCTGTCCGACCACCACGTGGAGCGCCACCGCGAGCGCGACGAGCAGGACGAGACACACGCCCAGCGTCGCGGCCCAGCCGGCGGTCGTCTCGGTGCTGAGCGGACGCATGCGCAGCGCCGGGTAGAGCACACCGCTCCACGCCTCCGCCCAGGCCGGAGGCCGGTACGGCATCCAGAGGTCGGGGTCGAAGGTGACGGACCCCGGCTCCACATGCCGAACGGCCGCGTGCCGCAGCAGCGGTCCACCGGCGATCGCCAGCGCCACCACGGGGATCAACCCCGCGAAGACCACGTCCCGTCGCCCGCGCGGCGCCGCGGGGGCCGGCGGGGACCCGTGCCCCTTCCCACTCCCGTCAGCGCTGTCCGTGGTCCCCAGGAAGGCGGCGACGGGCGGCCAGCGGCGGAGCAGCCACGCCGCGCCCCAGGAAGCGAGCGGCAGCCAGAAGAGGCACAGCGCGAACTGCACGGGTGCGGAGGCCACTTCATCGACATGGGCTCTGAAGAGCCATTCATCGGCGGTCGGAACGGCCCTGTGCCACTCCGGATCCAGCACCGGCCCCAGCAACTCCGCGACTCCTGCGGCCAGCAGCGCGGCGCCGAGCAGCGCCAGGGCGGTACGCACACGCGGCCGGGTTCCCGGGACACCCCGTAACACCGCGTACGTCAGCACCGCGCTCAGGGCGACGAAGACCGCCTGCGGCAGCCATCCGTCGAGTCGGCTGTAGTCCTTTACCGCGAAGCCGTCGAAGTCCAGGCCGAGCAGCCGTACCTCCACGTCGGCCAGGCGTCGCGTATCACCGCTCCACACGCGCGCGAGCACGGGATGGAACCCGAACAGGAACATCGCCTGGGCGTTGGCACATCCCCCGGCCAGTGCCAGGGACAGGCGGTGATTCACCGTGCACTCCCCCGAGTTCACCCTGTGCGGCAGCAAGTCGCACTCACGATTGTGCCCCAACAAGGGCTTCTTCAGGGGTGAGTCGGAGATCCCGGCAGCAACTGATCGACTCCGGGCGGACCCTTCGGGCGACGTGCGCGGCGCGATCCGGTCCCCCGTGGGAGCCACATGGCACGGATGGACTAATCGAACGCGTGTTCGTCATATGTCATTGAACACCAGTTCGATTCATGTGGGGGTGGAGCCACCGCCCGGGCAGGAGGACGCCTCTGGCGGTGACGCCATCGCGGCAGCGGAAAGAGAGGAAGGATGACGACGGACGAGGAGACCGCCACAGGCGTCGCCGTAGAGCTGGAGCGACTTCGCAGCTCCGTTGACGTCGGCTTCGCCACCACTCGCGGCGACCTGGCCCTGCTGCTCCAGCGGGCCGATCAGGCCGACAAGCTCCTGGACGAGCACGAAAGACGCCTCGACGCCCTGGAACGAAATCGCTGGCCGCTCCCTTCACTGGCCGCGGTGACTTCATGCACCGCCCTCGCGCTGGCGTTGTGGCAGGCCACGGGCCAGTAGGCCCCAGCAGTGGGGGTGCGGGGGGGATCCCCGCACCCCCACTCTTCGGGCAGGGCAGGCCCCTTGCGCCAATACACGCCACCACATGACACCGGATGGCACCAGGGCAACTTGGCGCCATCCAGCTGCTCACGCCGGTCATCCTGCCGCTGCTCTTCGTCTACATCTTCGGCGATGTGATGAGCGCCGGCATCGGAGGCGGCGGGGCGGACCGGTCCGAATACCTCGCCTACCTCGTCCCGGGCATCCTGCTGCTGACCATCGGCGGCACCACGATCGGCAGCGCGGTGTCCGTCGCGATGGATATGACCGAGGGCATCATCGCCCGCTTCCGCACAATGGCGATCCATCGCGGCTCGGTACTCATCGGGCACGTCGTCGGCAGCGTGCTCCAGTGCGTGATGAGCGTGGTCCTCGTCGGGGCCGTCGCCGTGGCCATCGGATTCCGGGCGACGGACGCCACCGCCCTGGAGTGGATCCTCGCGGTGGGGCTGCTGGCGCTCGTCTCCCTGGCGCTCACCTGGATCGCCGTCGGAATGGGCCTGTCCAGCCCGAACGCCGAGGCCGCCAGCAACAACGCCCTGCCGCTGATGATCCTGCCGCTCCTCTCCAGCGCCTTCGTGCCGGTCGACGCGATGCCGGGCTGGTTCCGGCCGATCGCCGAGTACCAGCCGTTCACCCCGGCCATCGAGACCCTGCGCGGGCTGCTGCTCGGCACCGAGATCGGCCACAACGGCTGACTGGCCGTCGCCTGGCGCCTGGGGCTGGCAGTGCTCGGCTACTTCTGGCCGAAGTCGCTGTTCACCCGCGACCCGAAGTAGCGGGAGGGGAACCGGCCGCAGCGCCACTCCCCGGCAAGCGACAAGAGAGGGCCCCGGATCGGGTGGGATCCGGGGCCCTCTTGCCACTGCTGCGAGGGGTCAACAGCCCTCAGGCGCTTGCGGGAACTGCCACCTTCTGCCCCGCCTCGCGAGCGTCCGCATCCGCATCCGCGTCCGCCTCGTCGATCGGCGACGACGACGCCGCGTCGTACGCCGCGCGGTCCAGGATGTTCTCGCGGGCGGCGACGATGACCGGGATCAGGGCCTGGCCGGCGACGTTCGTGGCCGTGCGCATCATGTCGAGTACCGGGTCGATCGCCATCAGCAGGCCCACGCCCTCCAGCGGGAGGCCCAGCGTGGAGAGGGTCAGCGTCAGCATGACCGTCGCGCCCGTGAGGCCCGCGGTGGCCGCGGAGCCGACGACCGAGACGAAGGCGATCAGCAGGTACTCCTGGATGCCGAGCTCGACGCCGAAGATCTGCGCGATGAAGATCGCGGCGAGCGCCGGGTAGATCGCGGCGCAGCCGTCCATCTTGGTCGTGGCGCCGAACGGGACGGCGAAGGAGGTGTACTCCTTCGGCACGCCGAGGCGCTCGGTGACCTTGACCGTGACCGGCATCGTGCCGACGGAGGAGCGGGAGACGAAGGCCAGCTGGATGGCGGGCCAGGCGCCCTTGAAGAACTGGACCGGGTTGACCCGGGCGGCCGTGGCGAGCAGCAGCGGGTACACGCCGAACATCACCAGCGCGCAGCCGATGTAGACGTCGGCGGTGAAGGTCGCGTACTTGCCGATGAGGTCCCAGCCGTAGTCGGCGATGGCGTAGCCGATGAGGCCGACGGTGCCGATCGGGGCGAGGCGGATGACCCACCACAGGGCCTTCTGGAGCAGTTCGAGGACGGCCTCGCTGAGTGCGAGGACGGGCTTGGCGCGGTCACCCAGCTTGAGCGCGGCGATGCCGGCGACGGCGGCCATGAAGACGATCTGAAGGACGTTCAGCTCGGTGAAGGGGGTGATGACGTCCGTCGGGACGATGCCGGTCAGGAAGTCGATCCAGGAGCCCGCGTGTTCCGGCTTCTGGCCGTCCTTGGGGGTGAGGCCGGTGCCCGCGCCGGGGTCGGTCAGCAGGCCGATCCCGATGCCGATCACGACCGCGATCAGCGAGGTGATCATGAACCAGAGCAGCGTGCGCCCGGCCAGCCGCGCTGCGTTGTTGACCTTCCGCAGATTGGTGATGGACACCAGGATCGCGAAGAAGACGAGCGGGGCGACGGCCAGCTTCAGCAGCTGGACGAAGATGTCGCCGACCTTCTCGAGGGTGGTGTAGAGCCAGCTGATGTCCTGGCTACGGGCGAGCCAGCCGAGCAGGGCGCCGAGGAGCAGACCTGCGACGATCTGGGCCCAGAAGGGGACCGAGGGTATGCGGCTGGTGCGCGTGGTGCTGGGCGTCGCGGAGTTCGCGGACACGGACACACTCCATGAGGGCGTACGGGGATACGGGGACGTACGGGGGACGGGGGTGCGGCGTCCGGGGCGGCGCCGCTGTGATGCCGGGGTCAGACCGATCGGCAACAGACCGCGGACATACAGCGGCACAGATCGACGTGCAGGCGCGCCACGAGCGGGATGCCCATGGCTGTGTGAGGGCGCACTGCTGCTGTCGTCATGCGCAACACGTTAACACTTGAACTTTGAGAACCTCAAAGCCCCGCTTTGAGTCGGGAACACGCCATGGCGCAAATCCGCCGCCCGCTAGCGAGAGTCCGCCGTCAGCGGACCCGTTCGACCCGCCGCTCGTCCCACACCGGCTCCGGCGTCTCCCGCAGCCGGCCGTCCGACCCGAACACGAGGTAGCGGTCGAAGCTCCGCGCGAACCAGCGGTCGTGTGTGACGGCCAGCACCGTCCCGTCGTACGCCTCCAGCGCGTCCTGGAGCGCCTCCGCGCTCTCCAGGTCCAGGTTGTCCGTCGGCTCGTCGAGCAGCAGCGCCGTCGTCCCCGCGAGTTCCAGGAGCAGGATCTGGAAGCGGGCCTGCTGCCCGCCCGAGAGGCGGTCGAAGCGCTGCTCGGCCTGGGCCGTCAGCTCGTACCGCCGCAGGACCGACATGGCGGCGCCCCGGTCGCGGGAGTGCTCGCTCCACAGGATGTCGAGCAGGGTCCGCCCCTCCAGCTCGGGGTGGGCGTGTGTCTGCGCGAAGTGGCCGGGGACGACCCGTGCGCCGAGCTTCCACAGCCCCGAGTGCGCGACCTCCTCGCCCGCGAGGAGCCGCAGGAAGTGGGATTTTCCGGAGCCGTTGGAGCCGAGGACGGCGACCCGCTCCCCGTAGAAGACCTCCAGGTCGAAGGGGGCCATCAGGCCGCTCAGCTCCAGGCCCTCGCAGGTGATCGCGCGCACGCCGGTGCGTCCGCCCCGCAGCCGCATCCGGATGTCCTGCTCCTTCGGCGGCTCCGGCGGAGGGCCCGCCTCCTCGAACTTGCGGAGCCTGGTCTGCGCGGCGGCGTACCGCGACGCCATCTCGTGGCTGACCGCCGCCGCCTGCTGGAGGCTGACCACCAGCTTCTTCAGCTGGGCGTGCTTCTCGTCCCAGCGCCTGCGCAGTTCCTCGAAGCGGGCGAAGCGCTCCTTGCGGGCCTCGTGGTACGTGGTGAAGCCGCCGCCGTGCACCCACACGTCGGCTCCGCCGGCGCCGGGCTCGACGCTGATGATCCGCCCGGCGGCGCGGGCGAGGAGCTCGCGGTCGTGGGAGATGAACAGGACCGTCTTGCGGGTCTGCCGGATCTGCTCCTCCAGCCACCGCTTGCCGGGCACGTCCAGGTAGTTGTCGGGCTCGTCGAGGAGGAGCACCTCGTCGTGGCCGCGGAAGAGGTACTCCAGCACGAGCCGCTTCTGCTCGCCACCGGAGAGCGTGCGCACCTGGCGCCACTGGGCCTTCTCGTACGGGATGCCGAGGGCGGCGGTGGTGCACATGTCCCAGAGGGTCTCGGCCTCGTAGCCCTGGACCTCGGCCCAGTCGGCGAGGGCCTGGGCATAGCGCATCTGCGCGGCCTCGTCGTCGACCGTCATGATGGTGTGCTCGGCCTCGTCGACGGCCTTCGCGGCCTGCCTGATGCGCGGCGGCGCGACGGACACGAGGAGGTCGCGCACGGTCCGCTCGTCCCGCACGCTGCCCACGAACTGCGGCATGACGCCGAGTCCGCCGCTGACCGTGACGGTGCCGCCGTGCGGCGTCAGCTCACCCGCGATCAGCCGCAGCAGTGTGGTCTTGCCCGCGCCGTTGGGCCCGACGAGCGCGGCGGCCGTGCCCTCCGCGACGCGGAACGAGACATCGCCGAGCAGCGCCCGCCCGTCCGGCAGGTAGTACTCGAGGTGGGCGGTTTCGACATGTCCCATGGCGCGCATTCTCACGGCCGGTCCCGCCGGCGGGCAACGGCATTTCGCCGCACCCGCTACTGGACGACGCCGTCCTCCTGGGACCGGTTCGCCTCGAGCCGCGACTTGGCCCGGTCGACCTTGGTGACGATCTGCTCGGACATCGCCTCGCGCTGCTTGCGCAGGAGGACGAAGCTGAGCGGTGCGGAGATCACGACGGAGAGGACGAGCACCCACAGCAGGTTGGAGTCGCCGAGGCCGCGCGGCAGCACCCTCAGGTACACCAGTCCCCACAGGACGAAGAAGCAGCCGGCGAAGACGCCGAGACGCATGAGCGTGTACCGGAGCGCGGGGCTGACCCTGCTGCCGGAGCCGTCCGTGCTGCCGGAGCTGTCTGTGGTGTCGGACACGGTGGTCCCTTCCCTTCACTGAATTGCCCGACCAGTGAAGCATGCGCCGATTGCGATCAGTACAGCGGGATGAGCGCGAGGAGGTCAGTGCAGCGGGGCGCGGTGAGATCAGTGCAGCCGGATGAGCGCGGGGAGGTCAGCGCAGCGGGGCGCGGTGAGATCAGTGCAGCCGGATGAGCACGGGGAGGTCAGTGCAGCGGCAGCAGCATCGTGATGTCGTCGCGGTCGTCTCCCTCGGCCACCCGGATCGCATCGGGCACCCGCCCGACCTCCTTGTAGCCGCACGACGCGTAGAAGTCCTCCAGCCCCGTACCGCCACGGCAGGTGAGCCGTATCGCCTCGATGCCGTCGAAGGAGCGGGCCGCGTCCTCGACCGCCCGCATCAGGTCGCGGCCGTAGCCCTTGCCCTGGTGGGCCGGGTGGACCATCACCGTGTAGGCCCAGATCCAGTGCCGCATCAACCGGTGCGTGTTGTGCGTGAGGAAGGCGGTCGCGGCGACCGTGCCCGCCGCGTCGTACCCCGCGACGAGCCTCGTGCGGCCCTCGGCCATGTCGCCCAGGTGCTTGAGCCAGGCGGGCCGGATGTCCTCGGGGGTCACCGGCGGTACGAAGCCGACGGCGCCGCCCGCGTTGGACACCTCGGTCCAGAGCGCGAGCACGCCGTCGCGCAGCTCGGGCCCGCCCGGCGGGTCGAGCCGGAATTCCAGCGTCATGGGTCAGACCCGCATCGGCTGGGGCGACTCGCGGCGCTCCGGGTCCGGGCCCGGGTACTCACGGATGATCTCGTAGCGGGTGTTCCGCTCCACCGGGCGGAAGCCGGCGTCGCGGATGAGCTCCAGCAGGTCGTCGCGGGTGAGCTTGTTCGGGGTGCCGTAGTTGTCGGCGTCGTGCGTGATCTTGTACTCGACGACCGAGCCGTCCATGTCGTCCGCGCCGTGCTGGAGCGCCAGCTGGGCGGTCTGGACGCCGTGCATCACCCAGAAGACCTTGACGTGCGGGACGTTGTCGAAGAGCAGCCGGGAGACCGCGAAGGTCTTGAGCGCCTCGGCGCCGGTCGCCATCGTCGTGCGCGCCTGGAGCTTGTTGCGGACCTTGCCGTCCTTCATGTCGACGAAGTCGTGCTGGTAGCGCAGCGGGATGAAGACCTGGAAACCGCCGGTCTCGTCCTGGAGTTCACGCAGCCGCAGCACGTGGTCCACGCGGTGGCGGGGCTCCTCGATGTGCCCGTACAGCATCGTGCACGGGGTCTTGAGGCCCTTCTCGTGCGCGAGGCGGTGGATGCGCGACCAGTCCTCCCAGTGGGTGCGGTGGTCGACGATGTGCCGGCGGACCTCCCAGTCGAAGATCTCGGCGCCGCCGCCGGTCAGCGACTCGAGGCCGGCGTCGATGAGCTCGTCGAGGATCTCGGAGGCGGAGAGTCCGGAGATGGTCTCGAAGTGGTGGATCTCCGTGGCCGTGAACGCCTTCAGCGAGACGTTCGGCAGGGCCTTCTTCAGCTCGCTCAGGGAGCGCGGGTAGTAGCGCCAGGGCAGGTTCGGGTGGAGCCCGTTGACGATGTGCAGCTCGGTGAGGTTCTCGTTCTCCATCGCCTTGGCGAGGCGGACGGCCTCCTCGATGCGCATGGTGTACGCGTCCTTCTCGCCCGGCTTGCGCTGGAACGAGCAGTACGCGCACGAAGCGGTGCACACGTTCGTCATGTTGAGGTGCCGGTTGACGTTGAAGTGGACGACGTCGCCGTTCTTGCGCGTACGCACCTCGTGGGCGAGGCCGCCGAGCCAGGCCAGGTCGTCCGACTCGTAGAGCGCGACGCCGTCCTCACGGGTCAGCCGCTCCCCGGCCCGGACCTTTTCCTCCAGCTCGCGCTTGAAGCCCACATCTTGGACAGATGCAGTCATCAGGCCGCCTCCCATACGTCAACCAATCCGGCCGGACCCACCGTACTCCCCCGCCTCCCCCGCACTTCGCAGCCGGGGGGACCCCATCGACGCTCCGCGTCAGCCCTCTTCCTCAGGGAGGTCGCCGACCCGGTTCTCCCACTTGGTCGACAGCACGATCGTCGTACGCGTCCGGGACACGCCCTTGGTCCCGGAGAGGCGGCGGATCGTCTTCTCCAGCCCGTCGACGTCGGACGCCCGCACCTTGAGCATGTACGAGTCGTCGCCCGCGATGAACCAGCAGTCCTCGATCTCCGCGAGGTCCCGCAGCCTGCGCGCCACGTCCTCGTGGTCGGCGGCGTCGGAGAGGGAGATGCCGATCAGCGCGGTGACACCGAGGCCGAGCGAGGCGGCGTCGACGGTCGCCCGGTAGCCCGTGATGACGCCCGCCGCCTCCAGGCGGTTGATGCGGTCGGTGACGGAGGGGCCGGAGAGCCCGACGAGCCGGCCGAGCTCGGCGTACGAGGCGCGGCCGTTCTCGCGCAGGGCCTGGATGAGCTGCCTATCCACGGCGTCCATATGCCTGTGCCTTCCATTATTCAGCGATACCGCAAGCTTACGTGTAGAATCTAAGGCGCACAGGGGTTGAGCCCTGTGAATCTTTCAAACGATCACAATGATCCATAGCGACGATCCATACAGGAGATGACACTCACCGTGTACACGATCGAGATGGCCTACGCCCACATGCGACAGCTGCAGGAGCTGGCCAACCGCTCGCGTGTCCATCAGCCTGCCGCCGCCCACCGCGCCGACCGGACGGCCCGTCCCGCCCGCCGCACGGCCAAGAAGCGCTAGGCCGCACCGGTCCGGGCGCACCGGACGGGTCAGTCACCTCGGGACCGGGCCTCACCCAGCTCCCCCTCCCAACGGCGGTACAGCCGGTGCGGCACCCCTGCCGTGTCCAGCACCCGCCCCGCGACGAAGTCCACCAGATCCTGGATGTGCGTCGCCCCCGCGTAGAACGCCGGAGAGGCGGGCAGCACGACCGCGCCCGCCTCGTCCAGCGCGACGAGCTGCTTCAAGGTCTGCCCGTTCAGCGGGGTCTCCCGCACCGCGACCACCAGCTTCCGGCGCTCCTTCAGCGTCACGCTCGCCGCCCGCTGCAACAGGTCCTTCGACAGCCCGAGCGCCACGCCCGCGACGCAGGCCGTGGACGCCGGCACGATCAGCATCCCCTTGACGGGGTACGACCCCGAGGACGGTCCCGCCGCGAGATCCCCGGCCGCCCAGTGCCGTACGTCGGCGTCCTCGGCCACCTCGAAGGTGCCGGGCTTGCCGTCCGCGCCCCGCGCCAGCCACGTGCGCAGATCCTCCTGCCAGTGCGCGTCCCGGAACGCGATCCCGGTCTCGTCCAGCAGCGTGAGCCGTGAAGCCCGCGACACCACCAGGTCGACGCTCTCGCCCGCGTCGAGCAGTCCGCGCAGCACGGCGGCGGCATAGGGGGTCCCGGACGCCCCGGAGACCCCGACGATCCACGGGGTGCGGTCGGCGTCAGTCATGGCATCGAGCCTATCCGGCCACCGGGTGGCGGAACCGAGCAAGGTGCACCGGACGTTTCCGGGTGGAGACACAGCATTCACAGGGGGACCGCGATGGCAGGCACGGCGGACACGACAGGCGCACGCCCCGAAGGAAGCCGCACCGAGCGGGCGATGACGGCCGGCAAGCTGATGCTGGCCTGGGTCGCGCTGCTCTGGGCGCTCGAAGCCGTGGACACGGCGACCGGCCATGCTCTGGACGCCTACGGGATCACACCACGCCACCTCGGCGAGCTGCGGGACGTCCTCCCCGCCGCCTTCCTGCACGGCAGCTTCGGCCATGTCGCGGCCAACACCCTGCCCCTGCTCGTCCTCGGCTTCATCGCCGCGCTCAGCGGCGTCCGCCGCTTCCTGGGCGTCGTGCTCACGATCATCGCCGCCTCCGGCCTGGGAGTCTGGCTCACCTCCCCCGACAACACCGTCACCCTCGGCGCGTCCGGCGTCGTCTTCGGCCTCTTCGGCTACGTCCTCGTGCGCGGCTTCGTCGACCGCAGCGCGCGCGACATCGTGGTCGGGCTGCTGGTCGCCGCGTTCTACGGCTCGCTGCTGTGGGGCGTGCTGCCCACCGACTCCGGCATCAGCTGGCAGGGCCACCTCTTCGGCCTCCTGGGCGGCATAGCGGCGGCCTTCCTCTTCCGCCGCCGCGCCTGACCGGACCCCCGAGCCCCGAGTCCCGAGCCCGTGGGTCAGGGACCTTGCCGCGCCCCCCTACACCGTCAGGCCGCGCACCAGCAGATCCAGCAGCGCGCACACGAAGAGCGCGATGCCGATGAAGCCGTTCACCGTGAAGAACGCCCGGTTCAGCCGCGACAGGTCATGCGGCCGCACGATCGTGTGCTCGTACAGGAACGCCACCGCCACGATCACCAGGCCCAGCCAGAAGAACACCCCCGCCCCGACCGCGAGCGCGTACCAGACGAAGAGCGCCATCGTCACCACGTGGCACCCCCGCGCGCCCCACAACGCCGCCGGGACGCCGAAGCGCGCCGGCACCGACATGACGCCCTCGGCCCGGTCCGCCGCGACGTCCTGGCAGGCGAAGATCAGGTCGAAGCCGCCGATCCAGATGCCGACCGCGAGGCCGAGGATCACCGCGTCCCAGGACCACGTACCGGTCACCGCGATCCACGCGCCGACCGGGCCCATCGCCTGCGCGAGACCCAGGATCGCGTGCGGGAAGTTCGTGAAGCGCTTCCCGTACGGGTAGACCACCATCGGCACGACCGCGATCGGCGCGAGCGCGAGGCACAGCGGGTTCAGCAGCGCCGCCGCCCCCAGGAAGACCACGACCGCGATCAACGCCCCCGTCCACGCGGACCGCACCGACACGGCGCCCGTGACGAGCTCGCGCCCCGCCGTGCGCGGGTTACGGGCGTCGATCTCGCGGTCGATGATGCGGTTGCAGGCCATCGCGAAGGTCCGCAGCCCCACCATGGCGACGGTGACGAGCAGCAGCGTGCCCCAGTGGATGGTGCGGTCGAGCCGGAACATCGCGGTGAGCGAGGCGATGTAGGCGAACGGCAGCGCGAAGACCGAGTGCTCGATCATCACGAGCCGCAGGAAGGCCCGGGTGCGGCCCGGGCCCGGTACGGCGGCGGCGGAGGCGCTCACGAGAGTCCGTACTCCTTCCAGCGGCGGTCGACGAGCGCCGCCGTGTCCGGGTCGGAGAGGACCATGTTCGGCCAGCCCCCGTCCCGCGTGTAGCCCTCCTCGGGCCACTTCTTCGTCGCGTCGATGCCCGCCTTGCCGCCCCAGAACTGCTGGTAGGAGGAGTGGTCCAGATGGTCCACCGGGCCCTCGACGACGGTCAGGTCACGCGCGTAGTCGGTGTTGCCGAGCGCCCGCCACGACACCTCGTGCAGATCGTGGACGTCGCAGTCGGCGTCCACGACGACGATCAGCTTGGTCAGCGACATCATGTGCGCGCCCCAGATCGCGTGCATGACCTTCTGGGCGTGCTTCGGGTACTTCTTGTCGATCGAGACGATCGCGCAGTTGTGGAAGCCGCCCGACTCCGGCAGGTGGTAGTCCACGATGTCCGGCACGATGATCTTGAGCAGCGGCAGGAAGAAGCGTTCCGTCGCGCGGCCCAGCGGCCCGTCCTCCGTCGGCGGCCGGCCCACCACGATCGACTGGAGCAGCGGACGCCTGCGCATCGTCACGCAGTCGATCGTCAGCGCGGGGAAGTCCTCCTGCGGCGTGTAGAAGCCGGTGTGGTCGCCGAACGGCCCCTCGGGGAGCATCTTCCCCGGCTCCAGCCAGCCCTCCAGGACGACCTCCGCCTGCGCGGGCACCTGGAGCGGCACGGTCTTGCAGTCGACCATCTCGATCCGCTTGCCCTGCACGAAGCCGGCGAAGAGGTACTCGTCGATGTCGCCGGGCAGCGGGGCCGTCGAGGCGTACGTCACGGCCGGTGGGCAGCCGAAGGCGATCGCGACCGGCAGCCGCTCGCCGCGCCGCGCGGCCACCTGGTAGTGGTTGCGGCTGTCCTTGTGGATCTGCCAGTGCATGCCGATGGTGCGCTTGTCGTGGCGCTGGAGGCGGTAGAGCCCGAGATTGCGGATCCCGGTCTCCGGGTCCTTGGTGTGGGTGAGCCCCAGGTTGAAGAAGGAGCCGCCGTCCTCGGGCCAGGTGAACAGCGCGGGCAGCCGGTCCAGATCGACGTCGTCCCCGCGCAGGACCACCTCCTGCACCGGCGCGTCCTTCACCTTCTTCGGCGGTACGTGCGTCATCGCGCCGAGCTTCCCGAACGCCTCGCGCACCCCGACGAAGCCGTGCGGAAGCTCCGGCCTGAGCAGCCCGCCGATCTTCCCGCTGATCTCGTCGTACGACGTCAGGCCCAGCGCCTTGAGCAGCCGCCGGTCGGTCCCGTACACGTTCATCGCGAGCGGCATCGAGGAGCCGCGCACGTTCTCGAAGAGGAGCGCCGGGCCGCCGGACTTCTGGACCCGGTCGACGATCTCCCCGACCTCCAGGTACGGGTCGACTTCGGCCTTGATGCGCTTGAGGTCGCCCTCGCGCTCCAGCGCCCGGAGCAGCGAGCGAAGATCGTCGTAAGCCATGCCGTCCAGTATCGGCCACTCGCTACGCTGGAGTTGTCACGGGGGCCGTTCCACGGTCCCGTTCTCCGTACGCAGGGGGCCGCCACATGCTTCGGGTGCTGATGTTCTTGGTGCCGCTGGCGCTCAGCATCTATGCGTTCATCGACTGCATCTCCACGGACGAGAAGGAGATCCGGCACCTCCCCAAGCCTCTCTGGGCGATCCTCGTGCTGCTCTTCCCTCTCGTGGGCTCGGTCTCGTGGCTGATCGCGGGCAAGGACCGCACGGTGCAGCGTCCGGCGCGGCGGCAGGGCGGATGGGTCGCCCCTGACGACAACCCGGAGTTCCTGAAGTCCCTCGACGAGGAGAGGGACCAGCCGCACGATCCGAAGGAGCCGAAGGAGCCGGAACCCCGGGAGCCGAAGGAGTCCGAGCCCCGGGAGCCGAAGGACCCGAAGCGGGAGAGCGATGACTCGTGACGGCAGCCCCGCGACGCCCATGACGCCCGTGACGCCCGTGACGCCTTCGATCCCCGTGATCGGCCTCGGGCCCTGGCTCTCCGGAGGGCCGGAGGACCGCGCCCGCACCGCCGCCACCGTCGACGCCGCCCTGCGCACCGCCGGCTTCCTGCTCGTCACCGGCCACGGCGTGGATCCCGGGCTGCGTACGGAGATCCGGGAGCTGGCCCGTGGCTTCTTCCGCCTCCCGGCGGCCACGAAGGAGCCGTACGCGGTGAAGGTCGGCGGCCGCGGCTGGCTCGGTCCCGGCGCCGAGGCCAACGCCTATGCGGAGGGCACGGCGACCCCGCCCGATCTGAAGGAGTCGCTGTCCTTCGCCGCGGACGTCCCGACCGGTGACCCGGCGGTGGACGCGGAATGGTTCCTGCCGAACACCTGGCCGGGTGAGATCCCCGGGCTGCGCGCCGCTGTCGAGGCGTATCTGACGGTGATGCGGGCGCTCTCGGACCAGTTGCTCGAACTGCTCGGCGCGGCGCTCGGCGAGTCCGACGACTTCTTCACCCGCCACACCGCGCACCCGACGTACGGCTTCAACATCAACTGGTATCCGGGCCGGGACACCGTCGGCGAGCCGCAGCCCGGACAGTTCCGGATCGGCCCGCACACCGATTTCGGCACGGTCACGGTCCTCGACCGGCAGACCGGCAAGGGCGGCCTCCAGGTCTTCACGGACGAGAGCGGCTGGGCGGACGCCCCGTACGCGCCCGACGCGCTGACCGTCAACATCGGCGATCTGATGGCTCGCTGGAGCGGTGGCCGCTGGTGCTCGGGGCGCCACCGGGTCCTGCCGCCGCCCGCGGACGCGCCCGCGGAGGAGCTGATGTCGCTCGTCTACTTCTACGAGTGCGATCCGGGCACGGACGTGCGGGGCGTGGACTCGCACACGTATCTGCGGGACCGGCTGGACGCGATCACGGCCGGCTGACCTGCCGTTCGTCCCGCTCCACGTAGTCGGCACGGAGCTGCTGGAAGCGGTCCGGGGTCCAGGCGGACCAGTCGGCGGGGTGGCCGTCGAGCGCGGCGTCGAGGTACTCGAAGTGCTGGTGCCAGCCCGCCAGGTTGTCGAGGCGCTGCTCGTCGGTGCCGGTGAACTCGTTGGTGAAGCGCACCACCGTCGCCAGGGAGTTCGCGGGTGCCGGCTCCATGTGGAAGCGGATCCGGCCGTGCAGTTCGACGGTGTACTCGGCCACGCACTCCATGTCCCAGGCGGTGACCTGCCCGGAGACGACCGTCCCCGTCCCCTCGCCGGCGGCGTTCAGCCAGCGCAGTGTCACCCCTCCCCCGAGGTGGGGTTCGAGCAGATCGGCGGCGGCCAGCCACTGCGGCAGGCCCTCCGGGGTCGCCACGGCGGCCCAGACGTGCACCACGGGGTGGGGCAGATGCATCACGAAGTGCAGGAGATGGTCGCTGCCGTCGCGGGTCTCGCTGGTGCCATAAGGGATCACGTCCGTCATGGCACCAGCGTCGCCCGGCACCGCCGGGAAGGCGAGCTCACACGCCCGCGTACCCGTGGAGGCTGTTCACGAAGAGGTTGACGCCGTAGTAGTTGAAGAGGAAGCAGAGGAAGGCGACGAGCGCGACGTAGGCGGCCTTGCGGCCCTTCCAGCCGGCGGTCGCGCGGGCATGCAGATACGCCGCGTACGCCACCCAGGTGATGAAGGACCAGACCTCCTTGGCGTCCCAGCCCCAGTAACGGCCCCACGCGTCACCGGCCCAGATCGCGCCGGCGATGATCGTGAAGGTCCACAGCGGGAAGACCGCGGCGTTGATCCGGTACGCGAACTTGTCGAGCGAGGCGGCGGCGGGCAGCCGTTCCAGAACGGAGCGGGCGAAGGAGCCGGGGTTGCCCCCTGTCGCCAGCTTGTTCTCGTAGGAGTCCCGGAAGAGGTACAGCAGCGTGGAGACCGCACCCAGGTAGAAGACCGCGCCGCAGAAGATGGCGGTGGAGACGTGAATCCACAGCCAGTACGAGTGCAGTGCCGGGACGAGCTGGTCGCTGTCGGTGTAGAGCCAGGTGACGGCGATGCCCAGGTCCAGAAGGACCGTGGTGACCAGCGGGAGACCGATCCAGCGGACGTTCTTCCTCGCGAGCAGGAAGCCCAGGTACGCACCCACCGCCACCGTGGAGAAGGTGGTGGAGAACTCGTACATGTTGCCCCAGGGGGCCCGCTGCACGGACAGCGCGCGGGCCGTGACACCGGCGGCCTCGACGAGGAAGGCGAGCGCGGTCAGCGAGACCGCGATCCGCCCGTACAGATCACCCTTGACCGTGCCGCCCGCGGCGCCGGGGCCGTCCGGGACGTCGCGCTGTCCGGCGGCCGAGCGGGTGACGACCTTGGGGCGCTCCAGGACGGCGGTGCCGCCGCCCTTCTGCGCCACCTGGACGGTGACCTTGGCGTCCGGGGAGCCGGCCTCGGTCAGCGCGGCGGCGGTGCGGCCGACCTTGCTGCGGCTGCCGAAGACCCACTCGGCGATGTGCGCCAGGAACGCCAGGGTGTAGACGGCCATCGAGGAGTAGATCAGCCCGTTGCTGAACTCCGCGAGGCTCTCGTTGGTGGCGGCGGCGAGATTCACTTCTCAGCCCCTTCGGCAGGAACTACGTCGGCAGGTTCGTGATCGGGGTCGGGGTCGGGTTCGTGCTCGGAGTCGGGGTCCGGGCCTTCGGGGTCCGGGCCGGAGTCCGGGCCGTCTGGGGAGTCGGAGTCCGGGGCGTGCTCGGGGTCCGGCGCGGTCGGCGCCTGTGCGGTCGGCGCCTGTGCGAGGAGCGTGACGGCCAGATCCGCCAGCTCCTCCGGAAGCTTCGCGGACTCGCTGCGGCCGAGCCCTGCCATCTCGACGACGGTGACGCCGTCCTCGCCCCGTACGGCCCTGACCCACACCCGTCGCCGCTGGATGAACAGCGAGCCGACGAGGCCCGCGATCGCCGCGATGGCGCCGGTGAGGGCGAGTCCGTTGCCGGGCTGCTGGGAGATCTGGAAGCTGGCCCACTCCTTGATCTCCTTCTCGAAGGTGACCGAGCCGGCGCCGTCCGGCAGCGTCATCGTCTCGCCCGGCAGCAGGGTCTGCTTGAAGACGCCGCCCTTGTCGTCCTTGAACGGCTTCATCTTGCTGGTGTCCAGCTGGTAAACGTTCTGCGGCAGTCCGCCGTTGACCCGCAGATCGCCGTGGTACGCGCCCAGGTTGAGCGCAGGGAAGACCAGCCCAGGGAACTGCGAGAACATCTGGCCCTGGCCCTTGCCGGCGTACGTCGGGACGAAGAACGCCGGCAGGCCGAGCTGATCCCACTTGCCGCCCTTGTTCCGGTAGCCGTCCATCACCTTGATGACACCGGTGGAGGTGCCATTGGCGTCGAGCGGCAGCAGCGGCACCGCGCCCTGGAAGACGGTCTTGCCCCGGCCGTCGCGCACGGTGACGACGGGCGCGTATCCGTGCTCGATCAGATAGACCTTCGAGCCGTCGATCTCCAGGGGCTCGTTGACCCGGATGACGCGCTTCTTCTCCTCGCCGTCGGCGCCCTCGCTGTAGGTCACGGCCGCTTCGAAGGTGCGGGGCGTGCCGCGCTGCGGGCCGCGCGTCTCGTACGTACCCGTGAAGCGGTCCAGTGTGAAGCTGAACGGGGCCAGGTCGTCGATGCTGAAGAGCGATCCGGACTTGAAGTCGTCGTACTGGGTGAGGGTGTTGGAGAAGCCGTCGCCCTCGACGATCAGTTTGCCGCCCTCGGACTTGAAGAGCTGGCCCGCGGCGAAGGCCACCAGCATCACGATCAGCGCGACGTGGAAGAGGAGGTTGCCCACCTCGCGGAGGTAGCCCTTCTCGGCCGCGACCGCGTCACCGGCGGTGTGCGCGCGGAAGTGCCGCTTCTTCAGCATCGCGAGTGCCGCCTCGCGAACCGCCTCGGGCTCCGCGTCCGTGCGCCACGTCGTGTACGCGGGCAGCCGGGTGAGCCGCCTGGGGGCGCCCGGCGGGCGGCCGCGCAGCTGGCCCACGAACTGCCAGCTGCGGGGCACGATGCAGCCGATGAGCGAGACGAACAGCAGGATGTAGATCGCCGAGAACCACACCGAGCTGTAGACGTCGAAGAGCTGGAGCTTCTCGAAGACCGGCGTCAGGAGCTCGTGGCCCGCCTTCCAGTCGCGGACCTTCATCTCGTCCACGCTGTTCTGCGGGATGAGCGAGCCGGGGATCGCGCCGAGCGAGAGCAGGAAGAGCAGGATCAGGGCGACCCGCATCGAGGTCAGCTGCCGCCAGAACCAGCGCGCCCAGCCGATGACACCGAGCACGGGCCCGCCGACGAGCTCCTCCTGAGGGGCCGTGGAGAGCCCGCCGCTCCCGGCCGCCGCTTCGGTGTCGGTGTCGGTGGTCGGGTCGGACCCGGCGGTCGCTTCGGCCCCGACGGTCGGGTCGGCGCCGGTGGTCGAATCAGCCCCGCTCGTCGCTTCGGTTCCGGCCGTCGCGTCGGTCTTGCTCATGGATCAGATCCCCACCTGGAAACCGTTGGACCAGCCCTGCATCTCCTGTACGAGGATGTCCCACGCACCTGTGAGCAGCAGCAGACCGGTCGCGATCATCATCCCGCCGCCGATCCGCATCACCCACGCATAGTGCCGCTTCACCCAGCCGAACGCACCGAGTGCCTTGCGGAAGGCGACGGCGGCGAGCACGAACGGCAGCCCCAGCCCGATGCAGTACGCCGCGGTCAGCAGCGCCCCGCGGCCCGCACTGGCCTCGTTGGCGGCGAGCACGTTGACGGACGTGAGCGTCGGCCCGATGCACGGGGTCCAGCCGATGCCGAAGAGGGCGCCCAGCACGGGTGCGCCGGCCAGCCCGGTCACGGGGCGCCGGTGGAAGCGGAACTCCCGCTGCGTCAGCCAGGGCATCAGGCCCATGAAGAAGATCCCCATGAGGATCATGAGGACGCCGAGGACGGCGGTGAGCGTCTCTCGGTGCTCCTGGAGGGTCCAGCCGAAGTACCCGAAAAGCGCGCCGCCCGAGACGAAGACGGCGGAGAAGCCGAGCACGAAGAGGGCGGCGCCCGCGGTCATCCGGCCCCGCCTGGCCTCGGCGAGATCGGTGCCGGTGACGCCGGTCACGTACGAGAGATAGCCCGGCACCAGCGGCAGTACGCAGGGCGAGAAGAAGGAGACGAGCCCGCCGAGCACGGCGATGGGCAGTGCGAGCAGCAGGGCACCGCTGAACACGGTCTCGTTCATCGCGAGGTCACTTCTCCGCGACGATCGGGTCGATCATGGAACGCAGCGCCTTGTCGTCGAGCGCGCGCGGAGCGCTCGCGGCGATCTTTCCGTCGCGGTCCACGACGATCGTGGTGGGAATCGACTGGGGGTTGAGGCTGCCCTTCGGGAATGTGAGCATCAGCTTCCCGATCGGGTCGTGGAAACTCGGGTAGCTGACGCCGAATTCCTTCTCGAAGGCGAGCGCGGGCCCTGTCTGTGTGTCGCGCGTGTTGATCCCCAGGAACTGGACGCCCTTGTCCTTGGTCTGCTGGGCGACCTTCTCCAGGTACCGCGCCTCGCTGCGGCAGGGCGCGCACCAGGAGCCCCACACGTTCAGCACGACGACCTTGCCCTTGTAGTCGGCGAGGTCGAGCGGGCTGCCCGTGAGGTCCTTTCCACTCAGCTCGGGCACGTCCGGCCGCTCGCCCTTGGCGACGGTCGAGATCCCGCCGGTGTTGGTGACGAAGTTGGTGTCGCCACCGCCGCCCGACTTGCCGTTGGAGCCGCCGCTGCACGCCGACAGCGTGAGCGCGGCCGCCAGGGCGCCGGCTCCGGCGGCGAGCAGGGTGCGTCGGGGGGCGCGTGCAGCGGGGCGGACAAAGCTCATGTGAAAAGTTTCGCATGAGGCTTCGGGGGATCTTCCGCGCCCCCCTCCATGCCCGTAACGCCCCATGTGAAGAGCGATTAAGCCGACGGCGGTACGGGCGTGTCCCCGAGATCCTTGAGGAAGGTGTTCCAGCCGCCCGCCGGGGACTGCCCGACCTCGAGCGTACGAAGTTTCGCGAGGATCTTCGGGTCCTGCACGTCCAGCCAGTCGCAGAACTGCCGGAACGACACCAGGCGTACGTCCTTCTTGCCCGCCATGCCCTTGAGGGCCTCTTCGACGGCGTCCATGTATATGCCGCCGTTCCACTGCTCGAAGTGGTTTCCGATGAAGAAGGGCGCGCGGTTGGACTCGTAGGCCCTGCGGAATCCGTTCAGGTACGCGTCGGTGGCCTGCCTGCGCCAGCCCGGATAACGGGACGGCATGCCGTTGGTCGAATTCTGCGACTGGTTGGCGAGGATGTTGTAGTCCATCGAGAGCACTTCGAAGGAGTGCCCGGGGAACGGCACGGCCTGCAGCGGCAGGTCCCAGATGCCGCCCCGCTTCTCCGGCCACATCTGGCGGCCGCCGGGCGAGCTCGCGTCGTAGCGCCAGCCGAGCTTCTTCGCGGTCGGCAGCAGATTGTCCTGGCCGAGCAGGCACGGAGTGCGCCCGCCGACGAGTTCCTTGCGGTAGTCGAAGGGCAGCGGCTCGATATCGGTCCAGCCGCTGTTCGTCTTCCATTCGGTGACGAAGGAGACGGCCTGGTCTATCTCGCTCCGCCACTGCGCGGGCGTCCAGTTCCCGACGGAACCGGAGCCGGCACAGAAATGCCCGTTGAAATGGGTGCCTATCTCATGGCCGTCGAGCCATGCCTGGCGGACGTGCTTCAGGGTGTCCTTGATATGGGCGTCGGTGAGATAGCCGATGTCGGAGGCGCCCACCGCGTTGTTCGGCGGCCGGTAGAGGGTCTTCTTCGACTCGGGGAGCAGATAGATCCCGGAGAGGAAGAAGGTCATCGCCGCGCCGTGATTCCTGGCGAGCTCAAGAAAGCGCGGGAAGAGTCCGTTGCCGACCTCGCCCGCACCGTCCCAGGAAAGGATCACGAATTGCGGCGGGGTCTCGCCCGGCTCCAGCGGCACGGGACGGCCGGGCTGGTGCGGCTGCTTGCCGGTGTCGGCGGTCGAACCGTCACCGATGGGCCGTACCGAACCGGCACCGGGCGTCGCCCCGCCGTCGCCCCCGCTGCCCGCACCGGGACCGCCGCTCCGGCCGGAGCCGCCCTTGCCGGAGCCGGAACCGGGGCCGATGCCGGTGCCGCAGCCCGCGACCGTCATCGCCGCCGCGGCCCCAAGCCCCGCCCCGATCAAGCTCCTTCGGCTGATAGCGCGCATACCGGCCGCCCCCGTTCCCGTTCACGTTTTCCGCCGCTGTCCTACCAATGGGTGAGATGGCAAGCGGAACGCAAAGGTTCCCGGGACCGGCCGCCTTTCCGCGAAAGATCTATGCCCCGAAGGCTTTTGACTTTCCCTTGACCGGTTTCGCGCCGACGAGAAGATGCGCCGGGACGAGATCGCGGGCGGGTTCCGAGTATCCGACCGAGACGATCTTGTCTCCCCGGAAGGTGAAGGTCGTCAGCGACGCGAGCGTGCACTGCCGGCGCCGCGGATCGTGCCAGAGCCGGCGCCCCTCCACATGGCTGCGCACGATCCAGATCGGCAGCTGATGGCTGACGAGGACCGCCTCGTGGCCGCGGGCCGCGTCCCGGGCGGCGTGCAGCGCGTCCGTCATCCGCACCACCTGCTCCAGGTACGGCTCGCCCCAGGACGGCCGGAACGGGTTGGTGAGGTGCTTCCAGTTGCCCGGCTTGCGCAGGGCCCCGTCACCGACACCGAAGGTCTTGCCCTCGAAGACGTTCCCCGCCTCGATCAGCCGCTCGTCGGTGTCGAGCATGAGCCCGTGGGACTTGGCGATCGGCGCCGCCGTCTCCTGCGCGCGCTCCAGCGGGGACGCCACCACATGCGTGACGTCCCGGTCCGCGAGGTGCTCGGCGACGCGGTCGGCCATCTGCCGGCCGAGCTCGGACAGGTGGTAGCCGGGCCTGCGGCCGTAGAGCACACCGTCCGGGTTGTGCACTTCGCCGTGGCGCATGAGATGAACCACGGTCGTTTCCGTACTGAACTCCGTGCCGGTCATGTCACTGCCGGTGGTCTCGCTGCCGGTGGTCTCATTGCCGGTGGTCCCGCTGCCCGTCGTGCCGTCGGTCATGCCGTGGCCTCCGCGGCGGCACGGGCGGCCGCCGGCAGCGCCGCCGCGATCCGCTCGATCGCGGCGTCGTCGTGGGCGGTCGACACGAACCAGGACTCGAAGGCGGACGGCGGAAGGTAGACACCCTGCGACAGCATCGAGTGGAAGAAGGCGTTGAAGCGGAAGGCGTCCTGCTTCTTCGCGTCCTCGTAGTCACGCACCTCACGTGCGGTGAAGAAGACCGAGAACATGTTGCTCGCGGTCTGCAACCGGTGGGCCACGCCCTCCTTGGCCAGCGCCTCGGTCACCAGCGACCGGACCTGCTCGGAGACCGCGTCGACCTTCGCGTACGCGGCGTCGTCGAGCAGCCTCAGCTGGGCGAGACCGGCGGCCGTGGCGACCGGGTTCCCGGACAGGGTGCCCGCCTGGTAGACCGGCCCGGCCGGGGCGAGGTGCCCCATCACATCGGCGCGCCCGCCGAACGCCGCGGCCGGGAAGCCGCCGCCCATGACCTTGCCGAAGGTCATCAGGTCCGGGGTGACGCCGTCGATGCCGTACCAGCCGGCCTTCGAGGTACGGAATCCGGTCATCACCTCGTCGGAGATGAACAGCGCGCCGTTCTTGGCGCAGGCGTCCTTGAGGCCCTGGTTGAAGCCCGGCAGCGGCGGGACCACGCCCATGTTGCCCGGCGACGCCTCCGTGATCACACAGGCGATCTCGCCCGGGTGCGCGTGGAACGCCGCCTGCACCGCCTCCAGGTCGTTGTACGGCAGCACGATCGTGTCCCCCGCCTGCGCGCCGGTGACGCCGGGCGTGTCGGGCAGGCCGAAGGTCGCGACACCGGAACCGGCCGCGGCCAGGAGGGAGTCCACATGACCGTGGTAGCAGCCGGCGAACTTGACCACCTTGGCGCGCCCGGTGAAGCCGCGGGCCAGCCGGATCGCGGACATCGTCGCCTCGGTGCCCGACGAGACGAGTCTCACCTGATCGACCGGGGCGATCCGCGCCACGATCTCCTCGGCGAGCGCGACCTCGCCCTCGCCCGGCGTACCGAACGAGGTGCCGCGTGCGACACACTCCTGAACTGCGGCGATGACCTCGGGGTGGGCATGGCCGAGGATCATCGGACCCCAGGAGCACACGAGGTCGACGTACTCGCGCCCGTCCGCGTCGGTCAGGTACGGACCCGTACCGGACACCATGAACCGGGGTGTACCACCCACGGCGCGGAAGGCACGGACAGGAGAGTTCACGCCGCCGGGCGTCACGAGGGACGCGCGGTCGAAAAGCGTCTGCGAAACTGGGGCGTCATAGGGAAAGCTCACGGAATCCATGGTGGCAGAGGCCGGGGACGTTCTTGCGGACAGGTGTTTCACCGCACGTCCGTGGGGGAGGTCACTGTCACGATGATCGGGTTGCGCGGCCGGGGCTGTGCGTCCTAAAAGCAGTCGGGTGGAGATATGCATCGCGGTGGCGGACTGGGCGAGGGGACCGACGACCTGGGCCCTGAGCCTGCCCGGCGGGGGAAGCACCGGCGGCACGAGGCGGACGTTCCCGTCGGAAACAGGGGTGGCCGGGGCATGGGGGTGACGTACAAGTACTTCGGCGCACCCGACGGCGCCACGGCTGCCCGCGTGCCGGTCTCGATGCGCCCGGAAGAGCTGGGCGGCGACGAGCTCGGCATGGGCGGGATGTTCACCAAGATCAAGCCCGAGACGATAGCCGCGATGGTCCTCACCGGTATCCAGGGCATGCCCCTCCACAAGGTGCCGCCGCTGGAGCTGGTGGTCCTCCACCCCGACTACGCGGTGGTGAAGCTCCCCATGACGGTCGTCGACCCGCTGCGCGGCATCGGCGAGGAGTCGGTGGGCGCGGCGGCGTTCATCTGGTCGACCGTCCCGGATCGCGGGGGTCCGCGGGACGCTTTCGACGTGTACCAGTTGCTGCACGAGTGGCAGGACTTCTCGGTCCGGCTCCATGAGGCGGGGCACCAGCCGTACTGCCTGGTGTGGCCCTGAGAGAGGTGCGCGGCTGAGCTTGATGCGCGGCTGAGCCGGGTGCTGGCTCGGCGGGATGCCGTCTCGCGGGGGGCGTCTCGGCGAGGTGGCGTCTCGCGGGATGGCGGACACACGGCCCCAGGCGCGCGACCGCCGGCCGCGGGATGCCTCCTGCGATCCCAGCCCTCCGGCGGGAGGGCAGGGCAGCCCCTGCCCGGGCGGCGTGGAGCTGGGTCAGAGCCAGCCGTTGCGACGGAAGCCCCGGTGGAGCAGGAAGCAGGCGACCGCGATGACACCGAGGACGAGCGGATAGCCGTACGTCCAGCGGAGCTCCGGTATGTAGTCGAAGTTCATGCCGTAGACGCCGCAGACCATCGTCGGGACGGCCACGATCGCCGCCCATGCCGTGATCTTGCGCATGTCCTCGTTCTGGGCGACCGTCATCTGGGCCAGATGGGCCTGGAGGATCGAGTCGAGGAGCGAGTCGAAGCCGTTGATCTGCTCGGCGGCCCGGGCGAGATGGTCGGAGACATCGCGGAAGTACGGCCTGATGTCCTGCGCGATCAGCGTGGTGGGCTGGGTGGCGAGCGCGTCCAGCGGTCGGCTCAGTGGCGACAGCGCCCGCTTGAACTCCAGCAGCTCCCGCTTCAGCTGATAGATCCGTCCCGCCTCGCTGCGGCCCGCGGCCCCGCGCCCCGCCTGCTCGGAGAAGACGGCCGTCTCGACCGCCTCTATATCGTCCTGCACGGCATCGGCGACGGCCACGTACTCGTCGACGACGAAATCGGCCACGGCGTGCAGCACCGATGACGGGCCCTTGGCGAGCTGCTCCGGCGCCGTCTCCAGGGCCTCGCGCAGCGGTCCGAGGGAGCCGTGCCGGCCGTGCCGGATGGTGATCACGAAGTCCCGGCCGATGATCACGGTGATCTGGCCCGTCTCCACGACCTGGCTGGTGGCGGTCAACTGGTCGTGCTCGGCATACCCGACGGTCTTGAAGACGGCGAGCAGCGTGTCGTCGTACGGGACGACCTTGGGACGGTGGTGCGTGACGCCGACGGCGTCCTCGACGGTGAGGCGGTGGAGGCCGAACAGCTCTGCGAGGGAGGCGAATTCCTCGTGTGTCGGCTCGTGCAGCCCTATCCACACGAAGCTGTTGCTGCCGGGATTCTGGCTGTTTTCCTTGCGCACGCGGCGCAGCGCCTCCTCGGCCGGGCAGTGACCGGCCTGCCGTGCCCCGTCGGCGTACCCCACGCAGTTGACGACGGCGCTGCCGAGCGGCGACCGGGCCGGGTGGCTCAGGTCGACCGTGCGACCGTACGCGCGGCGCACGGCACGGCGGAGGTTCCGGATCATGGACAACGCGGGCTCCCGGCAGAGTGGTGGTGCTTCTCTCGCTTGCCCAGCCAGCGTGTCCGAACCGGCAGTCGCTTGTAAACGCCTGTGGATAACCGCCGACTCGAGGATGCCCGGGGGCGCGGCGGACGCCCTGTCTTCAGCCCGTGTCTCAGCCCCTGTCTCAGTCCCTGTGTCAGTCCGTGGCTCAGTCCGTCGCGCCGAGCCAGAGATCGGGTCCGAAGACCTCGTAGTGGATGTCCGCGGCCGGCACGCCGCTCGCCAGGAGCTGCCCGCGCGCAGCCTTCAGGAACGGCAGCGGCCCGCACAGATAGGCCACCGCCCCCTCCGGCACCTCCACCGCGGACAGATCGGCCCGCCCGGTCCGTTCGGCGGGCCACACACCCTCGGGACGCTCGTACCAGACCTCGGCCGAGGCGTTCGGCAGCTTCAGGGTGAGCAGTTCGAGCTCGGTGCGGAAGGCGTGCGTGAACTCGTCGCGGTCCGCGTGCACGGACACGACGCGCCGCCGCGACCTGGTGGCGGCCAGGTGGGCGAGCATGCCGATCATGGGCGTGCAGCCGATGCCCGCGGAGACGAGCAGCACGGGCCGGTCGGAGGTCTCGTCGAGGAAGACGTCGCCGGCCGGGTCGCTCATCCGCAGGACGTCGCCGGGGCGCACACGGTCGTGCAGGTGGTTGGACACCTCGCCCTCGGAAGCGGCGGCGGTGGCCGTCAGGCGCTTCACGGAGAAGCGCAAGTGGCCGTCCTGGACGCCCGACAGGCTGTACCGGCGGATCTGCCGCGCCCCGTCCGGCAGCGTCACCTGGACGGAGACGTACTGGCCGGGGCGGGAGCGCGGCAGCGGCGTCCGGCGGTGGAAGGGTTCGACGACGTAGGTCGTGACCTGGGCGGTCTCGGGCAGCACGGCGATCACCCGGTAGTCGTTCCAGACCTCGCCCTCGGGGCGCCCGGCCTCGTCGTACAGCCGGGACTCGATGGCGATCAGGGCGTTGGCCATCAGCCAGTAGACCTCGTCCCAGGCCGCCGCGACCTCGGGTGTGACGGCATCGCCGAGCACCTCGGCGACGGCCTCGAAGAAGTACTGGTGGACGGTCTCGTACTGGTCCGCCGTGATACCGACGGAGACGTGCTTGTGCGCGATGCGCGCGAGCATCGCGTCGGGGCGGGTGTCCGGGTGCGCGAGCAGCGCGCCGACGAAGGCGGCGATGGAGCCCGCGAGTGCCCGGCGCTGCCGTTCGCCTGGTTGCCGCGGTTGAAGAGATTCCGCAGCAGCTCGGGCCGGGCGGCGAACATACGCTCGTAGAAGAGCGGCGCGATCTCGTCCATCGCCCCGCTCACGGCGGGCAGCGTCGCGCGGACGACGGCGGTCGACTTCTCCGACAGCACTGCGGCACTCCCGGGGGCGACGACAGAGGGACTCCTCCCCCGAGGCATCGGATGTGCCCTCTTCAAGCCTCCCTGCGCCCGACGGGCACATTGAGTGCCTTTCATACGGAATCGTTCCATCGAAAGTCACGTGAGGGTACTGCGGTGATCCTGCGATCACCCGACGCGGCGACCGGGACGGGACGTTCTTTTGAACGGTGAAGTAACTCCAGCCGGGGGCCGTGGCGACCGATGTCCACAGTGCGCCCCGCAGCGCACCCCGCAGTGCACAGTGAACCGACTTCCCCGAGGAGGCCCCGCGTGGGCGATGTCCTGCTGGCCCTGAGCATCCCGCTCACGGTCTGCGCGAGCGGCATTTACGCGTTGTGCGACAGCTGGTGGCGGCGTGCACGCCGGGCGTCGCCGTCACCGCGGTCGTCCTCGCAGTCGCCGTCGCAATCGTCCTTGCGGTCGCCCTCCGCGCACGCGTGCGCGCGTGGCCAGGCGCACGCGGCCGCCCGGCTCGACGAGGACGCGATGCTCGCGGAGGCGCAGGAGATCGTGGACGAGGCGTACAAGCGGCTCGCCGGGCTCTACGGGGACGTGCCCGTCAGCGCGGGCTCCACCGTGGATCACGCCCCGTCGTCGCGAGCAGACGTTCGAACTCGGATGCGTCCTCCGGGGCACTGACCGGCTCTCCGAAGACCCCGTACTGCCGCGCCATCGGGGCCATCGCCTCGACGGCCGGGCCGAGTTCGGCGACGACTTCGGGAACCGCCTCATACTCCTGTCCGGTCGCACGAGCCAAGTCCCAGGCGTGCACGGTCGTGTCCAGCAGCACCATGTGCCCGACCGTCCTCGCCGGGAGGCCCATCGCGCCTGTCGTCCCCTCCTCGGCTCCCGGTCCCGCCCACGCCTTCACCAGGCGCGCGGACTCGTCCTCGAAGGCCGCCCGCCAGTCGCTTCCGGTGGTACGGTCCGGCGTCGTGGTGAAGTCGGCGTCCTCCTTGGCGGCCAGGGCCTGGAAGTTGACGATCACCGAGAGCAGGTGGTTGAGCAGGGCACGTACGTCGTAGTCGGCGCACGGCGTCGGCGCGTCCAGACGCTCCTCCGGCACTCCCCGTACGACGGGAATCGCGCGGGCAGCGGTGGCTTCGAGCAGTTCACTGATGGCCTTCATGCCCTCGACGCTGCCAGTCGCGGGCCCCTGCGTCTTGAACAAACGCGACACCTCGACGAGCCCGCTCTAGGATCCGGGGCATGGGCGCGCCAGAGCCAGGAGCAGGGGCGGAAGCGGCGGGGGCAGGAGCGGGACGAGCGGGAGCGACGGCAGCGGGAGCGGCAGGGGCAGGAGCGGCGGGGGCAGGAGCGGCGGGGGCAGGAGCGGCGGGGGCGAACGGTCCGCGACGCGACACCCGGGGGATCGTCGCCGCCCCGGAGCTCTTCATGCGCGTACGGTTCCGGCGCCGCGAGCCCGCCCCGCCGCTGCGGCTGTATCTGGAGCACTACTGGCTCATCGACTGGGACCTTGCCGAGCCCTTCGCCACCCATGTGGTGCCGCATCCGTCCGTCAATGTCGTCTTCCAGCGGTACGGCGACGAGGAGCCCTGGGGTGAGGTCGCGGGGATCGGCCTCGGGCTGTTCACACAGAAGCTGGCAGGGCGGGGGCGGGTCTGCGGAGTGCAGTTCCGGCCCGGTGGCTTCCGGCCTTTCGCGCCGGCCTCACCGGTGTCGGAGTGGACGGGGCAGCGGATTCCGGTGGGCGAGGTGCTGGGGATTCGGGGCGCACCGGGTGCCTCGGGGGCGGACGGCGCCCCGCAGAGCGCCCCCGCGGAGATCGTCGGACCGGACGCGGAGGACGCGCGCGTCGCGGCTCTCGATGCGTACCTGCTGGGGCTCGACCCTGCCGCCGATCCACGGGCGGAGCACGCGATGACGCTGGTCGAACAGGTCCGCAGCGACCGTTCGATCCGCCGCGTCGCCCAACTCGCGGCGGCGGAGGGAGTGTCGGCCCGCTCACTGCAACGCCTCTTCGCCGCGTACGTCGGCGTCGGCCCCAAGTGGGTCATCCTGCGCTATCGCATCCACGAGGCGCTGGAACGGGCCGAGGCACAGGCCACGGGCTCGGGTTCCGGCTCTGGCTCGGGTTCCGGCTCCGGCTCTGGCTCCGGCTCGGGACCGGGTTCTGGCACCGGCACCGGATCGGCGTTCGCCGACGGGCTCGACTGGGCGGTGCTGGCTGCCGAACTCGGCTACAGCGACCAGGCCCACCTCGTACGGGACTTCACAGCGACGGTCGGCGTGCCGCCGACGGCGTACGCGACGCGTCCGCCCAGGTGAGGAAGGTCGGCCGGGCGATTGTCAGACCCTGGGCGTACGGTGCGGGACATGGACGACGAGACATCAGCGGTACGCATCGAGCCCTGGTCGGACGAGGACTTCGCCCTGCTCCAGGCCGCGAACGCCCCGGAGTTGATGGCGCACCTCGGCGGGCCCGAGACGGACGAGAAGCTTGCGGAGCGCCACAAGCGATATGTGGCAATAAGCTCCGGACTGCCCGGTGCGGGGCGGATGTACCGGGTGGTGCTGGCGGACGGGGGCCGACCCGTAGGCTCGGTCGGCTTCTGGGAGAGCACCTGGCAGGGGGAGCAGGTGTACGAGACAGGGTGGACCGTGCTGCCCGGTTTCCAGGGCCGCGGAATCGCCACCGCGGCGACCCGCGCCATCGTCGAGGCGGCACGGGCCGCGGGCAGGCACCGCTACCTGCACGCGTTCCCCTCGGTCGACAATGCCGCGTCGAACGGCGTGTGCCGCAAGGCGGGCTTCTCACTGGTGGGCGAGTGCGACTTCGAGTACCCGCCGGGCAACCCGATACGGGGCAACAACTGGCGTCTCGATCTCCTCGCCCAGGGCCCGCCCGGCGCCTGAGCAAGCCTGCGTCAGCCCGGGACACCGGCGCGCCCGCCCGGAAAAACCTGGAACGGGCGGTCCGCCCGATGGCATCCTGACGGCGTGAACGGACCGCAGATCCACATCAGCTTCGCCCCCGAGCTGCGGCTTTTCGTCGCCGCCGAGCGGCGCGCCGGTCGGACGCCCCTTGTGACGGACGGCTCGTCCACGCTCGGTCATGTCGTCGAGTCGCTCGGCGTCCCGCTCACGGAGGCGGGCCAGCTGCTCGTGGACGGCGCCCGGGTCAAGGTCTCGCACATCCCTGCCGCGGGCGAGCATGTCGAAGTACGCGGCGTCGAGCGCCCGCAACGCGTGCCGGGCGCCCCGCTCCGCTTCCTGCTCGACGTGCACCTCGGCACCCTCGCCAGACGGCTGCGCCTCCTCGGCGTCGACGCGGCGTACGAGAGCGAGGACATCGGCGACCCCGCACTGGCCACGCGCTCGGCGCGGGAGCAGCGCGTGATGCTCTCCCGGGACCGCGGACTGCTGCGCCGCCGGGAGCTGTGGGCCGGCGCGTATGTGTACAGCGACCGCCCCGACGACCAGCTCCGGGACGTCCTGCAACGGTTCGCTCCCGCCCTCGCGCCGTGGACGCGCTGCACGGCCTGCAACGGCCCGCTCGCGGACACCGACAAGGAGGCGGTGGAGCACCACCTGGAGCGGGGCACCCAGCGGTCGTACGACGTGTTCGCCCAGTGCACGGCGTGCGAACGCGTCTACTGGCGGGGCGCCCACCACGCCCGGCTGGAGGCGATCGTCGAGGGCGCGCTGCGCGAATTCGGCGACGCGGCAGCTCAAGCCGATCCGGTCTGAGGACCTGCGCGACCGGCCTCAGGCCGGCAGTCCGCTACGGGGCCTCCGCCGTCAGGTACCGCTGAATAGTGGGGGCCAGCCAGGCGATCACCTCGTCCCTGGCCATGTCGACGGCGGGCGGGATGCGCAGCACATAGCGGGCGAGCGCCATCCCGAGGATCTGCGATGCGGCGAGCGCGGCACGTCGCTCGGCCTCGGCCGGATCCGGGCAGACCCCCGCGGCCACCGGCAGCAGTTGCCCCTTGAACACCTTCCGCATCCGCTCGGCACCCGCGCTGTTGGTGACGCCCACGCGCAGCATCGCCGTCAGGACCTCGTCCTGCTCCCAGCGGTCGAGGAAATGGGAGACGAGGACGGCGCCTACGTGCTTGCCGGGCATCGCGCCCAACTCGGGCAGTCGCAGGTCGATTTCGGAAGCGGCGGCGAACAGCCCCTCCTTGTTGCCGTAGTACCGCATCACCATCGACGGGTCGATCCCGGCGTCGCGGGCGATGGCGCGGATCGTCGCCCGCTCGTAACCGTCGGCGGCGAAGCGGTCTCGGGCGGCGTCGAGGATCGCCGCACGCGTGGCGTCCGAGCGGCGGGGCGCGGGTGCTTCCGAAGTCATGCCAACAACTGTAGGCCAACAACCGTTGACATGCCAGGCGGGCCGGAATACATTTGCCAACAAGCGTTGACCCACAAGCGTTGGCAGGAGGTCGTCATGACCGGCAAGCCCAGCACCGACAGCGCACAGAGCTCTGACCCGACCGCCACCCCCGGCTCCTATGACACGGACGTCACCGTGGTGGGGGCGGGCCCGACCGGCCTGCTGCTCGCCGGCGATCTCGCGACCGCGGGCGTCCGGGTCACCGTCGTCGAGCGCCGCCCCGAGCAGACGAGCAATCTGACCCGCGCCTTCGGCGTGCACGCCCGCACGCTGGAGCTGCTCGACGCCCGCGACCTGGCGGACGAGCTGGTGAAGACGGGTTCGCCCATGACCCGCCTGACCTTCTTCGGCCGGCTCGCGCTGGACCTCTCCCGGTTGCGGACCCGCTTCCCCTTCCTGCTCGTCACCCCGCAGTACGAGGTGGAGCGGCTGCTGAAGCTCCGGGCCCTCGCGGCCGGTGCCCGCTTCCGGTACGGCACGGAGCTGCACGGCCTGAGCCAGGACGCCGCCTCGGTCGCCGCCCGGCTGTCCGACGAGGACGGACGTGAGTCGATAGTGCGCTCCCGCTATCTCGTCGGCACCGACGGTGTGCGCAGCTCCGTCCGCACCACGCTCGGCCTGCCCTTCCCCGGCGGCTCCGTCATCCGTTCCATGGCCATGGCGGACGTCCGCCTCACCGAACCGCCCACGAGCCCTCTCATCGCCGACGGCACGGGGGACGCGTTCGCCGTCATCGCCTCGTTCGGCGACGGCTGGTACCGGGCGATGGCCTGGCGGCGCAGCCACCAGGTGCCGGAGAGCGAACCGGTCGGCCTGGAGGAGGTGCGCGAGATCACCCGCAAGGCGTTCGGGACCGACTTCGGCATGCGCGACCCCCGCTGGCTCTCCCGCTTCCACAGCGACGAGCGCCAGGTCCCGGAGTACCGGCAGGGCCAGATCTTCCTCGCCGGAGACGCCGCACACGTCCACTCCCCCGCCGGCGGCCAGGGGATGAACACGGGCATGCAGGACGCGGCCAATCTGTCCTGGAAGCTCACGGCAGCACTCCGCGGTGACACACCGGACGCCGACGCCCTCCTCGACACCTACCAGTCGGAGAGGCATCCCGTCGGGAAGGCGGTGCTGCGCAGCAGCGGGGCGATCGTCCGCCTCGCCATGGCGCACAACCGGTCCCAGCGGCTGGCCCGCTCCTTCGCCGCCCGGTTCCTCTCCATGGTCAGGCCCGCCTCGGACAAGGCGATGGGCATGATCTCGGGGATCGGCATCGCGTACGGCGCGGAGCGCGGCGCCCACCGGCTGACCGGCCGGCGCGCCCCCGACCTGCAACTCGCGGAAGGCCGCCTCTATGAGCTGCTTCGCGGAGGTGAGTTCGTGCTGATCACATCGAACGGCGAGCCTCCGGCCGCGCCCGCCGTACCCGGCCGCGTCACCCGGGCCCACTGGCGGACCCCGCGCGACACCAGCCTCCTGATCCGTCCGGACGGGTACATCGCATGGGCACAGCGGTGACCCCGGACCCGACCCCGACACCGGACCCCGACCCGGCACCGGACCCGGACCAGCACGGTCAGAAGATGTATCCGTCACCCGTCGCCGGCACCAGGACGGTGTGGTCGTCGTTCCCACGGTTGCGGTCGACCGTGCCGCCGCTCCACACCGTGGTGACGCCCACGACGGTCTCGGCGGGGCTTCCCGCAAGCTTCAGATCGAGCGGGATGCCGCTCCCCCCGATGCCCGCCCGCAGCGTTCCCGTCCGGCACAGGACCACTCGGTCACCGCCCCGCAGACACCCGGACGGCAGCTCCACATCGCCCGCGAGCTCCACGGAGAACGTCAGCCGCACGGTCGCGTCGGCCACCTCGGCCGGGCCGCTGTTGCCGCTCTCCAGCCAGACGGCAAGGCGGTCCTCCCACAGCGAGGCGTGGCCGTGGTGTGCCAGGTCCGCCTCCGCCATACCCGTCCGGGCCCGGGCCTCTTCCTCCGCCCCCGCCCCGACGCCCTCCGCCACCCGGGCGCCGTCACCGGCGGCACCGGCACTCGCGCTCCCACCTGCGACCAACACCACCGCGGCCATCGCGGCGGACGCCGCGAACAGACTCCTACGCATCACCTGCATGCCCGAAAGATACCTATTACCCGATCCATCGAGTTGACATCTCATCAGTTCGGCGCGCCGCCCCGGGAGGCCGGCCCGGACAACCCGCGTGCCCGACCCCATGACACGCTTGGCCCATGCTCATCGCCCGCTCCGCGCTCCTCTTCCTCGTCGCCGCCCTGTGCGAGATCGGCGGTGCCTGGCTGGTGTGGCAGGGCGTGCGCGAGCACCGCGGCTGGATCTGGATCGGCGCCGGAGTCCTCGCCCTCGGGGCGTACGGCTTCGTGGCCACGCTCCAGCCGCAGGGCGACTTCGGAAGGATCCTCGCGGCGTACGGCGGAGTGTTCGTCGCCGGCTCGCTCGCCTGGGGCGCGGTCGCCGACGGCTACCGCCCCGACCGCTGGGACATCGTCGGCGCGCTGATCTGTCTGGCCGGCATGGCCGTGATCATGTATGTGCCGCGAGGCCGTTGACGTCGGCCTATTCTGACGACTGGCCACTGGTATCGATCACTTGCCCGAGGAGCCGTCATGACCGCCGCCCCCATCGCCGTCGTCACCGGAGCGAGCAGCGGCATCGGTGCCGCCACCGCCCGTGGGCTGGCCGCCGCCGGCTACCACGTGGTCCTCACGGCCCGCCGCAAGGACCGCATCGAGGCGCTCGCCGCCGAGCTCACCCAGGCCGGACACCAGGCCACCGCCCACGCCCTCGATGTCACCGACCGGGCGGCCGTCGACGCCTTCGCCGCGTCCCTCGGCGGTGCCGCGCCCGTCAAGGTCCTGGTCAACAACGCCGGCGGAGCACTCGGAGCCGACCCGGTCGCCACCGGCGACCCGGCCGACTGGCGCCGGATGTACGAGGTCAATGTCATCGGGGTCCTGCACGTCACCCAGGCGCTCCTCCCCGCGCTCACCGCCAGCGGCGACGGCACCGTCGTGGTCCTGACCTCCACCGCGGGCCACGCCACCTACGAGGGAGGCGCGGGCTATGTCGCCGCGAAGAACGGCGCCCGCGTCCTCGCCGAGACCCTCCGCCTCGAAATCGTCGGCACGCCTGTCCGCGTCGTCGAGATCGCGCCCGGCATGGTCAAGACCGAGGAGTTCGCCTCGACCCGCTTCCGCGGCGACACCGAGAAGGCCGCCAAGGTCTACTCCGGTGTGGCGGAGCCCCTCACCGCCGAGGACGTCGCCGACACCATCACCTGGGCCGTCACCCGCCCCGCCCACGTCAACGTCGACCTCCTGATCGTCCGCCCCCGCGCTCAGGCATCCAACACGAAGGTCCACCGCGAGCTCTGACGGCACACCACGCGCAGCCGGCGCGCTCACAGCCGCGACACGCACCGCTCACGCACTGCGGGCAGATACAGCACGGTGGCGAGTCTTGCGTCGCCGGCTCGGCCATTCGGCCGCGGTCGGCTCGCGCGCGTCGCCGGACCGCGGTGTCGTGGACACGGATGCGTGCCGGCATCCAGCGCGTGGGTGGCATCGGGCGCTCAGCCGTGAAGGGGCAAGGCATGCACATATCCGGGCCGATAGCCGTCCGTCGGCGTCATGCCGCGCTCATCGCCACGGTGGTGACCTGCTCGACGGCGCTGACCGGACCGGGCCACGCCACGGCCGACGGTATGCCGACGCCTACGCCTACTCCTGCGGTGCCCGCCCCGAAGCTGGACTGGAAACCGTGCGTCCAGGGCAGTCCGTTCGACTGCGCGAACGCCAAGGTGCCGCTGGACCACCGCAAGCCCCGCGGGCGCACCATTGAACTGGCGGTCGTGAAGCGCAAGGCAACAGGCCCCGGACGACGCATCGGCACCCTGTTCTTCAACCCCGGCGGCCCCGGCGGGCCCGGAACCGTACAGATGCCACAGAACTACGCGTTCCTCCCACAGGCGGTGCGTGAGCGCTTCGACATCGTCAGCTGGGACCCGCGTGGGATCGGCAGCAGCACCGCGGTGAACTGCTTCGGACGTCGCGAGGAAGCCGCCGCCTGGGATTCGGGCAAACCGGCCGGCTTCCCGGTGGGCGAGGCGCAGCGGACGTCCTGGATCGCCGCGTACAGGGATCTGGCCCGGCGCTGTCAGCAGCGTGACCCCGAGCTCCTGCGTCATGTGTCGACCGCCGACACCGCGAGCGACCTCGACCAGCTGCGCCAGGCCGTGGGCGACCCGCAACTCACCTACCTCGGGATCTCCTACGGGACGATCCTCGGCGCCACCTACGCCAACCTCTTCCCCGGCAAGGTCCGGGCCATGGCCCTCGACAGCAACATCGACCCGCCGGCCTGGACGAACCACGCCTCCGACGACGACCCCCGGCTCACGACCTTCCTGCGCATGGGCTCGGACCGTGGCGCGGCAGCGGTCCTGGACCAGTTCCTCACCCACTGCGGATCCGCCGCCACCGCCCGCTGCGCCTTCTCCGCGGGCAGCCCGAAGGCGACCCGGGACAAGTTCGACCAGCTGATGCGGCGGCTCCGGGTGCGTCCTGTCGGCACGTGGACCTATGGCCGTACGGTCGGCGACGTCGTGAGCGGTCTCTACGTCGTCCACCCCGGGTGGACGGACCTCGCCGGCAGGTTGCAGGACCTGTGGCGGGGACGCGCCCCGGAGCCGTCCCCATCCCCTCCCGCACCACCGGTCCCGAATCCGGATCCGTACGCGGGCGAGGAACAGGCGGTGGCGGTGCTCTGCGGAGACAGCCCCAATCCGCGTGACTCCGGTGCGTACCACGCTCTTGAGGAGGCCGCCGCCGCCCGTGCGGGCGACGCCGGACGCTTCTGGGCCTGGGCCGCCGAGGCGTGCGCGGACTGGCCGGCCACAGCGGCCGATCGCTACCGCGGCCCGTGGAACGAACCGACGGCACACCCCGTCCTGGTGGTCGGCACCACCCTCGACCCCGCCACCCCCTACCGGAACGCGCACGCCATGACCAAGGAGCTGGCCAACGCCCGCTTGCTCACGAACAGCGGCTACGGGCACACCGCACTGATCAACCCCAGCAGCTGCGTCAACGCGTACGAGGGCCGCTACTTCATCGACGGCACCCTCCCCCCGGCAGGAACGTTGTGCCGACAGGACACTCCTCCGTTCTCCACGGTCAAGCCGCGAGGTGGTGTGGCCACCGGCGGGGGCGCCATGACCACCGGCCAGGTGAGGCACTGAACGGAGAGGCACACTGAGTACGGACCGCCGACCGGCGCCGGAGCGCTGTGCACCGTCACCTGTGCGGGCCGCGACGGCCGGAGGCCCATGGCGACGGCGCCCAGAGCAGGCGCACGCCGGTGGCGCGGGCGATGGCGCGCAGATGGGGGCCGGTGTTGCCGATGTACCAGATCGGCCGGTCGTTGTGCGGCCATGCGTAGGCCGGGACACCGTCGTCCAACAGGCCCGTCAGCCGCGGTTGGTCCAGTGACGCGGCCGAGAACTCGTAGAGTGCGGGCAGCCGCGGGGCGATCACCCCGTAGTCCAGAACGCGGGCGAGGGCGTGTTCGTCGAGGATGGTGTCCTCGACGGGCGCGGTCACCGGGTATTCGGGCGGAAAGGACCGGCCCAGGTCGAGGAACATCTGGACGGCCCGGTGGCGGGGCTCGGCCATCAGAGGACCCAGGGCGGCCAGCCGCCGAGCGCGAGTCGCGGTTGCACGAGCATGGCGTGGGTGAACAGCACGCGGAGCAGTGCGACGTTCATCATGAATCGCTCGACCTGCTGCTCGGCGGCGGCCACATCCTCGTGCCGCAGATAGCCGGCAACGATGCTGGCGTTGTGCGCGCGGTACCAGCGGCCTGGTCCGGGGGTGCGGATGAAGTCGACCCAGAGTTCGACGCTATGGGCGCTGGCCGTGCCCGTGGCCTCGGCGGCCAGCAGATGAGCCTCGGCCTTGTCCCGCAGCAGGCGTTCATTGACAGCACGCCACCAGGGGCTGCCCGGCGGGTCGGCGGTTTCCGGCGCGAGCACGCCACGGGCGAGTGACCAGCGCATGAAGCTCAGCTCGGCCGTGCCGTACTGGTGGCGAGGGCCCGTGGCGAGCCGGTAGAACTCCCGCGCCAGCACGTAGCGTCCAGCCGCGTCGTCCCGTACGCGTGCGACCCGTTGCTCCGCGCGTGAGGCTGCGTCAGCCACGGCTGCTCGATCGGATCGGCATCATGCGGCGACCTCGAGATGTCAGGACGGGAACGTGTGCCGGGCTCGGTGCGGGCCGGTTGCGGACTGCGTATCACCGTATCGCGGCGCGACGGAAGCCCATCGGATTGTCCCAGATTCTCCGAATCGGCGTGCAGCCACCCACCCAATCCCTCCCAGAAGGTCAACTGTCAACCGAACATATGGGAAATGGCGTAAAAGCTGAGAACCAGGTTTCCGGTGACCATAGCGGAAAGGCAGTTGATCTTGGTGTCGACTGTAAGTAGCCTGACTTTGCTCAATTTCGAACGGAAAGGTTCGCAGAAATGCGCAAAATATCGTACATATGCGGCACATTCATTGCCGCCATGGCTTCGGTTTTCGCCTTTACGGCACCGGCGCAGGCAGCCTCGGGAACCTGCCCCACAGACTCCACCGGAGTGGGGTTCTGCCTCTACTACAACTCGAACCAGCAGGGCGCTTACTACAAGTGGAACGGCAACACGGACGGCGAAGTCTCGAACCTCGCCGGCTATGTCTACCCCAATAACGGGGCTGGTGCTGGACAGGCCGTCAAGAACAACTCCGCCTCCGCGTCCTACAGCATGGGTGGCGGCTGTGTCTGCAGCAGTGACTTTGTGCGCGTCTTCTTCAACTCGGGTTTCCTGGGTAACTACGACACGGTCACGTCGAACACCGACAAGCAGCTCGTCGAGACGTACAACGAGAACGCCTCCTGGAGGTCGTACTACATCTAGGTAGCCCGCCGGTGCCCGCCGATACTTTTATTGGTGGGCATCGTTGCATGACATTGGTAAGTCCCTGACCGGTAAAGGCAATGTGCACATGTCCTCCAGGCACAGCTTTCTTGGAAGCATCCTCGCCTGCTCTGCGATGAGCATCCTCGTATCGGGCTGCTCATCGGCCCCACAATCCACAGGTCCACACAGGGAACGAGAATCCTCGCCGTCGGCGCATGAGATTCAGGAATCCCACCTGATGGATCCTCTCCCGGATCTGGTGCTTCCGATCCAGACGTATATCGAGACGGACGAGCAGCGCCGCAGAGCCTTGGAGCCAGGCTTGCGATCATCAATAACTGCCTCGAATCCAAGGAGGCAAAATTCCGCCCGGCGCCGGTCACTCGAACAACTCTGCCTTCACTGATGTCCGGCCGGTACGGACCGGTCAACCAGACTCAGGCACAGTACGGCTATCACTTCATGGTGATCGTCGGGGACCCGGGGACCCGCCGCGAGAACAATCCCCCGGCCGACGAGCGAGAAGCCATGGATGAGTGCTCCGAGAGGGCGGTCGAAACTGTTCCGTCATTCACGGACAACGAGCTGCCCGATGAGATCAAGCAAACGAGCTACATCAAGGCGATGGAATCACCCGATGTGGTGCGTTCGTTTGGCCGCTGGTCTGAATGCATGTCCACTGCGGGGTATTCGTACAAGTCGCCGATGGACGCGATGCGGGACCCTCGCTGGAACTGGAAGTCCAGAACGGCAAATCAAGCCGAGGTTGCCGCTGCGCTTCGAGACGTCGAGTGCAAGAAGAAGTTTGACGTGGTGAATTCTTGGTTCCAAGGAGAAGCCGTTATCCAAAGAGCGGAGATCGATCGAAACAAGAAGGAGCTCGGCGAGATATTGTCCCAAATAGACACACGCGACAAGGCTGCGCGAAAAATCCTCGATGCCGATTGATGAGTCGCTTCTACTTGATGACGGTGATCGGCGTGCCCATAGAAGCAAATTCCCACATGGCCACGCCATCGGCGATGCTCTCTCTAATGGCGCCGGTGCGGAGATCCGGATTCGGAGCTGGAGAGGAGCCGTCTATAGCGTTCGAGAAAGCCAAATTCGCGCCAAAATACACGACGTGCTCAATCTGTGCCCCGTCTGATCCGGTGCCTTGTTCACGCCTGAATGAAACTGCGTAGGGTCCGGGCGACGGGGTGACTGTTCCCGGCCATACGGCGAAAGTTCGCAGGGTGGTGCCGTTTTTGTCGATCAACCATACGCGCTCTGCTTTTATGGAGTACACCACTCGTCGACCCGTTCCCGAGTCGGCGGGTATCGGGTGCCGCGGCTTTGGGGGGTTTGACCGAGACGGCTTTGCGCTGGGTGTTGAGGTGCTCGCCTGTGGGCTCACTTTCGGCAGATTGTGCCGCGCTTGAATGGACAGTGCGGTCACGACTGCCAGTGCGCCCAGGAGCAGGACAGCTATCCAGGCACCCGAAGGAACTCGACGGCTCGACACTCTTCGTTCTCCATAATTGCCCCATATCGGACCTATGGATGGCCCGGAGTGGCCTCAGGCTATCGAAGTCAAGGGCCCGCACTGAACGAGGTCTTTGTCGGACCGGCATGGCGCCAGACCGGGTGTTGCCGACGGTGCTGGGACCGAGTCTCCGCTCCTGTAACGCCGGGATCTGCCCCGCCGGCCCTGCTGCCAGCCGTTCCGCCAACGCCTCGGTGAACGGCCGGTCGCCACTACGACAGCAAGGCCCCGGACGCAGAGTCCGGGGCCCGTGGATCACAGCGTGCTGGACCTCAGCCCTTGACGCAGATGACCTGCTTCAGCTTCGCGACGACCTGCACCAGGTCCCTCTGCTGGTCGATGACCTTCTCGATCGGCTTGTACGCGGCCGGGATCTCGTCCACGACGCCGGAGTCCTTACGGCACTCCACGCCCCGCGTCTGCTCCTCCAGGTCCCGCGTCGAGAAGCGCCGCTTCGCGGCGTTGCGGCTCATCCTGCGGCCGGCGCCGTGCGAGGCGGAGTTGAAGGACTTCTCGTTGCCGAGACCCTTCACGATGTACGAGCCCGTCCCCATCGATCCCGGGATGATGCCGAAGTCGCCGGATCCCGCACGGATCGCGCCCTTGCGGGTGACCAGCAGGTCCATGCCCTCGTACCGCTCCTCCGCCACGTAGTTGTGGTGGCAGGAGATGACAGGATCGAAGGTGACCCGGGCCTTCCTGAACTCCCTGCGGACGATTTCCTGGAAGAGGCCCATCATGATCGCGCGGTTGTGCTTCGCGTACTCCTGCGCCCAGAACAGGTCGTTCCGGTACGCCGCCATCTGCGGGGTGTCCGCGACGAACACCGCCAGGTCGCGGTCGATCAGGCCCTGGTTGTGCGGCAGCTTCTGGGCCTCGCCGATGTGGTGCTCGGCGAGCTCCTTGCCGATGTTGCGCGAGCCGGAGTGGAGCATCAGCCATACGGAACCGGTCTCGTCGAGGCAGAACTCCACGAAGTGGTTGCCCGAGCCCAGCGTTCCCATCTGCTTCGTCGCGCGCTCCCGGCGGAACTTGACCGCGTCGGCGACCCCGTCGAACCGGGACCAGAAGTCTTCGAAGCCCGACGTCGGCAGCCCGTACACCCGGCCGGGGTCGACCGGCTCGTCGTGCATGCCGCGGCCCACCGGGATCGCCTGCTCGATCTTGGAGCGCAGTCGCGAGAGGTCGCCCGGGAGGTCGTCGGCCGTCAGCGAGCTCTTCACGGCGGACATTCCGCAGCCGATGTCGACGCCGACCGCCGCCGGGCAGACGGCGCCCTGCATCGCGATCACCGAGCCGACGGTCGCGCCCTTGCCGTAGTGCACGTCCGGCATGACGGCGAGGCCCTTGATCCAGGGCAGCGTGGCGACGTTCTGCAGCTGCTGCATCGCCCCGCCCTCGACCGTGGACGGGTCCGTCCACATACGGATGGGAACCTTCGCCCCCGGTACCTCTACGTACGACATAAGCCCTCAATCCCCCGGAAAAGTAAGAAAGCAAGAAAACGCAAAACCGGCGCCAAGGTCAGCAAAGGAGACATCCGACCGGCGTTCACAGCCGCGCGTGCGATAGACATTGTGTCCATCGGCCCGCATCCGGCGGCAACCGCATTTCCGTGACAGAAGGAGCTCGGCACGTGCAGCGAAAGGCGTACGCAACCGCTCTGGCGGCGCTTCTCGTCGCGTTCGTCGGCGGCTGCAGTGCCGGATCAGGCGACGACGGCTCGGCCCCCGACACCAAGGCGGGCGAGGTCCCGGCCGCGGCGGCCCCGGGCAAGTACCGCACGCTCTACGAGCCCTGTGGCGCGGTCGAGCGCTCCACTCTCAGGGACCTCCTCCCCGGCGCCGCCCAGCTGCCCGAGGAGCAGCAGGAGAAGGTGTACAAGGGGACGGCCGCCGTCACGTACGACACCGACCGGCGCGTCGGGTGCAGCTGGAAGGCCGACGCACCGGACGCCTCGCACCAGCTGCGGATCGACGTCGAGCGCGTGGTCTCGTACGACCCGGCCGTCAGCGACGACTCGAAGGCGCAGGAGGTCTACGCCGGGAAGCGGGAGGCGGCACAGCTCCCTTCCCCCGCCGACCCGCGCGACGAGCAGGTCCAGGGGACCCGTTCCCCGAGCGGCGGCCCTTCGACGCCGCCCCCCAGCGCCGGAGCCGGAGCCGGAGCCGACAGCGGCAAGGGTGCGGGCGCGTCGGGCGCCGCGAGCGCGTCGGGCGCCGTCGCCCCCGTGGTCACCCCCTCCGGCACCGCGGGCACCCCCGAGGGCCTGGAGCCCCGCGAGCTCGACGGCCTCGCCGACGCGGCCTTCCTCGACGACGCCCTGACGCGGGCCGGATCCACGGCGCAGCACCGCACCGTGAGCGTGGTGTTCCGCACATCGAACGTGATCGTCACCGTCGAGTACGTCGAGCAGCCCGCCCTGACCACCGTGATCCCCGACAGCAAGGAACTGCAGGAAAAGGCGCAGGCCCTGGCCCGGAATCTGGCCGAGCGCTTCAACGACTAGGGCGCGGTCGGGGCCCCCGGCGGCGGCTTCGGCGGCCGTCCGCAAGGACGGACAGGTTCCGGTTCCCGATCCCGCGGGACGCCCCCGGCGACGTAACGTGTCGGCGTACCGTGGCCGACCACCGGACGGCTCCGGGCCGGCCGACCGTACGACGCAACCGACCGACTGAAGGAACCATGCACCGATCAGCCCCGCGACTCACCCGCATATTCGCCAGCGCCGCCATCCCGGTGATGCTCGTCGTCGCCGGCTGCTCCTCGGACTCCGGCAGCGGCTCGGACAAGGCATCCGGCTCGGACACCCCCTCGGGGGCCTCCACCGGAGCGAAGCCGTCGGTGGCGGCGGTCGAGCCCGCGAAGTTCGCCAAGCTGCCGGAGCCGTGCAAGGCGATCGCCTCGAAGACGGTCCTGGAGCTGGTCCCCAAGGCGAAGAACAAGGCCGGTACGGCCGGCACCTCCAGCGACACCGGCGCCCGCGGCGGCTGCTCCTGGAACGGCCTTGAGGACAAGGGCGTCAAGGGCTCGAACTACCGCTGGCTCGACGTCGCCTTCCTGCGGTACGAGTCCGAGTCCGGCCTGGGCAGCGGCGAGAAGCGCGCCAAGGAGGCGTACGCGAAGGAAGTCGCGAAGAACAAGGCCACCGAGGACGCCAAGAACGTCAAGACGTCGCCCGCCGCGGGCGTCGGCGACGAGGCGACGGCGATCAGCTACGACCTGAGCAAGACGGACGAGACGTTCAAGTACGCGACGATCGTCGCCCGCACGGGGAACGTCGTGGTCACGCTCGGCTACAACGGCGCGGGCTACGCCGGGGCCAAGACCCCGGACGCCGCGGATCTGATGAAGGATGCGATGAAGGCGGCCAAGGAGGCCGCGGCCTCGGTCGCGACGGCCAACAAGTAGGCCGCCGGCCCTTGTCGGCCGCGCGTCCCAACCGGTAGGTGCGGCAACGGCCGTTGATCGCTCCGTCGCGATCCGGACAGCGTTTCCGGGCCTTGGCCTGGGCGGGGAGCCGGGCACGGGCCCGGACCTCCTCCCCGGAGGCCCGGGCTCCGCAATGATGTGCCAGGCTTGGCCCGCGCCCGCGGGCGCCAAGGGCCGTGGCCCGGACACCGGAATTCGATCCGGGACTGGATATCGGGAGGGGATCGCGGGTGGCCGCGATGCAGCTGACACGCACGCACCGGATACTCATCGGCCTGGTCGTCGCCGGCGCGGTGATCATCGCCGGCATCGGCTTCGCCGGGTCGTACGCCGCGGTGCGCGAGCTCGCGGAAAAGAAGGGCTTCGGCAACTTCTCCCTGGTCTTCCCCATCGGCATCGACGCGGGCATCTGTGTGCTGCTCGCCCTCGACCTGCTGCTGACGTGGATCCGCATACCGTTCCCGCTGCTGCGCCAGACCGCGTGGCTGCTGACGGCGGCGACGATCGCGTTCAACGGCGCGGCCGCCTGGCCCGACCCGCTCGGCGTCGGTATGCACGCCGTCATCCCGGTGCTCTTCGTGGTCGCCGTCGAGGCCGCCCGGCACGCGGTGGGCCGGATCGCGGACATCACCGCCGACAAACACATGGAGGGCGTGCGGCTCACCCGCTGGCTGCTCTCGCCCGTGCCCACGTTCCTGCTGTGGCGGCGCATGAAGCTGTGGGAGCTGCGCAGTTACGACCAGGTCATCAAGCTGGAGCAGGAGCGGCTGATCTACCAGGCCCGCCTCCAGGCCCGTTTCGGGCGCTCATGGCGGCGCAAGGCGCCGGTCGAGGCGCTGATGCCGCTGCGGCTTGCGAAGTACGGCGTCCCGCTGGCGGAGACGGCCCCGGCCGGGCTGGCCGCCGCCGGGATCGAGCCCGCGCTGCTGCCGCCGAACCCGGCGAACCCGGCGAGCTCGACGAACGCGCCGGACCCGGTCACCGCACCCGCGGCGGCGCCGCAGCTGCCCGCGCCCCAGGCACCGCGCGAGGAATGGCCCCAGGAGTACCCGCAGGCCCACCCCGAGGACGGGCAGCTGCCGCAGGACGTCGGCCCCGGCCCGCACGAGAGCCCGTGGTTCCACGCGCAGCAGGCGCCTCAGGAGGCGTACGAGACCGCGTACAACCCGACGTACGTGGAGGGCCTGGAGCCGACCCCGGTGGCGGTCCCCTCCGGCCCGGACGCCTTTCCCGGCCCTGACGCCATTCCCGGGCCGCGCGCCGAGCAGCAGCCGCTGTACGAGCAGGCCCCGGCGCCCGAGCCGGTGCCGGACCAGGCACCGGAGCCGAAGTTCCAGGTACCGAACGGGGCGGGTGGCACACGTCCGTTGGGGGAGGGCGTGCAGGACGCATTGCCCTCGGACGAGAACCTGTACCAGGTGTTCCGGCAGTCGATAGCGGGCGAGGGCATGCCGACGCCCGGCGCCTTCGCGTCGAACGTCGAGGTCACGTACGGCTTGCGCCTCCCGCCTCGCGAGGTGAACCAGTACATGGACCGGTTCACGGTCCGGTTCAACAACGAGCTGATGGAAGACCACATCGCGTAGCGGGCGCGTGGCGGACCGGCGCCGCCGGCGCGACAGCCGGCGCCGTCAGGGCGCCGCATCAAGGGCCTGGGGGCCGAGCCCCCAGGCCCTTCGTGTCAGGCCCCGAGCAGCTTGCGCACCCGGTCCGCCCCGACCGCCAGCAGCAGCGTCGGCAGTCGCGGGCCGGTCTCACGGCTGACCAGCAGCCGGTACAGCAGCGCGAAGAAGGAGCGCTGGGCGACCTTCAGCTCGGGCGTCGGCTTGGCGTCCGGCTCCAGGCCCGCCATGACCTTCGGTACTCCGTAGACCAGCGTGGTGAGGCCGTCCAGGGACCAGTGGGAGTCCAGGCCCTCCAGCAGCAGCCGCAGCGACGTCCGTGCCTCCTCGTCGAGCGAGCCGAGCAGCTCGGTGTCGGGCTCGGAACGGACGATCGTGCGCGCGTCGGCCGGCACCTGGGTGGTGATCCAGTTCTCCGCGCGGTCGAGCCGCGGCCGCACCTCGTCGAGCGAGGCGAGCGGCTTCGTCGGGTCCAGCTCGCTGAGGATCCGCACGGTCTGCTCGTCATGGCCGGCGGTGATGTCGACGACCGAGGCGAGCGTGCGGTACGGCAGCGGCCGCGGCGTGCGCGGCAGCTCACCGGCGGCGGTGCGCACCGCGCGCGAGTACGCCGCCGCGTCGGCCGGCAGCACGGACCCGTCCTCGACCTTGGACTCCAGCTTGTCCCACTCGTCGTAGAGCCGCTGGATCTCCTGGTCGAAGGCGATCTTGAAGGACTGGTTGGGCTTGCGGCGCGCGTACAGCCAGCGCAGCAGCGGCGCTTCCATGATCTTCAGCGCGTCCGCGGGCGTCGGCACACCGCCACGGGACGACGACATCTTCGCCATGCCGGAGATGCCCACGAAGGCGTACATCGGTCCGATCGGCTGCACACCGTTGAAGATCTCGCGGACGATCTGACCGCCCACGACGAAGGACGACCCCGGGGAGGAGTGGTCGACACCGCTCGGCTCGAAGATCACGCCCTCGTAGGCCCAGCGCATCGGCCAGTCGACCTTCCAGACCAGCTTGCCGCGGTTGAACTCGCTCAGCCGGACCGTCTCGGAGAAGCCGCACGCCGTGCACGAGTACGTCAGCTCGGTGGTCGCGTCGATGTACTCGGTGACGGTCGTCAGGTCCTTCTCGCAGTTGCCGCAGTACGGCTTGTACGGGAAGTACCCCGCGGAGCCGCCGCTGCCGTCGTCCTCGCTCGCCGCACCGGAGCCCTCGGCGGCCTCCAGCTCGGCCTCGTCCGCCGGCTTCTGCTGCTGCTTCTTCGACGGGGCCTTGGCCTTGGTCCGGTACTGGTCGAGGATCCCGTCGATCGCACCACGGTGCTTCATCGCGTGCAGGATCTGCTCGCGGTACACCCCGGACATGTACTGCTCGGTCTGGCTGATCGGGTCGTACTCGACGCCCAGCTCGGCGAGCGACTCGACCATGGCGGCCTTGAAGTGCTCCGCCCAGTTCGCGTGCGGAGAGCCGTCGGGGGCCGGGACCGACGTCAGCGGCTTGCCGATGTGCTCGGCCCAGGTCTTGTCGACGCCGGGGACGCTCTCGGGCACCTTGCGGTACCGGTCGTAGTCGTCCCAGGAGATCAGATGCCGGACCTCGAACCCACGCCGGCGGATCTCGTCCGCGACCAGGTGCGGGGTCATGACCTCGCGGAGATTGCCCAGGTGGATGGGGCCGGACGGAGACAGGCCAGAGGCAACCACGACCGGTTTCCCGGGCGCACGCCGTTCCGACTCGGCGATGACATCGTCCGCGAAACGGGAGACCCAGTCGGTCTCGGTGCTGCTCTGAGCCACGGTCGGCACGTCCCTTGATTCCTTGGTCTGGCTGGTTCTGTCGAAACTGGCGCTAGCCATTCTCCCAGACGGAACAGCCGACCCCAGGGTTGTCCACAGCCCTCGGCCCGACGTTGTCCACAGCCCCGTCCAGGTGGAAGAAACAGCTTGCTCACCCGTGGGAGACTTGACTACCGAATAAGCACCACCCATCCACTGACAGGAACGGAAGCTCATGGCCTCGGTCCCTTCCCTCGCTTCGACCGTGCAGCAGCGCCTCGCGGACGCCCTCTCGGCAGCCCTGCCGGAGGCCGGTGTCGCCGATCCCATGCTGCGACGAAGCGACCGGGCCGACTTCCAGGCCAACGGCATCCTGGCGCTCGCCAAGAAGCTGAAGGGCAACCCGCGCGAGCTGGCGACGAAGGTCGTGGACGCGCTCCCGGCCGATGGCCTGCTGAAGGACATCGAGGTCTCGGGCCCCGGCTTCCTCAACATCACGATCACCGACGAGGCGATCGTGAAGACCCTCGCCGCCCGCGCCGCCGACGCCCGCCTGGGCGTTCCGCACGCCACCGGCGCCGGCACGACCGTGATCGACTACGCGCAGCCGAACGTGGCGAAGGAGATGCACGTCGGCCATCTGCGCTCCGCCGTGATCGGCGCCGCGATGGTCGAGATCCTGGAGTTCACCGGCGAGAAGGTGGTCCGGCGCCACCACATCGGCGACTGGGGCACCCAGTTCGGCATGCTCATCCAGTATCTGATCGAGCACCCCCACGAGCTCGACCACACGGACGAGGCCACCGTCTCCGGCGAAGAGGCGATGTCCAACCTGAACAGGCTGTACAAGGCATCGCGCGCCGTCTTCGACTCCGACGAGGAGTTCAAGGACCGGGCCCGCCGCCGGGTGGTCGACCTCCAGGCGGGGGACGAGCAGACCCGCTCCATGTGGCAGCGCTTCGTCGACGAGTCGAAGATCTACTTCTACTCGGTCTTCGACAAGCTCGACATGGAGATCAACGATCCTGATGTCGTCGGCGAGTCCGGCTACAACGACATGCTGACCGAGACCTGCCGCCTCCTGGAGGAGTCCGGCGTCGCCGTCCGTTCCAACGGGGCGCTGTGCGTCTTCTTCGACGACGTCAAGGGCCCCGAGGGCAACCCGGTCCCGCTGATCGTCCAGAAGTCCGACGGCGGCTTCGGCTACGCGGCGACGGACCTCTCCGCCATCCGCGACCGCGTGCAGAACCTCGGCGCGACCACGCTGCTGTACGTGGTGGACGCCCGCCAGTCGCTCCACTTCAAGATGGTCTTCGAGACCGCCCGCCGGGCCGGCTGGCTGAACGACGACGTCAAGGCCGTCCAGCTCGCCTTCGGCACGGTCCTCGGCAAGGACGGCAAGCCGTTCAAGACCCGTGAGGGCGAGACGGTGCGCCTGGAGGACCTGCTCGACGAGGCGGTCGAGCGGGCGACGGCCGTCGTGCGCGAGAAGGCCGAGAAGGTCGGCCTCGGCGAGCAGGAGATCGTCGAGAACGGGCGGTACGTCGGCATCGGCGCGGTGAAGTACGCCGACCTGTCGACCTCCGCGGTCCGGGACTACAAGTTCGACCTGGACCAGATGGTGTCGCTCAGCGGCGACACGTCCGTCTACCTCCAGTACGCGTACGCCCGTATCCAGTCCATCCTCCGCAAGGCGGGCGAGGCGAAGCCGGCCGCCCATCCGGAGCTCGCGCTGGCCCCGGCCGAGCGGGCCCTCGGCCTGCACCTGGACCAGTTCGGCGAGACCCTGGCCGAGGTCGCGGCGTCCTACGAGCCGCACAAGCTCGCGGCGTATCTGTACCAGCTGGCCACGCACCTGACCTCGTTCTACGACCAGTGCCCGGTCCTGAAGGCGGACACCCCGGCCCAGGTGGAGAACAGGCTCTTCCTTGTCGCCCTCACCGCCCGCACGCTCCAGCAGGGCATGGCGCTCCTCGGCATCCGCACGCCCGAGCGTCTCTGATCACACGCATACGCCCGCAGGCGGGCCCCGGCGATCCGATCGCCGGGGCCGCCTGCGTTCCGCTCACTGCGTCAGGGGGTGGGCCGGACGCCCTGTGCTCTCCTCGATCTCGTCATGGGCCTTCTCCAGCATCTGCTGTGCCATGTCCATCAGCGCCCGCGCGCCCGCGATCTCCTCGCCGACGCGGAGCTGCCCCGGATCGGACGGGTGACGGCTGGCGTTCCCGTGCCCCCGGACCTCCGTGCCGTCGGCGAGGCGGACCATCGCAGCCGCCTTGGTCTTGTCGCCGTCCTCGGCGAATTCCATGTCGACGTGCCATCCGACGAGCGTCTCCATGCAGATCACCTCCACCGTTACCACCTTCAGGGTGCTCCGCCGGGCCGCAGATCACCACCTCGGCCGGGGTCCCGGTCGGCCCAGAGCCATACGCAGGCGTCCGCGGGCACGTTCCCGTCGTCCAGCGGGACGCTGCTCAGCAGCACCTCACCGGGCGGCAGCGGCACCGGCTGCCGGCCCAGGTTGACCAGGCAGGTGAAGTCGCCCCGGGTGAAGCGCAGGGTCCCGGGGGCCGACTGCGCCCAGGCCAGGGTCTCCGGTAGCCCGGCCAGCCGGTCCCGGCGCAGGGCCAGGGCGGTCCGGTAGAGGCGCAGGGCCGAGCCGTGGTCGGCGAGTTGGGCCTCGACGCTGTACGGGCCCCAGTCGACGGGCTGTGGCAGCCACGTCCCGGCGCTCGTCTCGGAGTTCGTCTCGGAGTTCGTCGTCTCGGCGCTCGCCCCGGAGCTCGTCCCGGCACTCGTCCCGGAGCTCCGCGAGAAGCCCAGCGACGGGCCGTCCGCCGTCCATGGCAGGGGGACACGACAGCCGTCGCGCCCCCGGTCCGTGCCGCCGGAGCGGGTGAACTTGGGGTCCTGGATGCGTGCGTCAGGGATGTCCCGCACCTCGGGCAGGGCCAGTTCGTCGCCCTGGTAGACGTACACCCCGCCCGGCAGGGCGAAGCTGAGCAGGGCGGCGGCCCGGGCGCGGCGCCGGCCGAGCGCCGTGTCGCTGGGGTCGAGCAGCCGGGGCGCGCCCATGTCGAAGGAGGTGTCGGCGCGGCCGTAGCGGGTGACATGGCGAATGGTGTCGTGGTTGGAGAGCACCCAGGTGGGCGGGGCGCCGACGGGCTCGTGCGCGGCGAGCGTGGCGTCGATGACGCGGCGCAGGGCCGCGGCGTCCCAGGGGCAGCACAGGAAGTCGAAGTTGAACGCCGAGTGCAGCTCGTCGGGGCGCAGATAGCGGGCGTACTGGGCGGCGGTGGGCAGCCACACCTCGCCGACGAAGACGCGCTCGCCGGGGTAGGAGTCGAGGATCTTGCGCCAGGAGCGGTAGATCTCATGCACCTCGGCCACGTCCTGGTACGGCAGATCGGTGGGGTCGGGGTCGGGTCCTGCGGAGGGCAGGCCCGGCTTCTTCGCCAGCCCGTGCGCCACGTCGATCCGGAAGCCGTCGGCGCCGAGCCTCAGCCAGAAGTGCAGGATGTCCTCGAACTCGGCCCGCACCTCGGGGTGTTCCCAGTTCAGGTCGGGCTGTTCGGGGGCGAACATGTGCAGGTACCAGTCCCCGTCGGGCAGCCTCGTCCAGGCGGGGCCGCCGAAGTAGGACTGCCAGTCGTTGGGCGGTTCGTCGGAGGAGCCGCCGCCGGCGAACCAGAACCGGTCGCGCGCCGCCGAGCCGGGCCCCGCGGCCAGCGCCTCCTGGAACCACGGGTGCTGGTCGGAGCAGTGGTTCGGGACGAGATCGACGATCACCCGCAGCCCGTGCGCGTGGGCCTCGGTGATCAGCTCGGCGGCCTCGTCGAGGGTACCGAAGACGGGGTCGATGTCGCGGTAGTCGGCGATGTCGTAGCCGCCGTCGGCCAGCGGGGAGACGTACCAGGGGTTGAACCAGAGCGCGTCCACCCCCAGGTCCCGCAGGTACGGCAGGCGGTCGCGGACGCCGGCCAGATCGCCCGTGCCGTCGCCGTTGCCGTCGGCGAAGCTGCGGACGTAGATCTGGTAGATCGCGGCGTGCCGCCACCAGGCGGGGGTGGACGTGCTCACGAAGGGCTCCTTGTCTCTCGGAGGCTGCCGGGGACTGCCGGGGGCTGCCCGGGGACTGCCGGAAGGACGGAAACGGTGGGCTGACGACCGGGCTACCAGCCGGAGTTGCCCTGCCCCCGGGTGACGGTGAAGCCGCCGGCCAGGCTGAGCCCGCCGGAGGCTGCACCCGTGACGGTCACGCCGGTGAAAGTGCCGGCGCCCGCGGAGTTGATCTCGATGCCGTAGTGGCCGGTGGTCTGGATCCGCACGTTCTCCAGCCGCAGATCGCCGACGGTCTTCTGCCAGCTGACCAGGGTGCCGCTGTAGGTGCTGTCGAGGATGTCGACGTCCTTCACGTGCACCGGGGTGGTGATGTCGGAGCTGTCGGCGTAGATCCACAGCGCGCCGAGCTTGCTGGCCCAGTTGCGTTCGTAGCCGCCGGTGCGGGTGAGCGTGTTGCGCTGGACGTACGTGGGTCCGCTGAACGGCAGCGGTCCCGAGCCGAAGTTGCGGGTGCTGATCGCGATGCCCGAGGCCGCGTCCACCGTGTCGGAGAGCAGGTTGTCCTCGACGCGGTTGCCGCTGCCGCCGTAGACGGCGGCGGCGTTGGCCAGCAGCGGAAGCTGGACGGTGTTGAAGCGGTAGGCGCAGTCGCGTACGGGCTGGGCCTCGGAGTACATCGCGAGACCGTCGTCACCGGTGTTGCGGACGGAGGAGTTCCACAGCTCCGTGCCGGCCGTGCCCTTGTGCAGGTTCACGCCGTCGGCGAAGGTGCCGCGGATCCGCAGCCCCGAGGCGTACAGGCCGGTCGTCGGTGCGTCCAGCCACATGCCGACCTTGGTGTGCTCGATCCAGACGTTCTGGATGGTCGAGCCCGTGCCGAAGTCGCCCTCGATGCCCGCGTCGAAGTTGGTGTCGTCGCGGTACGTGACGTCGCCGGAGATCGTCAGGTCCTGGACGGTGCTGGTGCCTCCGCGGCCGAAGAGCACGCCCTTGCCGTTCCTGCCGCGCAGCACGGTGTGCCACTCCCCCGCGCCCCGCAACTGGACGCCGGTGAGGCTGACCTCGCCGGAGATGTCGTACGTCCCGGCGGGCAGCCACAGGCCCTTGCCCTGGTTCTTCGCGGTGCCGAGGGCGGAGTTGAGGGAGGCCGTGTCGTCCCCGCCGTCGCCCGAGGTGACGCCGAGGGTGGTGGCGGAGACGAAGCCGGCGGGCATGGAGTAGGCGTCGGGGGCGGTCTCGGTCTCGACCAGGTCGAGGGTGTACGAGGGGGCGGTGTCGCCCGAGTCCTTCTGGAACTTCAGCACGGTTCCGGCGGGCAGGGTGGTGCCGAGGAGGACACGGGTCTCGTCGTAGAACCGGTGGGCTGAGCCGCCCGCGGGGTCGTTGTTGTACGGGTACGCGCCGTACACCCAGGCGTACTTCGAGGTCAGCGCCAGGTCGCGGAGGTGGGTGCCGCCGTTGTAGACGCTCAGGGACGCCTGGGTGCCGGTGCCCGCGGCGTTGTCCGGGATGGAGTAGCGCAGGGTGAGGGCGTTGGCCGGCTTCACCAGCGTGACCTGTACGTACTCACCGGTCTGGTCGAGGACGACCGCACGGCGCCCGGAGGCTTCGGAGGCGGGGGTGAGGTAGGTGCGGTCCGGGCCGATGGCCGAGGCGTTGGTGCTGCCGGACTCCGCTTCGTACGCCGTGTACGGCACGGTGGCGCCCCGCGCGGCGTTGGCCGCGGCACCGGCGATGTTCAGCCCGGCCAGGTCGAAGGCGCCGTTGTCGCCGGACTCGGTGCGCAGGGTCAGCGTGTTGAGGCCGGCGCGCAGGGGAGCGTCCGTGGCGGTGTCCCGCCAGGCACCGGAGGTGCCGGGGAGCTGAAGCTGGCGGACCTTGGTGCCGTTGGCGGTCAGGGTGATCGTGGCGTTGCCGCTGCCGGAGGTGCGGTAGCGGACGCTGACGTTCTGCGTGCCCGTGGCCGTGGCGTTCACGGCGAAGACCGCGCGGGCACCGGTGCCGGTGAACCCGCTCAGGTAGCCGCTGCCCGCGGTGACCCCGCCGGAGCGGAAGAAGTCCGTCGCAGGGTGCGTCAGGCTTCCACCGGGGCCGGGCTCGGGGGTGGTGAAGACCGCGTTGTCGAGGTTGACGTTGCCGGAGTCGGTGGAAGTGAACGTCAACGCCACGGTGTTGGCCCCTGCGTTGAACGACACCGGCTCATCGACCGTGCCCCAGGTGTCCCAGTTCGCGGTCGCCGGAAGGCTGACCTGGCGAACCTTCGCCCCGTTCACGTACAGACTCAGCGTCATGGCCGCCGTCGTACCGTTCGCATACCGCAGCCGCATCGAACCCGAACCGGCCACCACCGACTGAACAGAGAAAGCAGTCGACGCCGTGCCCTTGTTGGCATCGGTATAGCCACCCACAAAACCCGCACCGGTATAGCCGACGTGATCCGAGGCGACCACGGCACCACCCGACAACGCGGCGGACTCCGCTTCGACGACTGCGGTGCCCGCATGGGCGGGGGTGCCAGGGGCGAATCCGTAGAGCAGGGAACACAGGAGGGACAGCAGGATCATGGTTGCGGCTCTGGATCTCATGGGGATCCTTCCGGATGGGGGGCGGGCGCTCAGCCCTTGAGGCTGCCGGCGGTCAGGCCGGCGATGATGTGGCGCTGGAAGATCAGGAAGAGCACGAGCAGCGGGACGCAGGCCATGACCATTCCGGCGAGCAGCTGGTTGGCGGGCATGTCCTGGGCCAGCCGGAGCAGCGCCACGGTGATGGGCTGCTTCTCCGGGTCGGGGAGGACGAGCATCGGCCAGAGGAAGTCCTTCCACACCCCGACGACTGCGAAGATCGACACCACCGCGAGAACCGGGCGGGACAGCGGAAGGACGACGGAGACCAGGGTGCGCAGCGTCCCGGCGCCGTCGATCCGGGCGGAGTCGAGCAGTTCGGCGGGGATCTGGTCGAAGAACCGTTTGAGCACGAAGACGTTGAAGGCGTTGGCGGCGGCGGGCAGCCACACCGCCCACGGGGTGTTGATCAGGTTGACGTGCAGCAGCGGCACGTCGGCCGCGGTGAGATACGTCGGCACCAGCAGCGCTGACACCGGCAGCATCAGCGTGGCCAGCATCATGCCGAGCACCACGTTGCCCAGCACGGGCCGCAGCTTCGACAGCGCGTACGCCGCCGCCACGTCCACGATCAGCTGCACCAGCCAGGCGCCGAGCGCCAGCAGCAGGGTGTTGAGGAGGTACTGGCCGAGCCCGACGGTGTCCCAGGCGCCGGAGTAGCTTTCGGGGTGCCAGGTCCTGGGCAGCAGGGTCGGCTCCGGGTCGGCGAGTTCACTGGAGGACTTCAGCGCCCCGGTGGCCATCCAGTACAGCGGGAAGACGAAGGCCAGGGTGAAGCCCACCACGGTGGAGACGAGGACGAAGCGGTAGAGGAAGCGTCCCGTGCGGCGGTTCATCTCGCCCGGGGCGATCAGGGTGCGGGTGCTCATCACTTGCTCCGGGTCAGGCGCAGATACACGGCGGCGAACAGGCCGAGGACCACGAAGAGCACCGTGCTCATCGCGCTGGCCAGGCCGAAGTCGTTGTAGACGAACGCGTAGCGGTACAGGAGCAGCAGTACGGTGACGGTGGCGTCGTCCGGGCCGCCGCCGGTGAGCACGAACGGCTCGATGAAGACCTGCATGGTGCCGATGATCTGCAGCAGCAGGGTGATCATCAGGATGAAGCGCATCTGCGGCAGCGTGACGTGCCACAGCCGCTGCCGGATGGACGCCCCGTCGAGCTCCGCCGCCTCGTACAGCTCCCCGGGTATCCCGCCGAGCGCCGCCAGGTAGATCAACGTGGTGGTGCCCATGTTGGCCCAGGTGGAGACGATGACCAGGGAGACCATCGCGAGGTGCTCCGACTCCAGCCACTGCTGGGCCGGCAGGTGCAGCACCTCCAGGACGTTGTTGAACAGGCCGGGGCCCGGATCGTAGAACCACCGCCACAGCAGCATCGTCACCACCGGCGGCAGCATCACCGGCAGATAGACGGCCATCCGCAGAAACCCGCTGGCGTGCCGGAACTCGTTCAGGACCACGGCGGTGACGAACGGCGTGGCGAAGCCGAAGACCAGGGCCAGCAGGGTGAACCAGCCGGTGTTCTGCCAGGCGGTGAGGAACAGCGGGTCGTCGAACAGCCGCTGGAAGTTGTCCAGGCCCACCCAGCGAGCCGGCTGGGCGAAGGTGACCTCCTGGAAGCCGAGCAGCAGCCCGCGGACGATCGGATACCAGGAGAACAGGGCGAAGACGACGATGCCGGCGGCGAGGAAGGCATAGGCGGTGAGGTTCTCGCGGACCCGGCGGCGCTTGTACGAGGAGGGGGCGGCGGCCGTGCCGCGCACCTGGCGGCGGCTGCCCCCGGTGCGCGGCGGACGGACCTCGGTGGTGCGGGCCTCGGTGGCGGGGCTCGCGGCCATTACTTCACCGTGGCGAGGATCGTGTCGACCTTCTTCGCCGCGTCGGCGAGCAGTTGGTCGGGGTCGGCGTCCTTCTTGGTGAGCACGGCCTGCATCACCCCGTCGAGGACGGTGTAGATCTGCTGGGCGTTCGGCGGTTCGACCTTCAGCTCGACCTGCGGAGAACGGTCCACGAAGGGCTGGAAGTTGCGCTGCGGCACGTTGGCGTACTTCGCGTGGACCGCATCGACCGTGGCCTGGGTCTCACCGGCGAACAGGTTCGGCTGCGGCAGGCCGATGGGGATGTCGGAGCCGGCCGACTTCTTGGTCTTGGCCTCCTCGTGCGTCGGGTCGTAGAACTTCCACCGGATCCACTCGATCCCGGCCTTGATCTGCTCAGGGGTCGCCTTGGGGTTGAACATGTAGCCGTCGCCGCCGCCGAGGGTCGCACTGCCCGGCAGCGCGGTCAGCCCGTACTCGTCGTACTTGCGCTCGAACTGCTTGACGATGGTGGGGATGTTGTCGGGCCCGGCCATATACATGCCGAGCTTCCCGGCGCCCATCAGCTGCTGCACGTCGGGGATCTCCAGCAGCTGGCGGGTGCCCATGCTGTTGTCGGTCCAGCGCATGTCGTGCAGGGCCTGCATCGCCTTGCGGCCGGCGTCCGAGTCGAACGCGGCCTTCCACTTGCCGCCGTCCTTGACCGCGACCTCGCCGCCCATGGAGTAGATCCATGAGGTGAGGTGCCAGCCGCCCTGGTTGTTCTTGCTGTAGTCGGCGTAGCCCACGGTGCCGTCACCGAGCCCGGCTATCCTCTTCGCGGCGCCGCGGACCTCCTCCCAGGTCGCCGGCGGCCGGTCGGGGTCCAGGCCCGCCTTCCTGAACAGCTCGCGGTTGTAGAGCAGGCCGAGGGAGTAGTTGCCGGTGGGCAGGCCGTACGTCTTCCCGTCCTCGTCCTGGAAGACCTTCTGCAGTTCGGGGCGTACGTCGCCGACGTTCGGCACGCCGGTCAGGTACGGGGTGATGTCCGCGGCCTGGCGGCGGGCGATCAGACCGGCCGGGTCGGTGAAGTAGACGTAGAAGACGTCCTCCAGCTGGCCGCCGGCGAGCTTGGCGGAGAAGGTCTTGGGGTCCATCAGCCCTTCGCGGGGCTGGATGTCGATGTCCGGGTGGCTCTTCTCGAAGGCCGTCACGTCCTCCTCGAAGTTCTTGCGGTCGACGGTCTGCGTCTTCGGCGGCATGCCGTTGACGGTGATGACGACCTTGCCGTCGGCGCTCTTGCCGTCCGACGAGGAGGACGAGCCGCCGCAGGCGGCGAGGCCGAGCGCGAGCGCACAGGTGAGTCCGGCGACGACGAGCCTTCGCGATCTGAAGCCATCCATGGCGGGAGCGCCTTCCTGGGATGCGGGAGGACGGCTCCGGTGGTGTCAGGGCCGCCGGAGCCAATCAGCGACGTTGCAGAACGTAAGAGCGCTCAACGCAAGAAGTCAATGAACGTGCGCAAGATTTCAATTCCGGTCGCCTGCGGAGCGGGCGGTGTGCGGCGGCCCGGTCTCAGCTCAGGGACCCACGCCGGACCGCGGTCGACCCGCGGACGATCAACTCGCACTCGAAGAGCATCGGTCCGGGGTCGGCGGCATGCCCGTCCATCTGCGCAAGCAGCGCGGAGACGGCCGCCGCGGCCATCGTCTGGACCGGCTGCCGCGCGGTGGTGAGCGGCGGATCGGTGGCCACCATGAAGAGCGAGTCGTCGAAGCCCACCACGGACACGTCCCGCGGGACGTCGAACCCCGACTTGCGGGCCCCGCGGACCGCCCCCAGGGCCAGGGCGTCACTGGCGCACACCAGCCCGGTGACACCGTCCGCCAACAGCCGGGCGGCCGCCGTGGCCCCGCCCTCCATCGAGAACATCGTGTGCGCGACCAGCGGCCGCCACTGCTCCTGGCTCAGACCTCTGGCCTGAACAAATGCGGCGTACCCGGCCAGCTTTCGAGCGGACGGCACATGGCCGACGGGACCGAGGAGCAGGCCGATGCGCTCGTGTCCGAGGGCCTCCAGATGAGTCAGCGCCTGATGGGCGGCATAGGTGTCGTCGGCGCAGATCTGAGCCACGCCGGCGTTCTCGTCCGCGGCGTTCACGAGCACCATCGGCACCTCGCGCTCACGCAGGGCGCGCCCCTGCTCGGGCCCGGCGTCGGCGAAGCTGGAGCCGATGAAGACGATGCCGCCGATGTTCTGCCCGAGGAGCATCTCGATGTAGTTGGCCTCGGAGACACCGTCGGCGGTACGGGTGCACAGGACGGGGATCAGCCCGGCCTTGTTCAACCGGCCCGCCATCGCCTCGGCGAAGGCGGGGAAGACCGGGTTCTGCAGATCGGGCACCACCAGCCCGACGAGCGGCGCCCGTTCGCGTCGGCTGGTGGCGGGACGGGGGTAACCGAACACGTCGAGGGCGGTGAGCACGATGTCGCGGGTGCGGGGAGCGACGTCGGGGCTTCCGTTGAGAACACGGCTGACGGTCACTTCACTGACACCGGCGAAGTCGGCTATGCGGGAGAGGCGGCGAGTCACGGAATGACCGTACAGCAGGCCCTGCAAATTTCGACCAGCCTGATGCAATTATCTTGCACTGCACCCGTCAGGGCCGAGGCCCACCGACCTCGAACTCGCACCACGCGACCTTTCCGGGCACCCGCTCCCCGACGCCCCATTTGTCGGCGACCGCCGCGACGAGCATCAGGCCGCGCCCCGACTCCCCGTCCGGCTCACGCAGGCGCGGGCTCCCGTCGCCGCTGTCGTGGACCTCGACCCGCAGGGCGTCCTCGTACCGCCACAGCCGCAGCAAGTACCCGCGCCCTGGCGGTACGCCGTGCACGAGCGCGTTGGTCGCGAGCTCGCTCACGCACAGCAGTACGTCGTCCTGGATCCGGCCCAGGCCCCAGTCCACCAGCACCTCGTGGGCGAACTTCCTGGCAGCGGGCACGGACTGCCGCTCTCGGCGACAGAACCGCTCGCGCACACAGGGGAGTTGGATCATCTCGTTCATAGGCCAACTGTCACGTTCGGTGACTACGGTGATGCAGTGCGCGCACCCGTACAACGCTTTTGTACGGGTCGCCCGCGCGTGACATACGGGTACGGGCGGGGAGTTGGGCCGGTATGCACCCCAGGAAGAAGCGGCAGCGCAAGAACGCGTCGGCAATGAAACTCGTGGGCTCGCTGCTGGCGTGCTTCCGCGAGTCGGCGGGCCTCACTCAGCGGGAGCTGGCGGCCCGGGTCTGCGTGGGCGAGGAGACGATCGCCTCGATCGAGCAGGGCAGGCGCCCGCTGAAGCTGGACCTGGCGGTGACGCTGGACCGCATTCTGGAGACGAAGCGGGCGCTGGCGACGGCGGTGGAGAACATGCCGGAAATTGATCTCATCCCGGCGTGGTCGGAGGAGTACATGGACTTCGAGCGCGAGGCGATCGCTCTGTCGTTTTTCGCGAACCAGGCGCTCCCGGGCCTCCTCCAGACGCAAAGATACGCCCGCGCGGTCTTCCACAGCCGGGTACCCGCCTTCGGCGAGGACGAGATCAACGCCAAGGCGGACGCCCGCATCGAGCGGCAGGAGATCCTGCACCGCAAGGTTCCCCCGACCACGAGCTTCATCATCTCCGAGGCGGTGGTACGCGACCGCCTCGGAGGCAACGAGGTCTACGCAGAGACGCTGCGCCACCTAAGCGCCTGTGCCGAGCTCCCTGGCATCACCCTTCAGATCATGCCTATCGGCCGACACAGCCACGCGGCGCTCGACGGCCCTTTCATCCTCTTAGAGACGCCGGATCACCAGCACCTGGCCTACACGGAGTCTCAGCGCGGTAGCCACCTCATCACCGACCCTGATGAGGTCAGCATCTTGGCGCGGAGGTATGCGATGCTGCGGACGCAGGCCCTCAACCCCGAAGAGACGAAGGGCCTGTTGAGTCAGCTGCTAGGAGAGCTATGAGCACCGCACTTGAGTGGTTCAAGTCCAGCTACAGCGGCAGCGACGGCGGCGAATGCCTCGAAGTCGCCTACGCCTGGCGCAAGTCCTCCTACAGCGGTGACGAGGGCGGCGCCTGCCTCGAGATCGCCACCCACCCCGCCGCTGTCCACGTCCGCGACTCCAAGAACCCCGACGGCCCCATGCTCACCCTCGCGCCCGCCGCCTGGTCGTCATTCGCCGGCTTCGCCGCCGCCGGTCACCCGGCGACCCACTCGCCCTTGTCCGGCCAGTAGAAGTAGCGCTGGCGCCCCTCAAGGGCGCTCGTACGGAACGGCTTTCCGCCGTCGTCGACCCGTACCGTCCCGTGCCGGTCGCCGCTGCTCCACGCCACTTCCAAGTACCACGTGACCTCGTGGGCTTCGGTGTGGACGTCGAGGTTCAGCACCTGGGGATCACGGGTGGAGACCTTGTACGGGAAGTCCTTGGCCGGGACGACGGTGTCGCCGTCCTGTCCGGCCACAGCCTTGGTCAGCGGCCTGGCGGCGTCCAGATCGATGGCGAAGGTCTGCGGAGTGACACCGCTGCCGCAGCCCTCGCCCATGGAGTACGCCTGCCAGGTCAGCGGGGCCTTGCGGCCCACGACGCGGACGTTCAGCGCGGTGAGGACCACCGACTCGTCCGTGTTGCCCGTCACGGTCAGCTGCAACTGCGCGTTCCCGCCGCTGACGCCGCCCAGGGCACGCGCCCAGCCGCGGGTGTCCTGAGGGGCGGGCGGTGGCGGGACCTGGTCCGGCTGCTGGTCCAGCAGGAAGTCCTCACCGCACGGCGCGTCCCAGTTGTACGAACTGATGCCCACGCTCGGCGCCGCGCCACCGCCCTGCCCGGCCGCCGGCTGCGGACGTTCCGTGGCCGCGGAGGCGGCGGAAGGAGAAGCGCTGCCGCTCGATGAGGCAGACGGAGAAGCGGAAACAGAAAGGGACGGGGTCGGGGACGGGGACACAGAGGTCCCGGTCGACGTCCCTGCGCTCGCTCCCCCTGGGGCCTGGCCCCTGCCTCGTGCTTCCGTGGCAGGCTCATCGCCCCCCAACCGGCTCATGGCGAAGGTGACCGGGACAGCGACGGCGACAACGGCCGCCGTGGCCACGGCGATACGCAGTCGGCGCTTGCGCGAGCCTGGCTGCGGCCCGATGACCACCGGCTCAGGCGCCGCGTCGACCGCCTCCGAGGGTGCGTCCGCGACCGGGGTCGGCGGCGTCGGATCGGCTTCCGCTGCCGGCTCGGCTTCCGCCGCCGGCTCCGCGACCCGGCCGCGCCTACGGGCCTCGTCGGCCAGGATCCACTGCCGGTGCAGTTCCACCAGCTCTTCCGATGTCGCCCCGCACAACCTCGCGAACCGCTCCACAGGGGCGTACTCCGTCGGGACGGCGTCGCCGTTGCAGTAACGGTGGAGCGTGGACGTACTCATGTGCAGCTGTCTGGCGAGCGCCCCGTAACTGCGCCCGGAGCGTTCCTTCAGTGCGCCCAGCAACCCTGCGAAGCCGTCCGTTCCTGTGGCCAACTGGCCCTCCCCCGTTGCTCGGCCGTTCCAGGTGCGCATTCCAGGCCGGGGGTATTTCAGCAGGTCAGACACCGTCCCGGCGTTCCAGCTTCCCACATTGTCCCCGGTCGGTTGTCCCACGATCCACCACCCCCGCAAGGTTGTGGACAGCAGGACGCAACGACTGAATTCACGAAACCCAACGGGGAGTCGAACCACCATGCGCACCGTCCGTACCCGCACCGCCATCGCCGCGACCGCAGCCCTCCTCACCGGCCTTTCCCTCACCGCCTGCCAGAGCGACGACACGGCCAAGGCGGCCGACCCGGCCGGTTCGGGCAAGGCGACGGCCACCACGTCGGAGACACCGGCGGCCACCCCGTCCTCCGGCACCGGTGGCAGCAGCGCCTCCGCCACGCCGGACACCGACGGTGGCAAGAGCTCCGGCAGCGGCAGCGGCACCGGCGGCAGCGGCAAGGAGCCGGGCAAGGGCACCAGCGGTGGCGGGAGCGGCGACGACAGCGCCGCCGCCCTCGCCACCTGCACCAGCGCCAACACCAAGGTCGTCGCCAGCAAGGTCTCGCGGCCCATCAACCACCTGCTGCTGACCGCGACCAACACGGGCTCCCGGCCCTGCGCCGCGTACGGCGCGCCCCTCCTTCAGTTCGACGACGAGCAGTCCCCCACCCAGTTCATCGAGGACAGCCACCCGCAGGCGGTCGTCATGCTCGACCCGGGCCAGTCGGCCTACGCCTCGGTCCTGCTCCAGGGCGAGGACATCAGCGGCGGCCGCACGGCCAAGGTCCTGCGGGTGAGCTTCGCCCCGCGCAACGGCAGCGGCTCGGTCGGCTCGCCCGTCAAGCTGACGCTGCCTGCGGACACGTTCAAGACCGACGACGCGGCCGTCTCGTACTGGCAGAGCGACATGTCCGACGCACTCGTGTACTGAGCACCGATGGGGAGGGGGCCGCCCGTTGTCAGTGGCGGCCTCTACCTTCGGAGCATGGCGATGCTTCCCAATCCCCTGCCGAAGCTGGCGACCGACCCCTCGGGCCGGTCGCTCGGCCTCCAACTGCCGCCCGGCCGGCTGATCGACGCGACGATCGACGGCCCCTGGCACGAACCGCTCCTCTGGTCCGCGGACGATCCCGCACGCCCCGGCGACTGGTCCGCACTCCTGCCCGCCCGCAAGGCCGCGGGTCTGCACCCCGTCCTCATCGGCTCGGGCGGCAGTGCCCACAACCAACAGCCCGAAGACTGGGACCTGGCCCCGGCGATGATGTCCTATCCGGGCGATCATGACGCCGAGGAGGTTCTGGAAGACTTCTGGGAGGAGTACGCGGCGGACGAGTTGTCCGCCCCCGAGGACCACCCGGACGACTCCACCTGGCCCGGACTGGCCTCGGCCACCAGCCCCGCCCTGGCCCCTGACGACGTCGCGGCCGACATCGCCGACGCGCTCTCGGCCGAGGACTCGTGGCTTTCGCGCGCCCGCCTCGCCCTCGTCCCCGCCCGCCGCAGTGCGGACATACCGGCCGCGCTGGGCTGGACCGGGCCGCTCAACCACGAGAACGACGTGGCGCGGCTCTGCTCCGTCCTGCGCTCGTGGGAGGACCGCTTCGGCATACGCGTCGTGGCGCTCACCTTCGACCAGCTGGTCGTCTCGGTCGCCGCCCCGCCGACGACTTCGGACGAGGCGGAGGCCGTCGCCGCCGAGCACTTCGCCTTCTGCCCGGACAACATCACCCAGGGCAGCTACGCCGACCTGCACGAGTACGCGGCCAAGGCGGTCCTGGACCAGCCCGCCTGGTCCTTCTGGTGGGACTGACGCGCGCACCTGAACCTGCCACGGGCCGAGGCCCCATCAGTCGCCGAGGCCCCGCTGTTCACCAGGAACAGCGGGGCTCTCGGAAGCGGCGCGGCGGGCGTCGGAGGGCAGGGGCCTTCGCTCAGCGGGCGAGCTTCTGGGCGGCTTCCGTCGCCCAGTAGGTGAGGATCATCTTCGCGCCTGCCCGGCGGATGCCCGTCAGGGTCTCCAGGATCGCCTTGTCCCGGTCGATCCAGCCCTTCTCGGCGGCCGCCTCGACCATCGAGTACTCACCACTGATCTGGTACGCGGCCACGGGCACGTCGACCGCGTCCGCGACCTTCGCGAGCACGTCCAGGTAGGGGCCGGCGGGCTTGACCATGACCATGTCGGCGCCCTCCTCCAGATCCAGGGCGAGCTCGCGCAGGGACTCGCGGAGGTTGGCCGGGTCCTGCTGGTAGGTCTTGCGGTCGCCCTTCAGGGAGGAGGCGACGGCCTCGCGGAACGGGCCGTAGAAGGCGGACGAGTACTTCGCGGTGTACGCGAGGATCGCCACGTCCTCCTTGCCGATGGTGTCCAGGGCGTCGCGGACGACGCCGACCTGGCCGTCCATCATGCCGCTGGGGCCGACGACATGGACGCCCGCGTCCGCCTGGACCTGCGCCATCTCCGCGTAGCGCTCCAGGGTGGCGTCGTTGTCGACGCGGCCTTCCGCGTCGAGCACGCCGCAGTGGCCGTGGTCGGTGTACTCGTCCAGGCACAGGTCGGACATGATCACGAGCTCGTCGCCGACCTCGGCCTTCACCGCGCGGATGGCGACCTGGAGGATGCCGTCCGGGTCGGTGCCGGCCGTCCCGGCCGCGTCCTTCTTGTCGTCCTCGGGGACGCCGAAGAGCATGATCCCGGAGACCCCGGCGGAGACGGCCTCCACGGCGGCCTTCCGCAGCGTGTCCAGGGAGTGCTGCACGACACCCGGCATCGCGGCGATCGCCACGGGCTCGCTCACGCCTTCCCGCACGAAGGCGGGCAGGATCAGGTCGGCCGGGTCGAGACGGGTCTCGGCGACCATACGGCGCATGGCGAGGGTGGTACGCAGCCGACGCGGCCGCGTGCCGGGAAAGGATCCGTACGCAGTCATACGCCCACGCTACGCCCGTGGGCGGGGGCCATTTACCGACACCGTGCCGGACGGTGCGGCTGCGGTCCGCACCTGCCCACCGGGCGGGGTGGGGGTCCGCCCGCGTGCCCCTGGAGGAGTCGGTCAACATCGGGTGCGGTTCTTGGCCATCCGACTCCGAGGAGGTACCCCAGAGGGCCCCCGGCCCCCACCCACCGCGCCTGGCCGGACCCACCGGGCGCCTGCCCGGACCCGATGCTTCAGCCCCATCGGGGCAACGTCTCCGGCCCAGCCGGGCGGAGCCAACCGGGTACGCACCCGGGGTCGGGGGTTGTGCCCACCCGTTCCTCCCCCTACGACTTCGTCCTGGGGGACCCCCCACGCGGAACGCATGCCCACAACGGTAGGGGCGAGGGTAGGGCGTCAGCGGTAGTCGTCGAGCTCGCCGCGAAGCGAACCCCCACCCTCCCCGGCCGTGGGCTCCGTGCTCAGGAGGCTGAGGAAGCTGCTGAGGGGGTGGTGCTGAGGGCGGGCGTCGTAGTCGATGCCCTCGGGGTCCTTGTACGCGTGCAGCCGCTCGAACGGCATGATCACGTAAGGCCGCTTGGACCAGGGGTGGGTGTCGGCGGGTTCGGGGTCCATGCGCCACTGGGTGCCGCGGGTGCGGTTGTGGACTTCGCCGACGTACCAGCAGGCGACCTGCACGAGCTCGGTGTGCTCTTGGGCGAACAGGTCGTCGGGGCCGGTGATGTGTTCGCGGATGAGGGCTTCCATGCGGTCGAGGGAGGGCTCCGAGAAGTCCCATCCGCCGCCGTGGCGGCCCTCGCGGCGGTCCCAGTCGTCGAAGCGGTCTCGCTGCTCGGCCAGCCACCCGGTGAGGCGGGGGTTGTCGGCGTGCCGGCGGTCGATGCGCTCGCAGGCGGCATGCTCGTCCTCGGGGTCCCAGGTCTCGTCACTCACAGCCGTCAACCCTATCCCCGCTCCTGGCATTAACGACCGGGCATCTGCACGGAGTTCACACATGCCACATCAGAAAAACCGTGTCACGCCCGCGAGTTGAGGCCCTAGGGTGAGACGGCTTGTGCAGGCGCCCACATGACCAGGGGGCCCTGGCGCCCGCACAGGCGGAATCTGCCCCTCTTCCAGGGCTCCCGGGGGAAACGGGGAAACACCGTCACCCTCTCGGCCGTGAACGGCCGAGCTTGTGCGATTATGCACAGGCTCGGTCGTGTTCACGCCTCGTCGCGCTCCCGACTGCCCCCTACGACAGGGCGGTCACGGGTCGCATCTCCCCAATCGCCGCGCAAGGCTATGCGGTGTTCGGGACGGGTGCGGTGACGAGCACCCACGCCGAGCGTGCGCGGTTGCGCACGTTGATCCCGGCGACGTGGTCGGCGGGCCCAGCGAGGCCGCACTGACGACAAGAGAAGTGGTCCCGAGTGGGCCGGTTAGCCCGCTCGGTGTGCCCGCAGCGCGGACAGCGCTGCGAGGTGTACGCCGCATCCACCTCGATGAACGCCACTCCGACCCGTTTCGCTTTGTAGGCCAGGTGCTGTCCGAGCTGGTGGAACGGCCAGGAGGAGAGCGTGCCCCGCTGGTCACGTCGAAGCCGTACCCGGTCCCGGATCCCGTCGAGCTCCTCGACGGCGATCCCGCGACCGGTGCGTTGCGCAACGGACACGATCTCCTTGCTGATCTTGTGATTCGCGTGCGTGGCATGACGCTGCTCCTTCCGGGACCGCCGGGCCGCACGGCGGGTGGCGGACCGGGTGTTCTTCCGTTGGAGTTCGGCGCGTTTGCGGGCCTGCCAGCGCCGATAGCGGCCCAGGCGGCGGCCTTGGTAGTTGGCGCCGTCCGAGGTGGTGGCGAGATTGGTGATCCCACGGTCCACGCCGATGAAGTCCACCGGCTCGGCCACCTCCGGCTCCGGGATCTCACAGGTGGCGAGCAAATACCACTTGCCGCCACGCTGGACCAGGTCAGACTCGCCCTTGCGGTACTCGGCGAGCGCCTTCAGCTGACCGGCCTGCCCGGTATAGCGCACGCCGCGCATCCGCCCGTCGACCGTCCAGATCGACACCGTCCGCGCATCCGTCTGCCAGGAAAGACACCGGTCGTCGAACGGCTGCGCCGCCTGAGGCCGGAAACCGATCGGGTGCCCGGTCGCCTTGCGGTACCGCTTCGGGGCCGGACGGCCCAGCAGCCCGCCCTCCATCTGGGCGGACAGCGCCGCGTAAGCATCGACGACCTTCTTGACCACCCGCACCGCGGGCTGCGCCGACAGGCTGAACACGTCCTTGATGTCGGTGTAGACGGCCTTCTGGAGCTGGTTACGGTCCTTGACGCCTGACTCGTACGCGAAGCGTGAGACGTGCTCGGCGGCCCGATTGCAGGCACGCAGAGTGGCCTCCAACGCCGCCGCCTGCGCGGGTGTCGGCAGGAGCTTCACCCGCACGACCACCTTCATGACCACGACCCTAAACAGCACCCCGCACACCCGTGCCCAGATCGCACACCCTCACCCCAACTCGCGACCACATCGCACGGACGTACGCATTTCCCGGCTCCGCCTGGCAGCCCTCGCGGGCGCTCCGCCCCCCTCACCTCCCGTTGCCGTGATGCTCCGCATCACCAGTACCGGATGCGATTCCTCCCCGACGTGAACGCCGGGGCTTCCTCGCAAGAGCCAGGTGACGTGAGCCGCTGGGCGCTGCGCGCCCCCCACAAGGAGTGGACCGGCAAGCAGGTCTGGGACCGCTACTACAAGGCGTTCACCGAAGGCACCTTCAAGTACAAGTGGTCCAACGGTCAGGACATCTACACCTACACCGTCGGCGGCGTCGACTTCTCCAAGCAGCCCAAGCGCAACATGAACCCCGTCACGTTCCGGACCGAACAGCGCTACAAGCCCCGCACCGTCGGCTTCGCCGTCGACACGATCGCCGACGACCCCCACAAGGAGGGCTACCTGATGTTCGGCGGCAACAGCGCCGGACGCTCCCAGGGCGGCACTCCCACGCCCACACCGACCCCGACCCCGACGGACACCGGGAAGCCCACCGAGAAGCCCACCCCGACGCCGACGGACCCGGCACCGACGCCCAGCGAGCCCCCCGCCACCACCCGGCCGGAGGACCCTGACGGCGACCTCGCCGACACCGGCAGCAGCACCCCGGTCGGCCTGATCGCAGGCATCGCCGCCGCGGCCGTCGTGGCCGGCAGCGGCCTGGTCTGGTGGCGCCGCCGCCGGGCGAACGCCGAGAGCTGACCCGTACCGGCTCCCGCAACAGCAGAGGGCCCCTCCCCGAACCCGGGAAGGGGCCCTCTCGCATGTCCGGTGTCCGGAGGCTCCGCGCCCACGTCGCCTACGTGGTGCGGCGTCTCCGGGCGCCCGGCCTGCGCTCGCTGGGGCGGGTGACCGGGTCGCCCGATTCGAGCGCCGCGTCACGGCGGCGGGCGCCGAAGTCCGCCAGGGCCTCCGCCAGCTTGTGCACCGAGGGCTCGGGGGACAGCACGTCCACCCGCAGCCCGTGCTCCTCCGCGGTCTTGGCGGTCGCCGGGCCGATGCACGCGATCACGGTCACGTTGTGCGGCTTCCCGGCGATACCCACCAGGTTGCGCACCGTCGAGGACGACGTGAAGAGAACGGCGTCGAAACCGCCGCCCTTGATCGCCTCACGCGTCTCCGCCGGTGGCGGCGACGCCCGTACGGTCCGGTAGGCGGTGACGTCGTCGACCTCCCAGCCGAGCTCGATGAGCCCCGCCACCAGCGTCTCCGTGGCGATGTCGGCCCGCGGCAGGAACACCCGGTCGATCGGGTCGAAGACCGGGTCGTACGGAGGCCAGTCCTCCAGGAGTCCGGCGGCGCTCTGCTCCCCGCTCGGCACCAGGTCCGGCTTCACACCGAACTCGACCAGCGCCTTCGCGGTCTGCTCGCCCACCGCCGCGACCTTGATGCCGGCGAACGCCCGCGCGTCGAGCCCGTACTCCTCGAACTTCTCCCGCACCGCCTTGACGGCGTTGACGGACGTGAAGGCGATCCACTCGTAGCGGCCCGTGACGAGCCCCTTGACCGCGCGCTCCATCTGCTGCGGCGTCCGCGGCGGCTCGACGGCGATCGTCGGCACCTCGTGCGGCACCGCACCGTACGACCGAAGCTGGTCGGAGAGCGACGCCGCCTGCTCCTTCGTGCGCGGCACGAGCACCTTCCAGCCGAACAGCGGCTTGGACTCGAACCACGCGAGCTGCTCACGCTGAGCCGCGGCGCTGCGCTCGCCGACCACGGCTATGGCGGGCCGGTGGCCCTCGGGCGACGGCAGCACCTTCGTCTGCTTGAAGATCTGCGCGATCGTCCCGAGCGTCGCCGTCCACGTCCGCTGCCGCGTCGTCGTACCGGCGACGGTCACCGTCAGCGGGGTGTCGGGCTTGCGTCCGGCGGACACCAGCTCACCCGCCGCGGCCGCCACCGCGTCCAGCGTGGTCGACACGACGACCGTGCCGTCCGACGCCCCGACCTCGGTCCAGCACCGGTCGTCGGCGGTCCGGGCGTCGATGAAGCGCACATCGGTGCCCTGCGCGTCGCGCAGCGGCACACCCGCGTACGCGGGCACGCCCACAACGGTGGCGACACCGGGCACGACCTCGAACGGAATGCCCTCCGCCGCGCAGGCGAGCATCTCCTGACCTGCGTTGCCGTCCAGACCGGGATCACCGCCCACCGCACGGACGACCCGCTTGCCGCCCCGTGCGGCCTCCATGACAAGATTGGTCGCGTCCCTCAACACAGGGACCCCGACGGGCGTTGACACGTCGTCAACTACCGTCAGCTCAGGCGTGCTCACGCCGGCCCGCGCATGGCCGCGCACGACCTCGAGGACATCGGGCTCGGCGATCAGCACGTCCGCGCCCGCCAGCGCCTCCACGGCGCGCAGCGTCAGCAGCCCCGGGTCGCCGGGACCGGCGCCGAGGAAGGTGACGTGCCCTGATGCGGAGAACGCGGAAGAGGCAGAGGTGGCAGTGGTGGTGGGGCTCAAAGTGCTCGCTCCCCCATAAGACCGGCCGCACCCTTGGCGAGCATCTCGGTCGCGAGTTCGCGTCCGAGCGCCACCGCGTCGTCGTGCGACGTGGGTACGGGACCGGTGGTGGACAGCTGCACCAACGTAGAGCCGTCGGTCGTACCGACGACACCCCGCAGGCGCATCTCATGAACAACCTGTCCGTCGGCCAGCAGGTCGGCCAGCGCACCCACAGGTGCGCTGCAGCCGGCCTCCAGGGCGGCGAGCAGGGAGCGCTCGGCGATCACGGCGGCCCGGGTGTGCGGGTCGTCGAGCTCGGCGAGCGCAGCGGTGAGCTCGGCATCGGCCGAAAGACACTCCACCGCCAGTGCCCCCTGGCCGGGGGCGGGCAGCACCGCGTCGACCGACAGGAAGTCGGTCACGTCCTCGGTCCTGCCGATACGGTTCAGCCCGGCCGCGGCAAGCACCACGGCGTCCAGCTCCCCGTTGCGGACGTATCCGACGCGGGTGTCGATGTTCCCGCGGATCGGGACGGTCTCGATCTGCAGCCCGTGCGAGCGCGCGTACGCGTTCAGCTGGGCCATCCGCCGCGGCGAGCCGGTGCCGACCCGGGCGCCGTGCGGCAGCCGGTCGAGCGTCAGGCCGTCCCGGGCGACGAGCACGTCACGCGGGTCCTCGCGGCGCGGAATCGCGGCCAGCACCAACTCGGCGGGCTGCGTGGTCGGCAGGTCCTTCAGCGAGTGCACCGCGAAGTCCACCTCACCGGCGACGAGCGCGTCGCGCAGCGCGGTGACGAACACCCCGGTGCCGCCGATCTGCGCCAGGTGCTCCCGGGAGGTGTCACCGTACGTGGTGATCTCGACGAGCTCGACGGGACGGCCGGTGGCCCGGGTCACCGCCTCCGCCACACGCCCGGACTGGGCCATGGCGAGCTTGCTGCGCCTGGTCCCCAGCCTCAAAGCCTTCTCGGCCCTCTCGGTCATACCCGCCCTCGGTTCTTGACGTCGGCGTCGTTCAGGTCGGCCCGGCTGACGGATGCGACCGTCTCCGGGTCGAGGTCGAAGAGTGTCCGCAGCGCGTCCGCGTACCCGGCGCCGCCCGGCTCGGCCGCGAGCTGCTTGATCCGGACCGTGGGCGCGTGCAGCAGCTTGTCGACCACACGGCGCACGGTCTGGGTGATCTCGGCGCGCTGCTTCTCGTCCAGGTCCGGAAGCCGGCCCTCGAGCCGCGCGACCTCGCCCGCCACCACATCGGCGGCCATCGTGCGCAGCGCGACGACGGTCGGCGTGATGTGGGCGGCGCGCTGCGCGGCGCCGAATGCGGCGACCTCGTCGGAGACGATCGTGCGCACCTGGTCGACGTCGGCGGCCATCGGGGCGTCCGCGGACGCCTCGGCGAGCGACTCGATGTCGACGAGCCGGACGCCGGGGATCCGGTGCACGGCGGCGTCGATGTCACGGGGCATGGCCAGGTCGAGCAGAGCGAGGCGCACCGGTCCCGTGTCCCCCGCGGAAGCGGGGACCGTACGCCGCCCGGGGGCGCCGCGGCGGTCGGCCGCCGCGTTCTCCACCCAGGCGCCGTGCAGGCCCATGTCGTCCGCGTCGACCGCGGCTCCCGATGCCCTGTCGTCGAGCCCGACCGGGCAGCCGTCGTCGGCGGGGTCGGCGAGCACGGCGGGGTTCTCGGCCACGCGGTCGAATCCGGCGAGCCGCGCGATGATCTCGGCGTCCTCGGTGATGCCGGCCTGGTCCGAGCCCTCGTGGGCGGCCGCTTCGGCCAGGGCCGCCTCCGCGGCGCCGAGCGCCTCCCGGCCGCCGGGCACGGCCTCCGCCACGGCCTGGCCGGTCAGGACGAGCCCGGTCGCACCGGTGCAGGACACCACGATGTCGACTCGTGTCAGTTCCGCGCCGATCGCGTCCATGGACACGGCACGCGAGGCGACCCCGGCGGCGCCCGCCTCGGTCAGGATCTGCACGAGCCGGTCCGCACGGGCCTGCGTACGGTTGGCGACGACGACCTCGGCGACCCCGGCGCGCGCGAGCGTGGCCGCGGCGAGCGAGGACATCGAACCGGCGCCGATGACCAGCGCCCGCTTGCCGCGTGCCCACTCGTCCACCGGCAGGCCCTGAGAGAGCTGCTCCAGGCCGAAGGTGACGAGCGACTGTCCCGCCCGGTCGATCCCGGTCTCGCTGTGGGCGCGCTTGCCGACCCGCAGCGCCTGCTGGAAGAGGTCGTTCAGCAGCCGGCCCGCGGTGTGCTGGTCCTGCCCGAGCGCGAGCGTGTCCTTGATCTGGCCGAGGATCTGGCCCTCGCCGACGACCATCGAGTCGAGGCCGCAGGCCACCGAGAAGAGGTGGTGGACGGCCCGGTCCTCGTAGTGCACGTACAGATACGGAGTGAGTTCCTCCAGCCCGACGCCGCTGTGCTGGGCGAGCAGCGTGGACAGCTCGGCGACACCGGCGTGGAACTTGTCGACGTCGGCGTACAGCTCGATGCGGTTGCAGGTGGCGAGGACGGCCGCCTCGGCCGCGGGCTCCGCGGCGAGCGTGTCCTGAAGCAGCTTGGTCTGGGTGTCAGCGGTCAGCGACGCCCGCTCCAGCACGCTGACCGGGGCGCTGCGGTGACTCAGTCCGACGACGAGGAGGCTCATGCCGGCATCACGGCGGGGACGTCCCCGTCGGGTCCTTTCCGGCCGGCGCCCGCACTCGCGGCAGCGGCGGCTCCCGCACCGGTTCCGGTTCCTGCGGCGGCCGCGGGCGCGGCCGTCGTGGCACCGGCGGCCGCGGGCGCGGCCGCAGGGGCCGCGGCGGAGACGCCCGAGCCCGTGGCCACGGCGGCAGCCGTGGCCGAGCCGGCGCCGGGTGCTCCCACCGGCGGCAGGGCGGCGTCCGCCTCCGACTCCTCGCCGGCCTTGCGCTGCTCGTGGAAGGCGAGGATCTGCAGCTCGATAGAGAGGTCGACCTTGCGGACGTCGACGCCGTCCGGGACCGACAGCACGGTCGGCGCGAAGTTGAGGATGGAGGTGACACCGGCGGCGACCAGCCGCTCGCACACCTGCTGGGCGGCTCCGGCGGGGGTCGCGATGACCCCGATGGAGACGCCGTTGTCCGAGATGATCTTCTCCAGCTCGTCCGTGTGCTGGACCGGGATCCCCGCGACGGGCTTGCCCGCCATCGCCGGGTCGGCGTCGATCAGCGCGGCGACGCGGAAGCCGCGGGAGGCGAAGCCGCCGTAGTTGGCGAGCGCGGCGCCGAGGTTACCGATACCGACGATCACGACCGGCCAGTCCTGGGTGAGGCCGAGTTCGCGGGAGATCTGGTAGACGAGGTACTCGACGTCGTAGCCGACGCCCCGGGTGCCGTACGAGCCGAGGTACGAGAAGTCCTTCCGCAGCTTCGCGGAGTTGACCCCGGCCGCGGCCGCGAGCTCCTCGGAGGAGACCGTCGGCACGGAACGCTCCGACAGCGCGGTCAGTGCGCGCAGATACAGCGGAAGCCGGGCGACGGTGGCCTCGGGGATTCCTCGGCTACGAGTCGCCGGTCGGTGAGTTCGGCCAGTTGCCACGGTGCTCCTGCGGGATGAGCGAGGCTGCAGGCGGCCGTACGTCCCAGGACCGCCCCGTCGAATGCAGGCTATGTCTTTGTGAACGCGTGCACAAAGATGGTGTCCGCTTTGTCCGAGCAAAGTGACCGGGGTCACGCAGGTCGGAGCCGTGATTCCGGAACCGCGGGCGGGTCCCGTCCGTTGCAAACCCGAAGGGGGCAAAGCGGTACACACTCCTCACGTCCTCGCCCCCGAGACCCCAACAAAACGCCCACGATGGTAACCGCCTTTCGGGTCCACACCCCAGCTCGCGCCCGGACCGCGGGGCCCCTGCGCTCAGGCCATGAGCTCGCGGCGCAGCCGGCCTGCGTCGACGCGCCAGAAGGTGTGCTGTTCACCATCCACCAGGACGACCGGAATCTGCTCCCAGTAGGCCTTGTGCAGTTCCTCGTCCTGGGTGATGTCCTTCTCCTCCCACGCGGCGCCGGTCTCGGCGCACACCTCCTCGATCACGGCCCGGGCGTCGTCGCAGAGATGACACCCGGGCTTTCCGATCAAGGTCACGACCCGTTCGCCGGCCTTCTTCTTCGTGCGCCGCAGCAGAGGACTCATGCCCCCCATTCTCCGCCCCCTCGGCCGGGCCCATCCCGTGCCCGAACGGCCGGGTTTAACAATCCGGCCGCCCAGAGTTCACGCCATGGCATCCCCGTGAGTCGGGAAGTTCCGAACTGACTGGCTATGCTCACGCCATGGCCGCACTGGGATGGCTCACCCCCCGTAGGCGCTCCGCCACCGCCCGGAGCGTCCTCGCCGGCGAGGCCGCCGCCGAGGCAGCCCGCAAGACCTCGATGCAGTTCGACGCCGAGGCCGAGGACCGGGACGCCGGCGAGGCGAAGAAGAAGGAGCCGGACTTCCCCGTCGTCGGGGACGTCCGGGCCGCAGCCTTCTTCGACCTCGACAACACCGTCATGCAGGGCGCCGCGATCTTCCACTTCGGACGGGGCCTGTACAAGCGGAAGTTCTTCCAGCGCCGCGAGCTGGCGAGGTTCGCCTGGCAGCAGACCTGGTTCCGGCTCGCCGGCGTCGAGGACCCGGACCACATGCAGGACGTCCGCGAGTCCGCCCTCTCCATCGTCAAGGGACACCGCGTCTCCGAGCTGATGTCCATCGGCGAGGAGATCTACGACGAGTACATGGCCGACCGCATCTGGCCCGGCACACGCGCCCTCGCCCAGGCCCACCTCGACGCGGGCCAGAAGGTCTGGCTGGTCACCGCGGCACCCGTCGAGACCGCGACCATCATCGCCCGCAGGCTCGGCCTGACCGGTGCGCTCGGCACCGTGGCCGAGTCGGTCGACGGCGTCTACACCGGCAAGCTCGTCGGGGAGCCGCTGCACGGCCCGGCGAAGGCCGAGGCGGTGCGCGCCCTGGCGGCGGCCGAGAACCTGGACCTGGCCCGCTGCGCGGCGTACAGCGACTCGCACAACGACATCCCGATGCTCTCCCTGGTCGGGCATCCGTACGCGATCAATCCGGACACCAAGCTGCGCAAGCACGCGCGGGAGCGCGACTGGCGGCTGCGCGACTACCGCACCGGCCGCAAGGCGGCCAAGGTCGGCATCCCGGCCGCCGCGGGCGTGGGCGCACTGGCGGGCGGCACTGCCGCGGCAGTGGCCCTGCACCGCCGCCGCCGCTGACGTACGCCTCGCCGCTGCCGTACACCCCGTCGTAGGTCTGTGCGAGCGGGTGGCTCACCTTCCCGCGTCTTCCCGCACACGGAAGCGACACGCCGCATTCCGGCCCTCCTACCCGCCCGCGTCCCCCGCCAGTCCGGATACGGGCACATGAGCACAACCCATCACGGGCCGAAACAGACCACGAAGTAATCCGATCAGCAATCGATCACAATCTGCTACTTGATCCGCCGCTTTGCCGTAACAGAAGCGACGGAATCGATGATTTGAGCAACTGGGTGTAGCACTGCCTGTACGAAGCGTTATTCTCCTCAGACGCATTAAGGACCCCACACGTCGCCACGACGAGTGAACGGTCCCGCACTGCTCGTGATGGAAGCTCTGCCTCTGGGAGTCCCGTGTACCCACACGTCGGGGTTGACGCCTCGGGCCTGGCTACGCTGCGCGCAACGGTCCTCGACCACTTGCGCGGCTTCGTCCCCACCGCGTACGCCGTCCCCGCTTTCGCCGCGCCGAGCCCTGCCGCCCTCGGCCCTGCCGGCCCCTGCTACGCCCTGGCGGACGGCGGCGCGGCAGTGGGAAGACGGGGTGGCCGCGCGGGCACCTCGACCACCGCCCGCCGACCGAGCGCGGACAGCGACAGCGCCCGCATGATGGAGCTCGTCGAGCGCGCCCAGGCGGGCGAGGCCGAGGCCTTCGGCCGCCTCTACGACCAGTACAGCGACACGGTCTACCGCTACATCTACTACCGCGTCGGCGGTAAGGCGACGGCGGAGGATCTCACCAGTGAGACCTTCCTGCGCGCCCTGCGCCGCATCTCCACCTTCACCTGGCAGGGCCGCGACTTCGGAGCGTGGCTGGTCACCATCGCCCGCAATCTGGTCGCCGACCATTTCAAGTCGAGCCGTTTCCGACTGGAAGTGACCACCGGCGAGATGCTCGACGCCAACGAGGTCGAGCGCAGCCCCGAGGATTCGGTGCTCGAGTCGCTCTCGAACGCGGCGCTGCTGGAGGCCGTCCGCAAGCTCAATCCGCAGCAGCAGGAATGCGTCACGCTGCGCTTCCTGCAAGGGCTGTCGGTGGCCGAGACCGCCCGAGTGATGGGCAAGAACGAAGGTGCGATCAAGACCCTGCAATACCGTGCCGTCCGAACTCTGGCGAGACTTCTCCCCGACGATGCCCGCTGACCCACCGGCCCCCCACGCGAACCAGCCCCCCACGCTGTCCTGTACCTCCAACTCACCCATCGTGAGCGGCTGATGACGCACTGGTCCGATCATCCTTCGCGCGTAACCCAACTGCCGAACCGCTCGTTGTGCGGAATGCAGGCTCCCTGTGGTCACGCCATGCCCGCGGCTCATCACTCTTTCGTGTGGATGTGCTCAAGGTGTGCAACCTTCCGGACCTCCCGGGGAGTCGACCGTCATGACGAGAGGAGGTGCCGCCAGTGATCGCGAACGTTTCGGCACACCGGCGGGCGAACGCCTTCGCCCAGGCCCTGGAGGATCAGACGCTCCGGGGCGCGGCGGCCGAGCAGCCCGAGGATTCGGCCGAACCGGCCGAACAGGGGCGGCTGTTGGCCCTGGCGAACGGCCTCGGTGAGCTGCCGAAGCCCGAGTTGGACCCCGAGGTCAAAGTGGTGCAGCGAGCCCAGCTCGTCGCCGCCATGGAGGCCATGTTCCGCGAGGGCACGGCCCCTGAAGGGGGTGCGTCCCGGGGCCCCACCGTCCCGGACCAACGACGCACCTCCGGCCGCGGCGCCCACCGGGCGTCCCCGCTCCGGAAACTGCGCCCGCGTTCCCGCTGGTCCAAGGGCATCGCTGCCGGCGGGCTCACCGTGGGCGTGGCCGCGGGGGCCTTCGGCGGGGTGGCCGCCGCCAGTTCGGACGCGCTCCCGGGTGACTCGCTCTACGGGCTGAAGCGGGGCATGGAGGACCTCAAGCTCGGCATGGCCGACGACGACGCGGACCGTGGCGGGCTCTACCTCGACCAGGCGTCGACCAGGCTCAGCGAGGCCCGCAGACTCATGGAGCGCGGCCGGGCCGGCGAGCTGGACCACGAGTCGCTCGGCGAGGTCCGGCGCGCCCTGACCGCGGTGCGCCACGACGCCGGCGAGGGCCACCGGCTGCTCCACCAGGCGTACGAACGGGACGGCTCGCTCGGCCCCATCGCGACCCTGTCCTCGTTCTCCCGCTCCCACCGAGACATGTGGAACGGGCTGCGGGACCGGCTCCCGCAGCAGCTCACCGACGTCAGCGACGAGGTGAACTCGGTCTTCGACGCCATAGACCAGGAGGTCCGGCCGCTCCAGTCGCTGCTGCCCGCCACTCCCGAGAAGGGGAGCGACGGCCCACAGCAGCCCGGCTCGTCCCCCGGGAGCTCCAGCAGCTCATCCGGTTCGTTCGGTACGGACCACCCGTCGGCGTCCGCGCCGGCGGCGGGCAGCACGGTCCCCGGCAGTCAGCCCCACCCGTCCGGCTCGGGCGCGGCGGAGGACGACGGTCTGCTCGGAGGCAACACGGGCGGCCTGCTCGACCCGCCGCAGAACAGCGCGTCGCCGTCGCTCCCGGTCGGCCAGGGCACAGCGGCCCCCACGCCGGACATCACGATCCCGCCGCTGCTGCCGGGGCTGCTCCCCGGCTTCGGAATCGATACGCACGACGACAACGACGACTAGGTCCGTACTCCGTACACAGCTGACGGAAGGGAGGTGGGGATACGCCCGGGAGCGTATCCCCACCTCCCTTCTCCCTTCCTGGGCCCGTCAGAAGAACACGGACCGCCGCTGCACCAGCAGCTTGTACAGCGTGTGCTGGATCTGCTCGCGCACCTGATCGGTCAGGTTGAACATCAGCATCGGGTCCTCCGCCGCCTCCGGCGGATAGCCGTCCGTCGGGATCGGCTCCCCGAACTGGATCGTCCACTTCGTCGGCAGCGGCACCGCCCCGAGCGGCCCCAGCCAGGGGAAGGTCGGTGTGATCGGGAAGTACGGGAACCCCAGCACGCGCGCGAGCGTTTTCGCGTTACCGATCATCGGGTAGATCTCCTCCGCCCCGACGATCGAGCACGGCACGATCGGTACGCCCGCCCGAAGCGCCGTGGAGACGAAGCCTCCCCGCCCGAAGCGCTGGAGCTTGTAGCGCTCGCTGAAGGGCTTCCCGATGCCCTTGAAGCCCTCGGGCATCACCCCGACGACCTCACCCTGCTGAAGCAGCCGCTCCGCGTCCTCCGAGCAGGCGAGCGTGTGACCGGCCTTCCGCGCCAGTTCGTTTATCACCGGCAGCACGAAGACCAGGTCCGCGGCGAGCAGCCGCAGATGGCGGTCCGCGGGGTGATTGTCGTGCACAGCGACCTGCATCATCAGCCCGTCGAGCGGCAGCGTCCCGGAGTGGTTGGCCACCACGAGCGCCCCGCCGTGCGACGGGATGTTCTCGATGCCCTTGACCTCGACCCTGAAGTACTTGTCGTACAGGGGGCGCACGAGCGACATGAGCACCTGGTCGGTGAGCTCCTTGTCGTAGCCGAACTCGTCGACCTCGTAGTCCCCGGTGAGCCGGCGCCGCAGGAACGACAGACCGCCCGCGATACGCCGGTCCCAGTTGCCCCGGCCGGACTCGCCGCCCGTCTCCTGCATACCTGAATCACGCGCCTCGTCCGGCTGCTCCTCGCCGTGCTCATGGCCCTGGCCCGATGCACCCCACACCGGGGCGGCACCCTCGCGCGCGGCGCGGGCGCTCGTGGGGGATGCCGTGCCGCTGCCCACCGCACCGGGCAGCTCTCTGTCAGGTTGTCCGGGCACCGCGCCGACCGGCACCTCGCGCACCGCAACGGCGTCGGCAGAGGTCTTGCGCCTGCCTGCCCCCGAGCGTCGCCGCAACGGACGCTGCGACGCGCCCGCACGTGACCGGTCGTCGTCGAACGGAATGACCTTGGCGTCCGCCATTGTTGCTTGCGCTCCTTATCCGGCTTATCCGGCGCTGTGAGTGCTGGTCGAGGCAGGACGCGCCGCGGTGTCCGCCGCCGTGTCCGCCGTGCCGTCCGCACTGCGCTTTCCGCAGCCCGCCGCCTCGGGCAGTGCGGCGATCTTGTCCACCGCTCTGGCCACGGCCTCCGGTGGCAGCAGCCCGGGCGCGCGGCTGTGCGCGAACTCCGCGAAGGTCTCCGCGGTCGTGTGCGCGGGGGTGAAGCCGAGCGTCTCGCGCATCTGGACCGTGCTCACCACCCGCCCATGGGTGAGCAGCCGGATCTGCTCGGGGGAGAAGTCGGTGACGCCGACCGTACGCAGCGCGGAGCCGACCCAGGTGACGGCCGGCAGCAGCACCGGCACCGTCGGACGGCCCAGCCGCCGGGAGCACTGCGACAGCAGCAGCACCCCGTCGCCCGCGACATTGAACGTGCCGCTGTTGAGGGTTCCGCGGCGCGGCTCGTGGGAGGCGATCCGCAGGACGTCGATGACGTCGTCCTCGTGGACGAACTGGAGCCGCGGGTCGTATCCGAAGACCGTCGGCAGGACCGGCAGCGAGAAGTAGTCGGCGAGCGGGGAGTCGGCGCGCGGTCCGAGGATGTTCGCGAACCGCAGCACGCACACCGCCACGTCCGGCCTGCGGCGGGCGAAGCCGCGTACGTACCCCTCCACCTCCACCGCGTCCTTGGCGAAGCCGCCGCTGGGGAGGGACTTGGGCGGGGTGGTCTCGGTGAACACGGCCGGGTCGCGGGGAGCGGAGCCGTACACGCTCGTACTGGACTTGACGACGAGCCGCTGGACGGTCGGCGACTTCTGGCAGGCACCGAGCAGCTGCATGGTGCCGATGACGTTGGTCTCCTTGACCGAGGCCCTGCCGCCCGATCCCAGTGGTGTGCCGGTGACGTCCATGTGGACGACGGTGTCGACACCGTGCTCGGCCAGCACACGCGCTATGGCCGGCTGCCGGATGTCCGCGCGGACGAAGTCGGCGCCGCCGAGTCCGTGCTCCGGGGTCACCGCGTCGACGCCGACCACCCGGTCCACTTCGGGGTCCCGCTGGATGCGACGGACGAAGCGGCCCCCGAGCTGCCGGGCCACACCGGTGACGAGCACGACCTTGCCCAAGATCAGCGCCTTCCGTTCGGTTCTCCCCTAGGCGTCACCGTAGCGGGTTGATGTTGCGCTGTGATGACCGCAGGACAGTCTTCACGGCTCATTGCCCCCAACGCCGTACGACGCACCGCGGAACGGACTCCGGAATGGACGGCCCCGAAACGCACCGCGGCCCTTCCACCGGAATACCGGTGGAAGGGCCGCGCCGTTCACGGACAGCCGCCGCTTACTTCTTGTTGCGACGCTGAACACGCGTGCGCTTGAGCAGCTTGCGGTGCTTCTTCTTAGCCATCCGCTTGCGCCGCTTCTTGATAACAGAGCCCACGACTACCCTCGCTCACTTCTCTTCACTCGGTGCGGGGCGTCTGGGCCCACACGACCTACGTCGGCCTAGCCTACCGGCCCGAGCTCCGAGCTCGTAATCCGAGGGGTGCCTCAGGCGGACTCGACCCCCACAAAGGACTCGCGGAGGTACTCGTGAACCGCTTGCTCCGGAACCCGGAAGGACCTTCCCACCCGGATGGCCGGCAGATGACCGCTGTGCACCAAGCGGTACACGGTCATCTTCGACACGCGCATCACCGAGGCGACTTCCGCCACGGTCAGGAACTTGACCTCGTTGAGAGGCCTCTCGCCAGCAGCAGCCATGACCCACCTGTACCTTCCGCACGCGACGCACACCGGCTTCCCCTCCGGTGACTCTTCGTCGCTGTGCGCTCACTCCCCAGACTAGGGGCGGGTGATGCGAGTGGGGAAGAGGAGCAGCCATCGGCCGTCTACTGTGACAGACACGCTCGATTGATTACATAGCGAGTTAGCGGCCGGTAGTAATCGGACCGCACGGCGTCATCAAGCGGAACGGTGACCGCTACGCGCCCCTCGGCCTCGCCGACGAACAGCGCCGGGTCGTCCGTATCGGCCAGCCCTATGGCGTCGAACCCCAGCTGACCTGCCCCGCAGACCCAGCCGTGGTCCCCCACGACCAGCGCGGGCAGCGGCAAGCCGGCCTCGGCCAGCCCGTCCAGTGCGACCCGAATCGGTAGGGGTGAGTGGGTATGTACGCCGGCATGGTGGGCGGGGTCCGCCGCCCCGGGCTCCCGTATCAGCGCGACCCGTCGTACGTAGTCGAGGTGGTACGTACGTACGCCGAACCGGGTCGTTATGTCGACACATCGCCCCTGCGCCGGTGTGAGTACGGGACAGCCCGCCGCCGACAATGCGTCTGCCAGCTCGGCGTAGAACCCGAGCAGCCGATGCGGGTGCCCGGTCCCGAACAGCACCGGAGCCTGCCGCCCGGCCGCATCTCCGAGCCGCTCTGCGAACGCGTCGAGCCCGCTCAACGTCCTCTCGGGGTCGATCACATCCGGCCCCGACACATGGCCGGGGTCACCCGAAACCCCGCACTTGTCGGCCATCAACGCGATCAAGTCCCGCTCGTCCCACGCCCATTCGGGATCGAGCCCGAGCATCACCCGCGGATCCCGCGCCGCGAACAGCCGATAGCTGCGCAGACTCTCCTCCCTGGACGTGGCCACGGGCCCCGCCAGCCTCGACGCCAACAAATGCGCCCGCAACGCTCCCCTGCTCACCACGTGCCGATGCTCCCGCACCCCCGCAGCGAGCGAGCCAAAACCCCGGCAAATGCGCACAGTTGGCGTAATCAAGAGCCTCTCCGAGGCGTCCGGCGGAGCGCAGCGACCCTGCGTCCGCTACGCCAGCAACCCCCGCAGCGGAAACACGGCCCGCCTCGTCGCCCGCACCGCCTGGTCCAGCCGGTCCGCCGGGTCGTACCCGGACTCCCACGCCCGCCACTGCGGCGTCCGCCCGTCCGTCATCCGCCCGGGCCCCAACTGCCGCGTACGCGCGTACACCTCATCGCGCCATGCCGACGGAACCTCCGACTCCGGGTCCACCGGCGCATGCCCCGCGATCCCCACGAGGTGCGTCCACGACCGCGGCACAACATCCACCACGGCGTACCCCCCGCCGCCGAGCGCCACCCAGCGCCCGCCTTCGACGCACTCATGCGCGAGCGCGTGGCACGCCTCCTGCACCAGCCGCTGCGCATCCAGCGACACCGCCAGATGCGCCAGCGGGTCCTCGAAGTGCGTGTCCGCCCCGTGCTGTGTCACCAGCACCTGCGGCCGGAAATCCGCCAGCAGCTCCGGCACCACCGCGTGGAACGCCCGCAGCCACCCCTCGTCGCCCGTCCCCGCAGGCAGCGCCACATTGACGGCCGAGCCCTCCCCCGGCCCCGAGCCGCCCGTCTCCTCCGGCCATCCCGTTCCCGGAAACAGCAGGCTCGGGTGCTCGTGCAGCGAGATCGTCAGCACCCTCGGGTCGTCCCAGAACGCCGCCTGCACCCCGTCCCCGTGATGCACGTCGACGTCCACGTACGCGACCCGCTCCGCCCCCAGCTCCAGCAGCCGCGCGATCGCCAACGACGCGTCGTTGTAGATGCAGAACCCCGACGCGGCGCCCGGCATCGCATGATGCAGCCCGCCCGCGAAGTTCACCGCGTGCTCGGCCTCCCCCCGCCACACGGCCTCCGCCGCCCCCACGGACTGGCCCGCGATCAGCGCGGACGCCTCGTGCATACCGGCGAAGGCCGGGTCGTCCATCGTCCCCAGCCCGTACGTCTGGTCCGCCGCCCTCGGGTTCTCGGACGCCGCACGCACGGCGGCCACATAGTCCTCGCGGTGGACCAGCCGCAGCGTCGACTCCCCGGCCGGCTTCGCCGCCACCACGTCCACCGAGCGGTCCAGCCCGTACGCCCGCACCAACCCCATGGTCAGCGCAAGCCGTACGGGATCCATCGGATGGTCGGGCCCGAAGTCATACCTCGTTACCGCTTCGTCCCACATCAACAGTGCGCGGCCGCTCATGCACGCCACCGTATCGGTCGGACTCCGTCGCGAACGACCGGGCATACACGAGCGTCACCAGGACCAGCACCATCGGGACGAGCATCGCGCCCCGGTAGCTCCACGCGTCCCCGAGCGCGCCGACGAGCGGCGACCCGATCACGAACCCCACGTAGTTGAAGACATTCACCCGGGCCACGGCCACATCACTCGCCGCCCCGGGAAACGCCCGCCCCGCCGCCGCGAACGTCTGCGGCACGATCACGCACAGCCCGAGCCCCAGCAGCGTGAACCCCCCGAGCCCCACCCATGCGCCCGGTGCCACCGCCACCACCGCGAACCCGCCCGCGGCCAGCACCGTCCCGCACCGCACGACCGCGACCGCCCCGAAGCGCCGCACCCCGAGATCCCCCACGGCACGCCCGAGCAGCGTCGTCACCATGTAGGCGTTGTAGGGGACGGTCGCCAGCTCCTCCGAGCTGCCCAGTACGTCCTGGAGGTACTTCGCGCTCCAGTTGGAGACGGTCGAGTCCCCGATGTACGCGAACGTCATCACCAGACACAGTGGGAGCAACACCGAGAACGCGACCGCCGGAGCCCGCGGCCCCTCCTCCAGACCCGCCCGGCCCTCCCGGCGCTCCGCGTCCACGTACCACCGGCTCCCGACGAGCGCGGCCGGCAGCAGCACCGCCACCGCCGGCAGATACGACACCACCAGCGCCAGATCCCAGTGCGCCCCCGCCCACGCGAGCGACGCCCCCACGATCCCGCCCAGGCTGTACGTGGCGTGAAAGCCGAGCATGATGCTGCGCCCGTACGCCTGCTGGAGGCTCACCCCGAGCATGTTCATGGACGCGTCCAGCGCACCGACGGCCAGCCCGAACGCCCCCAGGGCGAGCGCCAGCTGCCACATCTCCGCACCGGCACCGACCGCCAGCAGCGCCAGCAGCACCACGGGCTGCGACCACCTCAGCACGACCCCTGGCCGCACACGCGCCACAAGCTTCTCGGTCGCCACACTGCCGACACCGGCCAGGATCGGCACGGCCGCCAGGAACACCGGCAGCAGGCCGTCGGATATCCCGTACCGGTCCTGAATCGCCGGGATACGGGTCACGAGCAGCGCAAAGGTCACCCCCTGCGCGAAGAAGCCGAACGCCAGTGATCCCCGCCCACGCCGCAACCGCGCATCCGTCATGGCGGCACAGCGTAAGGCCCGCCCCTACCCATGGGTAGACGGATCACACGAGCAATCAGGAGGAACGTCTCCCATGCCCGACCCGGATCCGCGCATACCGCCGCCTTCTCCTCAACGCAAAAAGACCTCAACCCCCGGACGTTGTCCGGGGGTTGAGGTCAATGATTGTTCGGCGGCGTCCTACTCTCCCACAGGGTCCCCCCTGCAGTACCATCGGCGCTGAAAGGCTTAGCTTCCGGGTTCGAAATGTAACCGGGCGTTTCCCTAACGCTATGACCACCGAAACACTATGAAGATATCGAACTACCAGCCAGCAAAAGGCGAGTTCGTTACTTCAGAACTAACACAGTGGACGCGAGCAACTGAGGACAAGCCCTCGGCCTATTAGTACCGGTCAACTCCACCAGTTACCTGGCTTCCATATCCGGCCTATCAACCCAGTCGTCTACTGGGAGCCTTACCCTCTCTAGGAGGTGGGAGTCCTCATCTCGAAGCAGGCTTCCCGCTTAGATGCTTTCAGCGGTTATCCCTCCCGAACGTAGCCAACCAGCCATGCCCTTGGCAGAACAACTGGCACACCAGAGGTTCGTCCGTCCCGGTCCTCTCGTACTAGGGACAGCCCTTCTCAAGACTCCTACGCGCACAGCGGATAGGGACCGAACTGTCTCACGACGTTCTAAACCCAGCTCGCGTACCGCTTTAATGGGCGAACAGCCCAACCCTTGGGACCGACTCCAGCCCCAGGATGCGACGAGCCGACATCGAGGTGCCAAACCATCCCGTCGATATGGACTCTTGGGGAAGATCAGCCTGTTATCCCCGGGGTACCTTTTATCCGTTGAGCGACGGCGCTTCCACAAGCCACCGCCGGATCACTAGTCCCGACTTTCGTCCCTGCTCGACCCGTCGGTCTCACAGTCAAGCTCCCTTGTGCACTTACACTCAACACCTGATTGCCAACCAGGCTGAGGGAACCTTTGGGCGCCTCCGTTACTCTTTAGGAGGCAACCGCCCCAGTTAAACTACCCATCAGACACTGTCCCTGATCCGGATCACGGACCCAGGTTAGACATCCAGCACGACCAGAGTGGTATTTCAACGACGACTCCACAACCACTGGCGTGGCCGCTTCACAGTCTCCCACCTATCCTACACAAGCCGAACCGAACACCAATATCAAACTGTAGTAAAGGTCCCGGGGTCTTTCCGTCCTGCTGCGCGAAACGAGCATCTTTACTCGTAGTGCAATTTCACCGGGCCTATGGTTGAGACAGTCGAGAAGTCGTTACGCCATTCGTGCAGGTCGGAACTTACCCGACAAGGAATTTCGCTACCTTAGGATGGTTATAGTTACCACCGCCGTTTACTGGCGCTTAAGTTCTCAGCTTCGCCCCACCGAAATGGAGCTAACCGGTCCCCTTAACGTTCCAGCACCGGGCAGGCGTCAGTCCGTATACATCGCCTTACGGCTTCGCACGGACCTGTGTTTTTAGTAAACAGTCGCTTCTCGCTGGTCTCTGCGGCCACCCCCAGCTCAGGAAGTAAATTCCCTCACCAGACGTGGCCCCCCTTCTCCCGAAGTTACGGGGGCATTTTGCCGAGTTCCTTAACCATAGTTCACCCGAACGCCTCGGTATTCTCTACCTGACCACCTGAGTCGGTTTAGGGTACGGGCCGCCATGAAACTCGCTAGAGGCTTTTCTCGACAGCATAGGATCATCCACTTCACCACAATCGGCTCGGCATCAGGTCTCAGCCTCAATGTGTGACGGATTTACCTACCACACGGCCTACACCCTTACCCCGGGACAACCACCGCCCGGGCTGGACTACCTTCCTGCGTCACCCCATCACTTACCTACTACCACCTTGGACCGGCGGCTCCACCACTCCGAGATTGTCCGAAGACGCACCCGACGGCTTCACGGCCTTAGCATTAATGGGCTCGATATTGGGCGTTTCAAAGCGGGTACCGGAATATCAACCGGTTGTCCATCGACTACGCCTGTCGGCCTCGCCTTAGGTCCCGACTTACCCTGGGCAGATCAGCTTGACCCAGGAACCCTTAGTCAATCGGCGCACACGTTTCCCACGTGTGTATCGCTACTCATGCCTGCATTCTCACTCGTGAACCGTCCACAACTCGCTTCCACGGCTGCTTCACCCGGCACACGACGCTCCCCTACCCATCACAGTCCCCGTTGGGGGTATGTACTGCAATGACACGACTTCGGCGGTACGCTTGAGCCCCGCTACATTGTCGGCGCGGAATCACTTGACCAGTGAGCTATTACGCACTCTTTCAAGGGTGGCTGCTTCTAAGCCAACCTCCTGGTTGTCTCTGCGACTCCACATCCTTTCCCACTTAGCGTACGCTTAGGGGCCTTAGTCGATGCTCTGGGCTGTTTCCCTCTCGACCATGGAGCTTATCCCCCACAGTCTCACTGCCGCGCTCTCACTTACCGGCATTCGGAGTTTGGCTAAGGTCAGTAACCCGGTAG